>DASVAK010000165.1:0-11239 GCA_036376395.1 Candidatus Krumholzibacteriia bacterium
GCGCGATCTCTTCGCGCGCGGGCTGGTCGACAACGCCGCCATCCTGCGCCGCAATGACTACCGCGAGGTGGTCGTGATCGACGGCGAGGGCGAGCTGCGCCGCAACTCCGAGGGCCTGGTCGACCAGGGCAAGCTCGACCAGGCCGTGCGCGCCGAAGCCCAGGCGCGCTTTCCCGACGACGGTGCGCGCGCGCAGGTGTTCTTCGAGCTCGTGCGCGGCCACGCGCTCGCCAACCTGATCTTCGATGCCGACGAGACGGGCCGGCGCCGCGACGTGGCGGCCTCCTCGATCCGCGGCTTCTACGACGTGGGCAAGAACGAGCGCATCGTCGGGCGCAACGAACGCGTCACCGACGAGCAGGAGAACGTGCTGCGCGCGCTCGAGGAAGAGCGCATCGCGCGCGACCCGACCCGCACGCCCTTCGCGCTGGCGCGCGCGCACGCCGCCGAGGCGCTGCGCGTGGCGCTGCTGTGCGTGCTGTTCGGTGTCTACCTGCACATCTTCCAGCCCGCCGTCTACGGCGCGATCGCCCGGCTCGTCGCCGTGCTCGCAGTGCTGGTCGCGTACCTGGTGGCGCTGGCCGCCATCGCGCGCTTCGGGCTGAGCCCGTACCTGGCCCCGGTGGCGTTCGTGTCGGTGACGCTGGCGGCGCTGTTCGATTTCCGGCTCGGCCTGGTCGCGGGGGCGTTCGCCGCGGCGCTCCCGGCGGTCGCCACGCCCGGCCTCGTGGGCCCCTCGTTCGTCGGCTGGATGGCCGGCGCGGCGGGTGTCGCCGGCATCGAGCGCATGCGCGCGCGCAGTCGCGGCTACTCGGTGTTCGTGTTCGTCGCCGGCGCTTACGCGCTCGGCATCGTTGCGGTGCAGGCGGGAGAGCTCGACCCGTGGCGCGGGCTGGCGCGCGACGCGATGTGGGGCGCGGTCAACGGCCTCTTCACCGGACTGGCCACGGTGTTCCTGCTGCCGGTGTTCGAGCAATTGTTCAACCGCGCCTCGCGCTTCACGCTGCTCGAGCTCACCGATCTCAACAAGCCCATCCTGAAGCGCCTCAACATGGAGGCCCACGGCACCTACCACCATTCGATGCTGCTGGGCAACCTGGTGGACGCGATCGCCACCGAGATCGGCGCCGACGCCCTGCGCGCGCGCGTGATGGCGTACTACCACGACATCGGGAAGATCTTCAAACCGGAGTACTTCGCGGAAAACCAGGAGCCGGGTTTCAACCGCCACGAGAAGATCACGCCGCAGATGAGCGCGCTGATCCTCATGTCGCACGTGAAGGATGGCGTCGAGCTCGCGCGGCAGGAAAAGCTTCCCGAGGTGATCATCGACGGCATCCGCGAACACCACGGCACCACCGTGATGGCGTACTTCTACCAGAAGGCGCTCGAGACCGACTCGCACGCCAGTGTCAACCGCGACGACTTCCGCTACCCCGGGCCGCGCCCGCGCTCGCGCGAGGCGGCGATTCTCATGTGCGCCGACACGGTGGAAGCGGCCGCGCGCTCGCTCAAGGATCCCTCGCCCGCCCACATCCGGTCGCTGGTCACGCGGCTGGTCGACCTGCGCGCGCAGGAGGGCGAGCTCGACGACAGCGGCATCACGCTGCACGACCTCGGCGTCATCAAGGAGCGCCTGGTCACCATGCTGACGACGGTGCACCAGCGCCGCGTCGCGTACCCGGGGCAGGAGCCGGCGCCGCCCGCGCCGGACGACGAGAGGACGACGGGTGAAACTCTCGCTGAATCGGGCTAGCGGGAGGGCGCCGGCATGGATGGATGCGGCCTGGCGGCGCCGCGCGTCGCGCGCGGCCGCGTCGATACCGCCGCGGACCGCCGTCGTGAACCTGATCGTCACCGGCGACCGCGACCTGCGCCGCCTGAACCGTCGCTATCGCGGAAAGGACAAACCGACCGACGTGCTCTCGTTCTCTTATCTTGATGGCAGCCGTCGCGCGGCCGGCGATGTCGCGGGAGACGTGTTCGTGTCGCACCAGACGCTCGCGCGCGACGCGCGCGGGCTCGGCGTCCCTCCCGCGCACCTCGCGCTGCGCATCGTGGTGCACGGCTGCCTGCACGTGATCGGGTACGACCACGAAAACGACGCCGACGCGCAGCGCATGGAACGGCGCGAGCGCGCCGTGCTGCGCCGGGTGCTCCCGGCCGCCGTGGTGCGCGACCTCTTCTGACGGGAGATTCATGACCTTCACGGTTCTGTTCTACGCGGTCTCGGTCGGATTCCTCGCCGCCTGCTCGGCCGCGCTCACTTCACTCGGCGTGCTCTCGGTGCGCGGATCGGACAGCGAGGCGGAGGGACGGCGCGACTGGCTGCTCGAGCGCGCGGTGGCTGACCCCGTGAATACCGGCGTCGCGCTCGGTATTGCGCGCGCGATGTCGGTCCTGCTCGTGATCATATCCGCCGAGCAACTCGTCCACGGCGCGGGGCCGGTGGGCTCGGGTGTGTTCGCTGCGGCGTCGATCCTGCTGCCCGCGTTCGCGTCGCGCGCGCTCGCGCTCGAGGAGGCCGAGACGCTGCTGCGCGTCGTGCGCCCGGTGATCGCGCCCACCGTGTTCCTGCTGCGGCCGGTCGCGATGATCGCATCGCGGCTCCTGGGCCACGCGTCCCCGGCGCTGCCGCGGCTGTTCGCGCTGGAGCTGATCCCGCTCCCCGAGAAGATCGGCCTGCTGGGAAGCGGCGATCGCGGAGCCGAGGAGGAAAACCGCATCATGTCGAGCATCGCCGATTTCGGCGAGACGCGGGTGCGCGACGTCATGGTGCCGCGCATCGACATCGTGGCGCTCGACGTGGCGATGGATCGCGAAGAGCTGGTGCCGGCCATCATCGACGCGGGGCATTCGCGCATTCCGGTGTACGAGCGCACCATCGACCGCGTCATCGGCACGCTGCACACCCAGGACCTGCTGGTGAAGGTGCTCGAGGGCGAGGAGGTCTCGATCCGCGCGCTCGCGCGCGACGCGTTCTTCGTGCCCGAGAGCAAGCTCATCACCGAGCTGCTCTCCGAGTTCAAGGTGAGGCGGCAGCACCTCGCGGTTGTGGTGGACGAGTACGGCGGCACGGCGGGCATCGTGACGCTCGAGGACGTGATCGAGGAACTGGTGGGCGAGATCCACGACGAATTCGACAGCGAGGAAGAGCTGGTGCGGCGTCTCGATCGCGACTCGGCGGTCGTGAGTGCGCGCGTTCACGTCGAGGAGCTCAACGAGATGCTGGGCATCTCGCTGCCCGACGACATCGCCGACACGCTGAGCGGCCTGCTCTACCACTTCATCGGCCGGGTGCCGCGCGTGGGTGACCGGTGGTCGCACGGCGCGTTGTCGTTCGAAATCCAGGCGGTCGAGCGCCAGCGCATCGTGCGCGTGTTGATGCGCGGACTCGCGTCCACCGCGGCGGTGGCGGGAGAGGAATCGTAGGACGACATGCAACCACGAGACCGCAAGCAATGCTACTGAGAGACACGGGCATCGTGCTCGCCATCGAGCGCCGCGGTGAGAGCAGTCTGTCCGCGATCTTCCTGGGGCGCGCGGCGGGGAAGACACGCCTGCTCCTCAAGGGCGCGCTCAGCACGAAACACCCGTCGCGCGGCGCGCTCGAACCGGGCAACGAGGTCGAGGTGCTCTACTACCACCGCGACGGGCAGGCGACGTCGTACGTGAAGGAGGTCGCGCTGCTGCGCGCGCCCGGCGCCGGGCGCGATTCGCTCCCGCACATGGCGGCCAATCTCGCCGCGCTCGAGCTGTTGAACCAGGTGTGCGTTCCGCACGCCAGCGTCGATTCTGAGGTCGTCGACACGGCGGCCTCGTTCCTCGCCGCGCCGCCCGCGCAGGATCCGCTGTTCCTGTTCCTCGCCTTCGAGATCAAGCTGCTCGCCGCGCTCGGTGTGTCGCCCGACACGGTCGACTGCGTGCGCTGCGGGGAGTCGCCGCGCGACGGGATCTACAGCCCGCGCGACGGCGTGAGCTTCTGCGCGGAGCACCGCGCCAGTGTGCCGGAAGCGGTCGCGCTCTCGCCCGAGATCGTCGCCGTGACGGGCCAGTGCACGGAGCAGTCGTTCGACGTGCTGGCGCGCGAAGCAGTCACGCGCGGGGTCAGAAAAGAGTTGGGGCGGTTGGTGCACTGGACCTATACTTACCACGTTCAGGGGTATCACCTGCCGCGTTCGTTGAACCTCATTCAGTAAAGAGCAGGAATCCAGTTTGGCCACGCGAAGCAAACCGCGCGCCGCGCGCGAATCATCGTCTGTTCCGAGCAAGCAGGAGATCATCACGCGCCTGCACGCGTTCTGGGCGAAGCAGGGGTGCGTGCTGGTGCAGCCGTACAATTCGGAAGTGGGCGCGGGCACGCTCAACCCGGCCACGTTCCTGCGCGTGCTCGGCCCCGAGCCGTGGCGCGCGTCGTACGTCGAGCCGTCGAAGCGCCCGCGCGACGGCCGCTACGGCGAGAACCCGAATCGCGTGCAGCAGTTCCTGCAGTACCAGGTGATCCTGAAGCCGCCTCCGCCCAACGTGCTCGAGCTCTACATCGAGAGCCTGCGCGCCATCGGCATCGATCCGAAGCGCCACGACATCCGCCTCGTCGAGGACGACTGGGAGGCGCCGACGCTGGGCGCGGCGGGGCTGGGCTGGGAGGTGTGGCTCGACGGCATGGAGATCACGCAGTTCACGTACTTCCAGCAGGCGGGCTCGCTCGAGCTCGAGCCGATCACCGCGGAGATCACGTACGGGCTGTTGCGCTTGTGCCTCTACCTCCAGCACGTCGAGTCGGTGCTCGACGTGCACTGGGGGCAGGGCGTGTCGTGGGGCGAGATGAACCTGCAGGCCGAGCAGGAATTCTCCGCGTTCCACTTCGAGCATTCCAACAGCGAGATGTACTTCCGCATCTTCCAGGATTACGAGCGCGAAGCGGCGCGCATGATCGACGCCGGGCTCGTGCTGCCCGCGTACGACTACGCGGTCAAGCTCTCGCACGTGTTCAACCTGCTCGATGCGCGCGGCGCGATCAGCGTCACCGAACGCACCGGCTACATCGGCCGCATTCGCGCGCTGGCGCGCAAGGTCGCGGTCGGGTACATCGCGAAGCGCGAGGCGCTCGGCTTCCCGTTGCTCCCCGGTGGCGCGAAGAAGGAGGCCGGCGCATGAGCGACTTCGTGCTCGAGATCGGCGCCGAGAACATCCCGGCCTCCTACGTCCCGCCGGCGATCGAGCAGCTCCGCGCCGACGCCGCGGCGATGCTGGAGCGGTCCCGCATTGTATACGATGAGATTTACACGACCGGCACGCCGCGACGGCTGACGCTGATCGTGCGCGGACTCGCCGATGCGCAGGCGGCCGGCGAGGAAGTCGTGACGGGGCCGCCGTCGTCACGCGCGTTCGGCCCGGACGGCGCGCCCACCCCGGCCGCGCAGGGATTCGCGCGCGCGCAGGGCGTGGACGTGGCGAAGCTGGTCCGCGTCGACACGCCCAAGGGCGAGTACCTCGCGGTGCGGCGCACGCTCGCGCGCCGCAAGACCGGGGCCGTGCTCCAGGAGGAGCTGCCCGCGCTCGTCACCGCGCTCAAGTTTCCCAAGTCGATGAAGTGGGAAGCGTCCGGCGTCCGCTTTGCGCGGCCGCTGCGCTGGATGGTGGCGCTGCACGGAAAGAGCGTGGTGCGTTTTCGCGTGGCCGACGTCGAGAGCGGCCGGGTCACCTTCGGCCGGCCGTGGATGCGCGGCGAGCGCGCCTCCATCGCGGATGCCACCGCATACGCCGCGGCGCTGGACTCGCTGGGCATCGTGCTCGACCACCGGCAGCGCGCGGCGAGCATCGCCGACCAGGCGCGCCGCGCGGCCGCGGCGGATGACTGGCGCATCGTCGAGGACGAGGACCTGGTCGAGGAGCTGGCCTTCATGACCGAGGATCCGCGCCTGCTGACAGGCGGATTCGACACCCGGTATCTCGATCTCCCGCAGGAAGTCATCGTGGTGGCGATGCGCTCGCACCAGCGCTACATCGCGGCCACCGATGCGCACGGGCAGTTGGTCCCGCGCTTCTTCACCTTCACCGACGGCCCCGTGGAGGGCCCCGACGAGGTGGTGCGCGGAAACGAGCGCGTGCTGCGCGCGCGCCTCGAGGACGCCGAGTTCTACTGGCGCGAAGACGTCAAGCGCGGGGTTGACGGTCTTTCGGCCGAGCTCGACCGGATCGTGTTCATCGAGGGCATGGGGACGATCGGGCAGAAGTGGCGGCGGGTGCTCGCCCTCGCGCGCGCCGTCAACGAACAGATGCCCGCGCCGCACCGCGTCGACGACGCCATCCTGGCGCGCGCGGCGGAGCTCGCCAAGGCCGACCTCGCGAGCGCCATGATTCGCGACGGAAAGGAATTCACGTCGCTCCAGGGAGTGATCGGCTCGCGCTACGCGCTGGCGTGCGGCGAGCCGGATGCCGTCGCCACGGCGATCCGGGAGCACTATGCGCCGCGCGCCGCGACGGATCCGCTGCCGGCGTCGATGGCGGGGCGCGTGCTCGGCCTGGCCGACCGGCTCGACACCATCGCCGGTTGTTTCCTGGCGGGGCTCAAACCCACCGGGTCGCAGGATCCCTATGCGCTTCGCCGCGGCGGAAACGGCGCGGTGCGTATCGCCGCGGAGCTTCCGGGCGTGCACATGGGGCCGCTGGCCGGCGTCGCGCTCAACGGGTATGCCGCGGCCATCGGCGCCGCGGAGCTCGAGGCGCGCCGGGACGGAAAGCGGGCGGGTGACGATCTGGAGGAGTTCCTGCGCGGCCGCGTCGAGGCCTACCTGCGCGACGAGGGCATCCCGTACGACGTGGCGGACGCGGTCCTCGCGGTGGCGTGGGAGCGACCCGGCGTCGCGCTCTCCCGCGCGCGCGACCTGGTGCGGCTGCGCGGCGACGAGCGCTTCGAGCGGCTGATCACGGGAGTCAAGCGCGTGGGCAACATCCTGCCCCGGGAGCGACGGCGCACCGGAGCGGAGTGGGGAGAGATCCGGGGTGGCTTCGCCGACGGCGCCGCGTTCACCGCGGAGCGATTCGAAGATCCCGCCGAGCACGCCCTGCTGCAGGCGCTGCGGGAAACGGTGTCGGAAATCGGCGCCGGGGACGACAGCCGGCCGTTCGTCCAGGTGCTTTCGACCCTGTCGGGTCTCGCGACCCCCATCGACACCTATTTCGACCGCGTGCTGGTCAACAGCACCGACGCGGCGGTGCGCGACAACCGCCTCGCATTCCTCGCCGCGGCCTACTCGCTTTTCGGGCGCTTCGCCGACTTCCAGCGCCTGGTCGAGTCGGGAAGTTCACCCGCCTGAGCTACCGGGACGCGCGCCTGTCTCCCGCCACCGGGCGTCTCGTCCAGGGTGGTCCCACCCATTCATATGGTTGCACCCCCGAAGCGGTGAAAACCCGCATCAGAAGTACACGTTGACAGTTTTTCCACCCCTGTGATACCCTTCTCGTTGGACTAGGGGTAAAGGGTGCGATTCGGGGTGGGAAACCACCCGACCCTTGCATGGCTTCATCTCTCACGGGCGCGCTGGTACGGGCGTCCAGGTTCGCCGACCACCGTTGGTGTAGT
The DNA here is from genome assembly GCA_036376395.1 of Candidatus Krumholzibacteriia bacterium. GTDB lineage: Bacteria > Krumholzibacteriota > Krumholzibacteriia > WVZY01 > JAKEHA01 > JAKEHA01. The sequence goes on from DASVAK010000165.1 coordinate 7,586, forward strand.
AACCCGACACCTGACCGACCGACGGTTGTACAGGCCTGATCCCTCAACGGACGAGGGAGATGAAGCGAGTGTCGTTTCTGTTCTACCGACCTCGTTCCCAAGCTCTGGTCTGCGCAACGCTGCGCCCCGGCGAAGCGTGTAGTGCAATAAATTGGGTTTCGCGTATTCACATTCCTTCTCAGCAACGATGGGGGAATACGTATGAAGAAAGTTTTGCTTCAGTCACTCGTCCTCGCTCTTGGCGTGACGCTTGTCTCGTCGGCGGCGTTCGCGAAGAAGAGCGACAGTGGCTTGGGCTCGTATAGCAAGACCGCCACGTGGGGCGAAGTCTTGGGCATGGACAATCCGAACTCGCCCAATGCTCCGCAGAACGCGGGCGTCTCGCTGAATGCGTCGGCTGCGGCCAACACCGTGGTCCTCGGGTCGTACAAGTTCGACTCGGGTGCCACCTGCACTGCGCAGGGTTGGACGACAATCGACATCACGGCCCCGGCTGCCACGTACTGGCACGTTGACGACTTCGCGTTGTCGAACTCGCTCGGTACGATCAACGGCGGCACGTCGGCCGGCGGGATCACGTTCAACCAGATCCAGGGCTCGAAGTCGCTCTGGTGTGCCAAGCGCATCCCGCCTGCGGGACCGGTTGACACGATTCACTGCGGCTACCTTGCTCTGCCGGGCTACGGCAACGGCTGGAACCAGTCGTTCTGCACGAAGAACTGCCTGGCCATCGGTGGCGGCGCGACGACCGACCTGGATGTCGCGTTCAAGCTCAAGTACGACTCGGAGCCCAGCTACGACGGCACGTCGCTCGAGTACACGGCCGACTGCGCCGGTAACGTTGGCTGGACCGAGATCGATGGTGGCGTTCCCTTGTGGACGTCCTTCGACAGCTTGACTGTCGCGAGTTCGTACGCAGTGGGCCCCGGCCCGGTCAAGGTGCGTCTGCGCTTCTCGGCTGACACGGCGTGGTCGAACCAGGACGGTCTGTATCCTGGCTTCGGTTCCGCGGTGGACAGCCTGAGCGCCGAGACCCTCCCGGTCGAGGATTTCGAAGGCGAAGCGGTGGGTGCAACGTCGGCCAACGACTGGCAGGCTTGCAACACGCCGGGCTTCGGCAACTACCTCGCCCTCTTCAAGAAGGCGACGGGTGCGAACTACGAAGACCAGTGCCTCGACAACCTGTCGTGCTACTGGGCGGCCATTCAGGGCTCGACCGAGTTCTACACCTGCGGTACGCCGTCGCAGCCTTCGCAGAAGGTCGTTCCGCACGTCAACGTGCGTAACGAGTACATCTCGAACGAAATCTGGTCGCCGGTCATGAACTTTGGTGCGTCGACGGGTACCGATTTCCGTCTGCGCTACACGGTTTATCGTGACCTGCCGCTGGACAACCTGATCTTCCACGTCTGGCACGTCCGCACGACCAGCAACACGGGCTGCCCGAGCGCGTGGGCTGATCGTAACTTCGTGTACTACGGCGACAACAAGGACTGGCTCATCAACGAGAACCTGATTGGCTCCAAGGTCAACGTCACGACTGGCGTTTCGATCCAGGTTGCCATCGGCGTCATCGACATGTGCCCGTTCTGGTGCGGCAGCATCGGTACCGGTGCCTGCCACAGCCCGGCGCCGTACATCGACCAGGTGAAGGTCCTCCGCATCGACACGGTCGGCCCGCAGTGGGACGTTCGTGACATCGATACGTTCGTGGACGCCTGGTCCACCAACGGCACGATCACCGGCACGGCTCGTTTCGACCTGTGCCGCGACATCAAGGCGACCGACAACCCGGCGATCCTCTTCGGCGACTCCGCGTACGTCCAGTTCCTCGTGGACCCGGCGTTCATCGTGGGCACTGGCACCAATGCCAGCGGCCTTCTGGCGGACGCGACCACGTCGACGTTCGTCGGTCGCCACAAGACCAAGAAGCAGGTCTACATGTGGGTCAGGGTGTGGCCGACGCAGGCTGCCAAGACCGGTGCTCCTCTCTCCGAGGGCCCGGGCGGGACGGCCAACCGGTATCCGTTCGCGGGTACGCAGGTCATCGGCAGCGACACCTGGACCAAGATCCGCATGGACTACACGTACACGGGCACGGCAACCAACCCCGGTCTGGGTGACGGTTCCGATCCGTTCGTGGCCAACCGCTTCAACGTCGACTTGAACGACGCCCTGTTCACTCCGGGTGACACCATCTCGTACTTCTTTGGTGCCACTTCGAGCGCAGCGACGACGTACTTCTCGTCGGCGTGGGGCGCGACCTCCAACATCGCCGAAGTTGCGGCCAACCCGATGGAAGTCACGATTCTTCCGGCCGGTGGCTACAACCGCGGCGGCGACATTCTCTACGTCGACGGCTTCGATGGCGGCGGCGTGCAGAACTACTTCGACGGCGCCTTCCAGATCATGGGCATCGACGACATGGTCGATCGCTTCGACGTGCGTGGTCCTACATCTGGTGTGAGCGACCGTCTCGGCGCGATGGTATTCAACGTCGCGGCTCAGCTGAACGCGTGCTACCAGAAGATCATCTGGGATAACGGTCCGAGCTCCATCACCCTCGGTGACGGCAGCGGCGATCCGGAAAAGACGGATGATTACGCTGTGATGAACTCGTTCCTGAGCAACCTCACGGCTCCGGGCGGCGTCATGCTCCTCGGTGACCGTGTGGCCGAGTACCTGAACGGTTATGGTGGAGCCAGCGCGGTCACGTTCCGCAGCTCCTACATGCCGTTCACGCTCATCAACAACAACCACCGTCTGGCTCCGACGCTCTTCGTGATTTCGCCGAGCGTCAAGTTCTGGCCGGGCCGTGCTTTCACCGACAACTTCAACCTGTTCGGCGGTTGCCCGGCGCTCAACGACTTCGACGTCCTTGGCGCCACCGGCACGTCGCTGGTTCAGATGTCGTACAACACGGCTTCGAGCACGAACGGTGCGGTCGTTTCGAACGTCAACGGCAACGCGCGAGTGCTGCTCTGCGGCTTCTCGCTGTCGTACGTTCGTGACGACGAGCTGAACGGTATCTCCGATCGCGCGTTGTTCCTGCGCGATGCGCTCTTCTTCATGGGCAACAACTTCAGCGCTACCGGCGCTGGTGACACGCCTGCGAAGAACAGCCTCTCGCAGAACTACCCGAACCCGTTCAACCCGCAGACGAGCATTGCGTTCTCGATCAAGGATCGCGGTGCGGTGAGCCTCAAGGTTTACAACGTCAACGGCGAACTGGTTAAGACGATCGTCAATGAGAGCCGCACTGCCGGTACGTACACTGAAAAGTGGGACGGCCGGAACGATGCCGGTACGACGGTGTCGAGCGGTGTCTACTTCTACAAGCTCGTGACGAACAACTTCTCGCAGACGAAGAAGATGGTTCTTCTGAAGTAAGGAGTCCTTCCAACCGAGTTGGTAGTTCCGACGGGGGCTGCATCGCAAGATGCAGCCCCCGTTTCTTTTGCTGGCCCGATAACGCGAGCGCGCCCGCGAAGGTCCGTTCCAAGGCGCGCCGGGGGCTCGCTCGCGTCGACCGCCCTGCGAAGGTCCGTTCCGGTAGCGAACGCACATCGGTCCCGCGCGCCGGATTCTCGGCGATATCGCACGCATCAGCTCTACCTCCAGAAGTACGGCGCTCTGGACCGATGTGCGTGCGCT
>DASVAK010000166.1:0-16394 GCA_036376395.1 Candidatus Krumholzibacteriia bacterium
GCGGCGCCACCCGGAGCGGGCGGTGTGGCCGGCGCGGCTTTCGGGGCCGCGGCGCGCGGCTGTTCGCCCGCCGCGCCGATGCGTCCGACCACGGTGTTGATCTCCACCGTCGTGCCGGGCTGCACCAGCACCTCGACGAGCGTGCCGGCGGCGGGCGACGGAATCTCCGCGTCGACCTTGTCGGTCGAGATCTCGAAGAGGGGCTCGTCGCGCTCGACCTTGTCCCCGACGTTCTTGAGCCATTTGACGAGCGTACCTTCCGCGATACTCTCGCCCATCTGCGGCATGATCACATCGACAGCCATGGTGTTCCTTTCATCCAATCAATAGGCAGCGAGCTTGCGTGCCGCCGCCACGATCCCGCTCACCTGGGGCAGGAACGCCTCCTCGAGCGGCGGGCTGTACGGCACCGGCGTGTCCGGCGGCGCGATACGCACGATCGGACCGTCGAGATATTCGAATGCTTTCTCCGCGATGCGCGCGACCACTTCGCCGCCCGGGCCCCCGGTCATGGTGGCCTCGTGCAGCACGATGATCTTGCTGGTCTTCTTCGCGGTGGCGAGGATCGCCTCCTCGTCGAGCGGGAGGATCGTGCGCAGGTCGAGCACCTCGACGCTGATGCCGTCCTTCGCCAGCGCGTCGGCCGCCTCCAGCGCCCGGTAGACCATCGCGCCGTAGGTGATGATCGAGAGATCATCGCCCTCCCGGCGCAGCGCCGCCTTGCCGATCGGCACCACGAAATCCTCCGTCGGCAGGTCTTCCTTGATGCGGCGATAGAGATACTTGTGCTCGAAGTAGAGCACCGGATCCGGGTCGCGGATCGCCGCCTTGATCAGCCCCTTCGCGTCGTACGCGGTGGACGGGCACACGATCTTGAGGCCCGGCACGTTGAAGAAGTACGACTCCGGGTTCTGCGAGTGGAACGGACCGCCGTGCACGCCGCCGCCGCACGGACCGCGCACCACGATGGGCACGCCCGCGTTCCAGCGGTAACGGCACTTGGCGGCGAAGTTCACGATCTGGTCGAACGCGCACGAGATGAAGTCGATGAACTGCATCTCGGCGACGGGGCGCATGCCGACGAGCGCGGCGCCGATGGCGGCGCCCACGATGGCGGACTCGGAGATGGGCGTGTCGATCACGCGCATCGGCCCGAAGCGGTCGAGCATCCCCTTGGTCACCTTGAACGCGCCGCCGTAAATGCCGACGTCCTCGCCCAGGATGAACACGCGCTCATCCTTCTCCATCTCCTCCCACATGCCCTCTTTGATGGCGTCGATGTATGTCGTCACTGCCATGGCTATTTCTCCTGGCCTTCGTAGTAAACGTCCCGGGTCACTTCATCCCCATCCGGATAGGGCTGCTGCTCGGCCCAGTCCACCGCGTCATCCACGATCTTCGCGCACTCCGCCTGCATCTCGTCGCGGCGCTTCTCGGTGAGAACGCCCTCTTCGAGCAGCGTCTTCTCGAAGCGCGGAATGGGGTCCTTCTGCTTCCACTCCTCGAACAACTCGGGTGGAACGTATCCGGCGTCGTCGTGCGCCGAATGTCCGGTCATGCGGAAGGTCTTGAACTCGACCAGCGACGGCCCTTCGCCCGAGCGGGCGCGGTCGACGGCGCGCTTGGCGGCGTCGTAGACGGCGAGGATGTCGTTGCCGTCCACCACCTCGCCCGGAATGCCGTAGCCGGGCGCGCGCATGGCCACGTCCTCGATCGCCATCTGCAGCGACACCGGCGTCGAGTACGCGTACGCGTTGTTGTTGACGAAGTAGACCACCGGCAGCTTGTGGATGCTGGCCAGGTTGATGCCCTCGTGCCAGTCGCCGCGCGAGGTGGCGCCCTCGCCGTTGTAGCACAGCGCGATGCGCTTCTCGCCGCGCTGCTTGAACGCGAGCGCAGCGCCCGCGGCCACCGGCACGTTGTCGCCCAGGTGGCTCACGAACGCGATCACGTTGTAGTTCATGTCACCCATGTGCATGTTGCCGTCGCGCCCGCGCGTGAGCCCGGTGCGGCGCCCCATGTACTGCGCGATGATGCGCTGCGGCGTGATGCCGCGCATGAGGAATATCCCCATGTCGCGGTGCGACGGCGCGACCACGTCGTCCTTGTCCATGTGGATCGCGGTGCCCACCGAGATCGCCTCCTGGCCGAGGCCGACGTACACGCCGCCGACGATGCGACCCTGGCGGTAGAGCTTGCGCTCGATGCGGTCCTCGATCTCGCGGGTGAGCTTCATGAAGTGCAGCATCTCCAGCTTGGTCTTCTCGCTGGGGACGTGCTGGAAGCGCGCGCGCCGGGTGACGGGTTCAGTTGCCATAGACATTCTCCATGAGCGTGGACGGATCGGGGAAGGGCGAGGCGAGCGCCTCGTCCACGGCGGCGTCCAGCAGCTGGTTGATCTTGCCGTCGATCTCGTCGATTTCCTGCGCCGACTCGACGATGCGGTGCAGGTCGAGGAAGCGGCGGTACGCATCGAGGGGATCGCGTTTCTCCCAGTACGCGCGCAGCTCCGGCGGCACGTAACCGGCGTCGTCGTGCTCGGCGTGGCCCTTGCGGCGGAACGTCTTCGCCTCGAGCAGCACGGGGCCCTCGCCCGCGACGCAGCGCGCACGCGCGCGGCGCGTCACGTCGAGCGCGGCCATCACGTTGTTGCCATCGAACATCTCGCCGTAGCAGCCGTAGCCCTGCGCGCGCACCACGAAATCGGGGACGTTGAACTGCATCGAGGTCGGCGTCGAGTACGCATAGCCGTTGTTCTCGACAATGATGATGAGGGGGAGCCGGTGCACCGCGGCGAAGTTCATGCCCTCGTGGAAGTCGGTGGTGCTGGTGGCGCCGTCACCGACGTAGGTGAGTGCCACGTTCTTCTTGCCGTGCATCTTCATCTCGAGCGCGATACCGGCGAACACCGGCACGAGCGACGCCAGCATGCTGATGGGCGACACGATGCCGCGATCGATCCAGCCGAAATGGACATTGAGGTCCTTGCCCCCCGTGGGCCCGATCGCGCGCGCGCAGTACTGGCCCATCACGTGCACCGGATCGACGCCGCGCACGAGCATTCCACCCAGGTTGCGGATCATGGGCGCGAAGAAATCGCCGCGCTCGAGCGCGTAGGCGCTCCCGACCGAGCAGCCCTCCTGCCCGAGGCTGGAATAGAGCCCGCCCACCACCTTGTTCTGGCGGTACAGGTTGGAGAGCCGCTCCTCGAGCTTCCGGTTGAGCGACATGAAGTAGTACAGCTCGAGGTGGCTGGTGCGATCCAGCGCGAGCCCCTCCGGTATCGTGAGCGTGTACTCCTCAGACGTGGATGGCTTCACCATAGACTCCATGCGCGGCCTCCAGCATCGCCTCCGCCAGCGTCGGGTGGGCGTGGATCGTGTTCGCGATCTCCTCGACGGTGGTCTCCATCTTGACGCCGAGGGTCGCCTCGGCGATGAGCTCGGTCGCCTTCGGGCCGATGATGTGGACCCCGAGCACCTCGTCGTAGCGCTTCTCCGCCACGATCTTCACGAAGCCGCCCGTGTCGCCGACGATCATCGCCTTGCCCAGCGCCGAGAAGGGGAACTTGCCCACGCGCACGTCGTGGCCCGCCTCGCGCGCGGCCTTCTCGGTGAGGCCGACGCTCGCGACCTCGGGGTGCGAGTACGTACAGTTGGGCACCGCGAGGTAGTTGATGGTCTGCACGTGGCGACCCGCGATGTGGTCGACCGCCAGCGTCCCCTCGCGCGACGCGACGTGCGCGAGCGCGGGCGATGCGGTGACGTCGCCGATGGCGTAGATGTGCGGCACGCTGGTGCGCATGTATTCGTCCACGCCGACGAAGCGGCCCTTCATCGTGATCCCCACGGCCTCGTGGTTCAATCCCTCCAGCACGGGCCGCCGCCCGGTGGCGACGAGAACGCGCGAAACCTCGAGCGCGGTGGTGCCGTCGGGTTTCTTGAGTGCGAGGGCGACGCCGCTCTTCGTCACGTGCGCCTCGGTGACCTCGGTCGACGTGTAGCACTTCATGCCGCGCGCCTTGAGCGAGCGCTCGAGCTGCGCCGAGCACTCCTCGTCCTCGATGGGGAGCAGCCGCGGAAGCAGCTCGACCAGGTGCACCTGCGAGCCGTACGACGCGAAGACGGACGCGAACTCGGTGCCCACCGCGCCCGAGCCGATGACCGCCATGGTCGCGGGGACCTCGGCCATCTTGAGCACCATGTCGCTGTCGACGATGGTGGTGCCGTTGGGCTTGATGTGGGGAAGATGCGACGGCGTCGAGCCGGTCGCGATGATGATGTGCTTCGCGCGGATGGACTCGGCCCCCGCGCTTCCCGCGATGCGGATGGTGTGGGCGTCTTCGAAGCTCCCCAGGCCGGTGAATACCTCGACCTTGCGCTTCTTCATCAGGAACGCGATGCCCTTGGCCAGTTTGTCGACGATGGCCTGCTTGCGGGCATGGACGCGCGCGATATCGAGCGTCGCGCCGGAGACGTCGATCCCGATCTCGTGGGACTTCTTGATCTCGTCGAACAGCTCGGCCGTGTGCAGCAGGGCCTTGGTGGGAATGCAGCCGCGATGCAGGCAGGTTCCCCCCAGGAAGGGGTCCTTCTCGATCAGGGCGGTCTTCAGCCCCACAATGCCGGCCCGGATGGCGGCAACGTAGCCGCCCGGGCCGCTGCCGATAATGGCAACATCGAACTCTTTCACGCACGAACTCCTTGTCGCGGAAACCCAAGCGTGGGGGCGGCCCTGCGATCGCGGCGACGCAGGTCAACACCCGGTGGCGACGAACCCGTTCACATCTCTCGGATTGGCGGATGGCCCCGCGGAGGGGGAGTGCAACGGGACGCGGGGACCCTCGTTCGAGGTCATGAAGCTTCCCGCTCGGACGGCCAGCATTTTACGAATTGCCGGAACGCCGATGCAAGGAAAACCGCCCCGCCATGCGGGCATCCTGCTCAGCGGTAATTGGATGGGCGATCGCCGATGGCCAGGATCGAGCACGCGAGAATGGGTTCGAGCCCCAGTTGCTTCGCCTTCGCCACCACCAGGTCGTCCTCGCTCCCCGGGTTGAGGTAGAGGTCGCCCGGACCCTTGCGTGCGATGGAGGGGAGGAGCCGCAGCGTCACCTCGGGCGGGACGTAGACGAGCGTGACATCGAGCTTCACCGGCACGTCCTCGATGGAACGATAGGCGGTGAGGCCTTCGATCCGGTCTTCGCGCAGGTTCACCGGGTAAACGGAATGGCCGTGCGCGAGGTAAGCGCGCACGGCCTTGTTTCCGAATTTCTCGTGATGGTTGGATGCGCCGATGACGGCAACGTTCACGGCGTCGCCTTGCCGCTGCCGGCGGCCACCTCGGCCACGCGGCGCAGGTCGGTGACCGGGCCGTACGGACCCGTGAGCACCGCGCGACGGCGGCCGAACTGGATCGCCTGGTCGAGGGACTCGAACCAGATGTCGGCGTGGCGCTGGTAGCGCTCGTTCATCACGTCTTCGACGACGAAATCGCCGATCCCGTGGATATGGACGACGTCGCCGAATTCGAACGGCGCGCCCGGCGTGTAGCGCTTGACCAGGTCGCGCGACAGCGCCAGCACACCCCGGCGGGTGGTCGTCATGGACGCGGTTTCAAACGGCGTGCTGTCGGTCTCGCATGCGCGGCTGGTATACCCGCTCACGACCACCGAGACGGCGATTTCACGCCCGTTGAGGCTGTCGTCGTGGTGCGCGCCGTAATACCGGTCCAGCGACCCGCGCAGCGACGCCACTTCGCTCACCGATATCCCGGCGTCCGGGAGCAGGGAGCCGTTGCGGGCGTTGCGCGCCGACTCGGCGCCGAGCAGGAGGGCCGGGACGGCAAAGAACGACGTCACCAGCAACCGGCTCGTCCGGGTGCGGGGCTTCAAGGTGGTAGAGCGAGGGGTCGCCCGGGCGATCGATTCGAGTGCCCGGTGGGTCCCATCGATACAGGAACCCACGGCGCCCGTCCGGAGCTGCCACCACCAACGATTGAGTCGGGTTTGAATCTTCATCGGCTTCTATTGGTCCCCCCTTTTACGACGACGGCCCAACCGGTAACGGCGGGCCGACAAGAGAGATCAATTTCGACTCCTCAAGGCTAGCCCGGTTTGGCAAACCGTGTCAATCCCGGGGTTCCCGGAGGAGACGGACTTCGGGGCGTCCGTAAGCCTCAAACTGCTGCATCACAAGCACTTGGCGCGAGGGGCTGGGGCCCGGCTCGCCGCTGGGGGGCTACCCGATTGCTACCGAATGGGTTAGGCCCGCCGTGTGGGATTTCACGACAACCGCCTGGATCAATTTTCTTTTGTCGAGAAATAAGTTACGGGGTTTTCCCCGAAAACTTCGTCGAGGAAGACTTCCGTCGCGCTCTGGGGGAAACGAATGTATACAGGGATGCCCCGGTTGGGATCGACGTGACTCTCGAACGGTTCGGCGCCGCGAATCATGATGACCAGCTTCCGGGCGGCCAACGACCTCGGCCCGGCTTCCACCAGGACCTCGCCGGTGAACCCGGCCGTGACCTCCGCCGGAGAGAAAGACGAGGTGAAAACCAGCCCGTACGTCTCGGTCGGGTTTTTCGACCTGGCCTGGGTCAGGGCCAGCAGGATCTCGTGCTCCATGACCCAGTCCTCGAACAGCAGGTTCTGGTGGCCGGGCAGCTTGAGGTGCTTGTCGCGCAATTTCCCGTCCATCTCGACGAAGCCGTAAACCGAGTCGCCCCTCACCTGCGCCTGGCAGGCGACGACGTGGTCGCCTTTCGTCCCCTGGTACCTGAAATCGCGAATGGAGTAGGTCTTGCGGTCGGCCACGGTGTGCGAGGTGAGCTGGATCACGTCCGTCCCGGTGAACACCCGGGTCTCCGAGTCGAAGATGATCTCCTTCCGGCTCTCGGTGATCTTGATATCCGCCCGGCCCGCGGGGACGCCTTTCACATAGAATGAGTAGCCCAGCGACTTGGGAAGCGCGTGGGCAGCGCCCGGGGCCAGACCGAGGGCGACCAGGGCGCACGCGCCGGCGCCAGCCAACCTGAATGCCATCGAGAGTTTTCCGCCTTTTCGGGGTGGTGGAAGAATGCGGGTTACGTCCTGCACTCCATGCAGTATAACACACGGGTTCTTACACCAACGGGCGCCCCGATTCGCCCGCGTGATTGTGGTATCAGAGTTGCTCGCTCGCATACCAGTCTCCCCAACGGAAGAGCTCGGGTAGGAGCCCGCGGCGCCATGGCAGGCCGGTTTCCCGTTCTCATGTACCATCGGCTCGAGTCGCCGGCCTGCCCGGTGACGCTCGCCGGGGAGCGCAAGTGGGCCATCCCGGCCGGGCGCTTCGAAGTGCACATGCGCGGCCTGCGCGAGTCCGGGCGCCAGGGCGTCTCGATGGCCCAGGTCCACCACCGGCTGTGCGCGGGCGAGGCCATCCCGGCAACGTGGGTCGCGATCACCTTCGACGATGGCAATGCGAGCGACTACCGCCACGCGCTGCCGGTCCTGGCCGGGCACGGGTTCCACGCCACGTTCTTCGTGTGCGGCGAGCGCGTCGGCGCCGAGCTCTCGCCCGGGGAATTGCGTTCCATGCACGAGGCGGGCATGCACATCGGATCACACGCCATGCGCCACCGTTTCCTGACCACGCTCGATCCGGCGGACGAGGAGGCCGAGCTGGTCCAGTCGCGCCGCACGCTCGAGCAGCTGCTCGGCGCGCCCGTGACCCACTTTGCGCCCCCGGGCGGGCGCTGGTCGTCGCGAACGCGCGAGGCGCTCCGGCGCGCCGGATACGAGGCCATCTCGACCTCGCGTTACGGGTTCAACCCGGACGATTCAGCGAGGTTTGCCTATTGCCGTCTGCCGGTCCTGGGAGCGACATCTTCAGGTACGTTCGATGCCATGGTGAACAGACGAAGGTACAGGCTGTTTGCGGGATACGCGCGGGCGGCGGCGATCGCCGCCGCGCGATCCGTGCTGGGTGAGTCCGGGTACGGACGCGCCCGCAACGCCGGGAGGGGCGCGCTGTGATCGGCCTTTTCATCGTCAGCGCGGCGGTCGTGCTCTACGCGTACCTCGCCTACCCGGCCATCGTGATGGCGTGGGCGGCGCTGCGCGCCCGGCGCGTCGAGAAGCGCTACCGGCAGATCCCGGTGAGCGTCGTCATCGCGGCGCGCAACGAGGAAGACAACATCTCCTCGCGCATCGAGAACCTCCTCGCCCAGGAGTATCCCCGCGAGCTGCTCGAGATCATCGTCGTGTCGGACGGGTCGACCGATCGAACCGCGGAGCTCACGCGACTCTACGCCGCGGAGCGCGTCCAGCTGCTCGAGTGCTCCGCGCCGGTGGGGAAGGCGACGGCGCTCAATATCGGCGTGGCGGCGGCGACGCGCGACATCGTCGTGTTCGCCGACGCGCGCCAGCGCTTCAGTCCCAACGCCATCGCCGAGCTGGTCAGCGTCTTCCACGACCCCGCGGTCGGCGCCGTCAGCGGCGAGCTCATCCTGGTGGCGGGAGACGAGGTGGGCGAGGTCCACGAGGGCGTCGGCCTGTACTGGCGCTACGAGAAGTTGATCCGCCGCAGCGAGAGCGCGATCGCGTCGGTGGTGGGCGCGACGGGGTCGATCTACGCCGTGCGGCGCGCGCTCTACGTGCCGCTCGCACCCAACACGCTGCTCGACGACTTCCTCGTCCCCATGCGCATCGTCCTCGCGGGCTACCGCGTCATCTTCATCCGCGCCGCGCGCGCGTTCGATTTTTCCTCGTCGACCGCGTCGAAGGAATTCTCGCGCAAGGTGCGCACGCTGGCCGGCAATTTCCAGGCCGTCGCCATGGAGCCGAGGCTGCTCGATCCGCGCGCCAACCCGGTCCTGTTCCAGTTCGTCTCGCACAAGCTCGTGCGCCTGGTGGTGCCTTACTGCTGCGTGGCGGCGCTCGTCTCCAGCGCGTTGCTGGAGGCGCCGTTTTTTCGCGCGGCGTTCTTCGCGCAGGTGCTCTTCTATGCTGCGGGGTTGCTCGTGCTGACGCCGCTGCGCAACTCGCGTCTCGCGGCGATGTCGCGCGTGTCATGGACGTTCATCGTGATGAATGCCGCCGCGGTGGTGGGCCTGTGGTTCTACCTCACCCGCGACGAGCACGAGATCTGGCGCAAGACGTGAACGATCCGCCGCGGCTACGAGCGTGCGGCGACGATCTCCAGGAAACGAAGCAGAAGGTCGACGCCGGTCGCGGTCCCGCCGCGTGACTGGTAGCTCGCGCCGGTGCCGTCGTTCCACGACGTGCCCGCGATGTCGATGTGCACCCACCGCGCGTGTCCCGCCGAGGTTCCGATCAGCGCCGCGGCGGTGATCACCGAGCCGTTGCGCCCGCCGTAGTTCTTGTAGTCGCTCACGTCGCCCTTGATCATGGCCACGAACCGGTCGTCGAGCGGGAGCTGCCAGACCGGTTCGCCGGAGCGCGTGCCCGCCTCGATCATGTCGTCGAGGTCGCGCGGCGAGTTTCCGAGGACGGCGGCGATGCGCGTCCCCAGCGCGATGAGCACGCCGCCGGTGAGGGTCGCCATGTCGACGATGACGGTGGGCTGGTAGTGCGCGCGCGCATACGCCACCGCGTCGGCGAGGATGAGCCGCCCCTCCGCGTCCGTGCTCAACACTTCCACCGTCTTGCCCGAGGCGAGGCGAATGACGTCGCCGGGGCGAAACGCGGTTCCATCGGGCATGTTCTCGACCAGCGGCACGAGCGCCACGACGCGCAGCGGGAGCTCGAGCTGTGCGGCGAGCGAAAGCGCGGCGACGACGCTGGCCGCGCCCGCCATGTCGCTCTTCATCTCGTGCATCTTCTCCCACGGCTTGATCGAGATCCCGCCCGAATCGAAGGTGACGCCCTTGCCGACCAGGCACACCAGCGGGAGGTTGCGGTTGGCCATCCCGTACTCCGCCACCAGGAAGCGCGGCTCTTCGCGGCTGCCGGCGCCCACGGCGAGCACGCCGTTCATGCCGGCCTTCTCGACCTGCGCGCGGGTGAGCGCGCGGCACGCGATGCGGTCTTTCTTGAGCGCGTCCGTGGCTTCGGCGACGAAGACCGATGGCGTCATCTCGTTGGCCGGCATGTTCACCCAGTCGCGAACGCGCTCCATCCACTCGACGACCTGTCGCGCGCGACGGATGGCCGGCGCGAGCTCGCGCGCGGGCGCCGCGGTCAGGAGCGACAGTCGGGTCATGCGTCCGGCCGCGCTCTTCCTGCCGGCCTGGTAGGTCGCGAGGCCGAAGGCCTTGGCGATCGCGTGCGCAACGTCGGCGCGTGCAAGCGGGCCGCGAGCGGCGGCGTCATCGAGGTAGATCGCGGCCGACGGCGCGCGCTGCGCCAGCAGCACCTTCGCCGCGGCGCCGGCGGCGTCGGAAAGATTCTCCGCGTCCGCCCGGGCCGGGTCGCCGAGCCCCACCAGCACGGTGTGCACGAGACGGCGCCCGCGCTTGACCGAAGCGATGCGCGTCTCGCCGCGCTCGCCCGTGAAGCCGTCGGCGAGCAGGAGCGACGCGAGCGACCCGGCCTGGCGGTCGAGCTTCGCGGCGCCCGGCGAGAGCCGTTTCGTCCCGCCATACAGGGGGAGAACGAGGGCCGCTTCGCTCGCGGCAAAGGCAGGCGCGCCGGTCTGGATGTGGCGGATCATGCGCTAGAACCCGTAGGTCGCGCCGAGCGACAGGTAGAAGCCGGCGTAGTCGATCACGAAATTGACATTCTCGTACTGCCCCGACTCGGGATCGTACGCCTGCAGTTTCCCGAACTTGCCCTCCATGAACTGCACGCGCGCTTCCGTCGACACCGCCCATCGTGGCGTGAAATAGTAGAGGAGACCGCCGACCGCGTGCACGCCCGCGTGGGCGCTCCACTCGCTCGCTTCCGCCGGCCGGCCGGGGATCTCATCGGTGAACGCGGCGCCGGTCTCGACGTCCGTTCGCTGCTCGGTGAACACCTCGTGCGGGATCCCCAGGCTGAAGCCGCCCCCGAGGTACGACTGGAATTCCTGCAGCGACGCGTCGGAGAAGAAGTAGATGCCCGACCCTTCGAGGACGAAGAGGTCGACCTCGAGCTTGCGGTCGTATTGCAGCTGGGGCAGCAGCGAATCCCCGGTCTGGGGGACGAAGTCGCCCGTGCTCGTGTATTCAAGGAACGACGCGCTCCCGTTCACGCGCAGCCCGAAGCGCGGGTGCGGCTTGTGGATGTACCCGACGTCGATCGCGAGCGCGGTCGAGAAGTCCTCGTACGAGACCTGGAACGGCGGGCGGACCCTCCCGTCGAGGAACTCGATCATCTCCTGGTTCTCGGCCCCGCCGAACATGCCCACGCGGAGCGAGATGGAATTCTGGGGGATGGGCCCCGAATACTCCCGGGCCTCTATGATGGGGGTCGGCTTGGTGGGCGGTGTCGTTTGGGCCAACGCGAACGGTGCATGCAGGGCGATTGCTGCGCCGATGATCAGCGCTGGCCAGCGTGGTGTCATGGTCAGGTATCCTCCGGGTTCCCGTGGGGTAATGGTCACAGTAATTAGTCGGAATCGATTGCAAAGTCAACGGGTTGTTTGTATCGTTGCGGGCGAACCAAATCCCGCAAACACAGGCGGCGCCGACGCTTGCGCGTACGCGCGCCGCATCGAAGGGCCGAAGTGAAGAAGATCCTGTTCGTCTGCTCGGGGAACACCTGCCGCAGCCCGATGGCCGAGGCCATCGCGCGCAGCGTGCTCCCGGCGCGGCTGGACTTCGATGTGGAGGTGGCGTCGGCCGGAACCTCGGCCGCCGACGGGGCGCCCGCGTCCCGGTATTCGATCGAGGTCGCCGCGGAACACGGGCTGGATCTCTCCGGCCACCGCTCGCGCTCACTGGGGACGAACCTGGTGCGCAACGCCGACCTCATCGTCACCATGGGGGTGCGCCACCGCGACGCGGTCGGCGGCATCGATCCCGAGTCGCTCGAGAGCACGTATCTCCTGAGCAACTTCTCGGACGTGCACCACGGCGACATCCCCGATCCCATCGGGGCGAGCCGCGACGTGTACGAGCAGACCTATCTCATCATTCGCGAATGCATCGAGTCGATGGCCACCAAGCTCCCGGCGTTCGACGGCTGGAAGAAGACACGGGAGCGCGGGGCCTGACCATGAACGACCTGTTCCGCATCCTCGAGCGATCCGACCCCGACGTCGCGAACGCAATCCACCGCGAGGTCGAGCGCCAGCACGGCACGCTGGAAATGATCGCGTCGGAGAACTTCGTGAGCCTCGCCGTTCTCGCGGCGGTGGGCTCGGTGATGACGAACAAGTACGCGGAGGGCTACCCGGGCAAGCGCTACTACGGCGGTTGCGAAGAAGTGGACCGCGCCGAGGACCTGGCGCGCGAGCGCGCGAAGGCGCTCTTCGGCGCCGACCACGCCAACGTGCAGGCGCATTCGGGCAGCCAGGCCAACATGGTGGGCTACTTTTCCTTCCTGAAGCCCGGCGACAAGATCATGGGCCTCTCGCTCTCCCACGGCGGCCACCTCACGCACGGTCACTCGGTGAACTTCTCCGGCATGTTCTTCCAGGTCGCGGCCTACGAAGTCGACCCGGTGACACACGTGCTCAATTACGACGCGCTGCGCGAGCAGGCGCTGCGCGAACGGCCGAAGATGCTCGTCGCGGGCGCGAGCGCGTATGCGCGCCAGTGGGACTTTCCCGCGCTGCGCAGGATCTGCGACGAGGCGGGCTGCGTGCTGATGGTCGACATCGCTCACATCGCGGGGCTGATCGCCGCGGGGTTGCACCCGAGCCCGGTGCCGCACGCCGACCTGGTCACCAGCACCACGCACAAGACGCTGCGCGGTCCGCGCGGCGGGTTCCTGCTCGTGCCCTCGCGGCACGCGGAGGCGGTCGACAAGTTCACCTTCCCGGTCATGCAGGGCGGCCCGTTCATGCACACCATCGCCGCCAAGGCGGTGTGCTTCAAGGAAGCCATGGGCGAGGACTTCCGGGATTACGCCCGCGCCGTGATCGCAAATGCGCGCACGCTCGCGTCGCGCTTCATGGAGCTCGGCTTCGACGTGGTCTCCGGCGGAACCGATACGCACCTCTTCCTCCTCGATCTCTCGCGCCGCGACCTCTCGGGCAAGAAGGCCGAAGTCGCGCTGGAGCACGCGGGCATCACGGTGAACAAGAACACGGTGCCCTTCGACAAGAAGAGCCCGTTCGTCACCAGCGGCGTCCGCATCGGGACGCCGGCGCTCACCACGCGCGGCATGCGCGAGAAGGAGATGCGCGTGATCGCGGACCTGATGGCGCGCGTGCTCGAGAACACCGGCGACGAATCCGTCCTGCGCGATGTGCGCGCGAAGACGCGCGAGCTGTGCGACGCGTTCCCGCTCTACCCCGAGCTCCGGCAGGCGTGACGCAATGAAGTGCCCGCAGTGCGCGTTCGAAGAGGACAAGGTGGTCGATTCGCGGACGACCAAGGAGGGCGAAGCCATCCGGCGCCGGCGCGAATGTCTCAAGTGCGGCCACCGCTTCACCACCTACGAGTACATCGAGCGGGTTCCCATGATGGTGGTCAAGAAGGACGGGCGCCGCGAGGAATACAGCCGCGAGAAGCTCCTCGGCGGGCTGCTCAAGGCCTGCGAGAAACGCCCCGTGTCGCGCGAGCAGATCGAGCGCGTCATCGACGACATCGAAACGGTGCTGTTTGCCAAGTTCAAGAACGAGGTCAAGAGCACCGAGATCGGCAACCTGGTGGTCGACCGTCTCCAGTCGCTGGACGAGGTGGCCTACGTGCGCTTCGCCAGCGTGTACCGCCAGTTCAAGGACATCAACCAGTTTATGAGCGAGGTCAAGGTGCTGCTCGACCGCCAGAACCGCGACGAGCGCAAATCGTGACCGAAGAAAGGCAAGCATCCATGGTGAAGAGAATCGTGTTCACGGCCGCCCTGCTGGTGGCGATGGCGGCCACCGCATTCGCCGCCGACGTCATGTTCGGCTACGCGTTCAAGCAGGGCGCGTCGCAGCGCTATCACCTGAAGATCTCCACGCAGATGAACATGGCGGGCCTGGACGCCAGCCAGGTGGCGGACATGACGGTGAAGGTCACGTGCTCGGCGGCCGAGAAGGACGCGTACACGATGAGCCTTCTCTTCGAGAACGTGACCGCGTCCAACGTGCTGGGTGGCAAGAGCAGCGTGGATCCGACCGCCGGCAAGATGACGGGCAAGACGGTGGTGTTCACGGTGGATTCCCACGGCAGTGTCAGCAACATCACGCCGGGCCCGGGCTTCGACGTGTGGGCGCAGGTGCAGCAGGTGGTCGAGCCCACGCTCAAGAACTGGTATGTCTACATGCCGGGCAAGGCGGTCGCGGCCGGCTCGGGCTGGAAGCGCGAGAATTACCGCGACAAGTCCCCGTCGGGCGCCGACTACGTCACCAGCGAAGTCTTCAAGTTCCGCGAGAGCCGCAAGGAGAAGGGCGCCGACCTCGCGATCGTGGACCAGGACGTCACCACCACCGTGGGCGGCACCACCGAGACGCCGATGGGCACGTTCAAGCTCTCCGGCACCGGGAAGGGCAAATTCGAGTTCGCGTTCGATCCCGCCACCCGCGCCATCACGACCTTCAGCGGCAACATGGAGACGCTGATCGACATGACGCCGCAGACCGGGGGCACGGCGATGAAGACCACCGTCACCAATCACATCGAGAGGGAACTGCTCGACTAGCAGTAAGGCCGCGATGCAGCCCTCGCACGCACCGGCCCCGCGCAGGCAGACCCTGCGCGAGATGTCCTTCATCGACCACCTGGGCGAGCTGCGGGGCATGGTCACCGCGTCGGTGATCGCCTTCCTGGTGTTCTCGGTGGTGTATTTCTTCTTCAGCGGCACCATCCTCGACTACATGGTGCGCGACCTCCCGGTTGACCACCTGATCTTCCAGGCGCCCACCGAGGCGTTCATGGTGCGCACCAAGCTCAGCCTGATCCTGGGCGGGTTGACGGCGTTCCCGTACATCGCCTACCGCGTGTGGCGCTTCGTGGCGCCGGGGCTGTTCCGGCAGGAGCGCGGGCGCATCATGCCCATCGTCGGCTGGTCGGTGCTGTTGTTCTACGCCGGGGTCGTCTTCTGCTATTACATGCTCATCCCGGGGATGATGCACTTCCTCCTCGGCTACGGAACCGAGCACATCCAGCCGCTGATCAGCATCAGCAAGTACTTCGACACGGTCTCGCAGCTCTGCCTGGTGATGGGCATCGTGTTCCAGCTGCCCATCGTGATGTTCCTCCTGAGCGTCACCGGGCTGGTGCCGGCCACGACGTTCCTGCGCAACTGGCGCTTTGCCATCGTGATCATCTTCGTCGTGTCGGCGGTCGCCACGCCCAGCCCCGATCCGGTGTCCCAGACACTCATGGCAACTCCCCTGTGTCTCCTGTATATTGGGAGCGCTTTGACGGCGCTGGTCGTTTCGCGGCGCCGTCGCAAATCCATGGAGGCGATGTGACGAAACGCACAACCGCCGCGCGGAAGCCCGCCGCGGCGAAACGCAAACCAACCAAGATTCATGTGCCCGCGCGGCGGCGTCCGGCCACCGTCGCCACCCGCGCCACCGCGCGCAAGGTCGCGGCATTCGCCCTGGAGAAGAAAGCGCTCGATGTCCTGGTGATGGACCTCCGCAAGGTCACCGACGTCACCCGCTTCTTCATCATGTGCAGCGGGCAGTCGACCTCGCAGGTCAAGGCGATCAGCGACCACATCATCGACTCGTGCCGCGCGTCCGGGCTCGAGATCTACCACGTCGAGGGCTACGAATCGCTGCGCTGGGTGTTGATCGACCTGGTCGACATCGTGGTGCACGTCTTCCTGCCCGACGTCCGCAAGTACTACCAGCTCGAGCGGCTGTGGGGGGACGCGCCGGCGGAGCAGATCGACGAGGCCGCCGCCGGGGCCCGTTCGTGAGCGTTCGGGAGACCATCGCCATCGCGGTGTCCGACGCGCTGAAGCGCCTCGACATCATCGCTCCGGACGTGCCGGTCATGATCGAGCGCCCGCGCGACGCATCCCACGGCGACATCGCGACCACGGTGGCGATGTCGCTCGCGAAGAAGCTCAAGCGCAACCCCATCGAGATCGCGGAGGCCATCGCGCGTACCATCGACGTGCCCGGGGACGTGGTGGCCGGTGTCGACGCGGTGAAGCCCGGCTTCATTAATTTCCGCCTTGCACCGCCCGTGCTGCGCGCCACCGTGCGCGAGGTGCTTTCCCAGGGCGACCGCTACGGCGCATCCAGCGACGGCGCCGGCCGGCGCGTCCAGGTGGAATACGTGTCCGCGAATCCCACCGGCCCGCTGGTGATCGTGTCCGCGCGCGCCGCCGCGGTGGGCAACGCCATCCTGAACCTGCT
>DASVAK010000178.1:0-4222 GCA_036376395.1 Candidatus Krumholzibacteriia bacterium
GTGTGCGAGGAGATCGGCGAGGCGCTGCGCGCGAAGAAGGAGCGCCACGTCGTGTGCGTGCGCAGCACCATGGTGCCCGGAAGCACGGAGAAGGTGGTGATCCCGGCGCTCAAGCGCGGGCTGGGCGGCGATCTGCCCGAGCGCGTCGAGGTCGCGGTGAACCCCGAGTTCCTGCGCGAAGGCACCGCCGTTTACGACTTCTTCAATCCACCCAAGACGGTGGTGGGCTCGGCGCGCGACGACACCGCGTCCACCGTCGTGAGCCTCTACGACGGCATCGACGCGCCCGTGTTCAAGACGCCGATCAAGGTGGCGGAGACGGTGAAGTACGTCGACAACGTGTTCCACGCCCTCAAGATCACGTTCGCGAACGAGATCGGCAGCGTGTGCAAGGCGGTGGGTGTCGACAGCCACGAGGTTATGCGCATCTTCGCCGAGGACAAGAAGCTCAACATCTCGCCCGCGTACTTGAAGCCCGGGTTCGCCTTCGGCGGGTCGTGCCTGCCCAAGGACGTGCGCGCGCTGGTCTACGTCGGGCGCTCCAACGATCTCGACCTTCCTCTGCTGCAGTCACTGCTTCCGAGCAACGAAATGCAGATCGACCGCGCCGCGAAGATGATCTTCGCGCGCGGGAAGAAGAAACTCGGATTCCTGGGCATGAGCTTCAAGCCCGGCACCGACGACCTGCGCGAGAGCCCGCTGGTGCTGCTGATCGAGCGGTGCATCGGCAAGGGCTACGACCTGCGCATCTTCGACGAGAGCGTGTCGCTGGCGCGCCTGACCGGCGCCAACAAGGCGTACATCGAGAAGGAGATCCCGCACATCTCGCGGCTGCTCTCGACCGATCTCGACGAGGTGATCAAGTTCGCCGAGGTGATCGTGGTGGGGCATCGCACGAAGGAGTTCAGCGCCGCGCTGGCGCCGCATACCGGGGACCGCGTGATCATCGACCTGGCGCGCGTGTTCGACGAGCTGCCCGCCGGATCGCGTTACGAGGGGATCAACTGGTAGCAGAGGCTTGCGGCCGCGGGTGCGCGCCCGGCTGCGCGCGGCTGCCCGGGTACAGGCTCAGCCATCCGTCGTTGTAGCGGATGATGAGGAAGCACCCGACGAGCAGAGCGACGTTGCGCACGATGAGCAGCCACGAGGTGTTGGAGCCGCCCTCGCCGAAACAGCCGCAGTCGATCACCATGCCGCGCACCAGCGTGGTGCTGATGGCGATGATGAAGACGATGAGGAGCAGGAAGACGGCGCCGGCGGCTTTCCGCGTCAGAATGCCCAGGATGAGCATCACGGCGGCGAAGATCTCGCTCCACGACATGGCGATCGCGAACAGGTTGGAGAGCGAGAAGGGGATCAGCTTGTATCCGCGCACGGCCATGGCGAATGCGGACGGGTGCAGCACCTTTTCGAACGCGGCGTAGAAGAACAGCCCGCCGATGACGAACCGGAGCACGAGATTGAGCGCGCGACCGGTGAGGAGCGCCTTCATGACCGTGGTCCTGTCTCGGCCGGGTAGCCGGCCTTCTGCCACTGGTCCCAGCCGCCCGAGAACACCGACACGTTCGAGTAACCGATGATCTTGAGCTCGGTGGCCAGCAGATCGCTGAAATCGCACGTGAAGCTGCGGCAGTAGCAGACGATCTGCGCATCCATCGGCACTTCGTTGTTCAGCACATCCTGGAATTCGGGAATGCGGTCGTGCGGGATGTTGATCGATCCCGGAATGTGTCCCTGCTCGTATTCTTCCGTCGAACGCGCGTCGATCACGACGATCGTGCCCGAGTCGACCATCTGCTTCATCTGCTCGAGCGTGACCACGCCCTCGCGCGGCGCGGTGCTGTCGGCCGCCGCGGCCGTCGAATCGGCCTGGGTGTGGACGGCGGTCGAGACCGCCTCGCCGTGCTGGATCAACGCAACGCCGTTGGGACGCACGGCGTTGACCGCCACGCCCACCAGGGAAGCGACCACCATGAGCGCGATGCCGCCGGCCAGTTCTTTGAGGAATGATTTCATGGGACGGGTGAAGGAGCAACGCCATCGTAGCCGAGCCATGGCCGTCGTTCCAGTGCCATCTAACACCGCCGGGCGCGGCCGGGTTCCCGGTTCCACGCGTCGTCGGGCGGGTGAATTATGACGGGAAGGTTCCGGCGGGAAAGCCGTGATCTAGGGGCGACGGATCGCGTCCTCGATGGCGCGCTTGCGCTCGGGGGGCAGCCCCGGCGCATGGCTCGACGGCTCCGAGCCGGCGTGCATGGCGATCCGGCACATCGCGATCAGCTGCGACTGGTAGGTGCGGCACAGCGCGCAGAAGAAGAGATGGACGCGCAGGCCCAGCCGCTTGCGCAGCGGCAAGGGATGGTCCCGTCGTTCAGACAGAAGTCGGGCTGATTCCAGGCAACGCATTACCAGTAGGGCTCGTTAAGTTCCTTCAAACCAGTTCAGTTCGAGACACCGCCGGAGCTTCGCGCGCGCGCGATGCAACATGACCCACAGGTTCGACGGCGTCACCCCCAGCACCTTACAGATTTCTTCGCCCGGCAGGCCGTCGAACTCGCGCATCGAGAAGGCCCGGCGATGGGCTTCCGGGAGCCCCGAGAGGCAGTTCGTGAAGGTGGCCCAGAACTCGCGGTTCTCCACCAGCTGCGAGGGCGGCTCGGCCCATTTTGCCGAGGCGCGGTCGACGTGATCCAGTTCGTCGCCCTCGGTGGCGGCGGGCATGTCGCTCGCCAGCACCTCGATCTTGTGCCGCCGGTAGTGGTCGATGATCTTGTGCTTGAGGATGCCGATCAGCCACGTGCGCACCGTCGATCCGCCGCGGAAGTTTTCCACACCTTTGAGCGCGGAGAGGAACGTGTCCTGCACGAGATCGCCCGCGAGCTCGGGGTCGCTCACGCGGAGAAGCGCGTATCGATAAAGCGCATCGCCGTGGTCGTCGACCCAGCGGGAGGTGTCGTGTCGCGTTATTTCATCGGCCATGGTGCGGCTCCGGGCGCTCATTCTAGGCGAGAGTGGGGATATTTCAAGGGTGGACTGGGGGCATCGGGACGCCTATCATACAATTTCCATGCTGCAACGAGCCTATGACCTCATCTGCTTCGACGTGGACGGAACGCTGGTCCGTCATCCCACCGGCAAGGTCATCTGGGAAGTCCTGAACGAACGCTACGTCGGCGACCATTCCGTCAACGTCGAGCGCCACCGCTGGTTCAACGAGGGGCGCATCAGCTACGAGCAGTGGGTCGAGCTGGACGTCCAGGGCTGGATCACGGCGGGTGCGACGCGCGGCGAGATCGTCGAGCTGGTGAAACAGTTCCAGCACTTCGACGGCGCGCACGAAACACTCTACGAGCTCAAACGGCGCGGCGCGCGGCTGGCCATCATCTCGGGAACGCTCGACATCGTGATCGACACGCTCTTTCCCGAGCATCCGTTCGACGACGTGTACTGCAACCGGCTCATCTTCGGTGCAAAGGACCGGCTCGTGGGATGGCAGGCGACGCCGTTCGACCTCAACGGAAAGCCGGTGGCGCTGCGCGAGCTGTCCGACAAGCACGCCGTGGAGCTGAGCCGCTCCGCGTTCGTGGGCGACGGCGAGAACGACGTGCCCATGGTCGGCGTGGCCGGCTGCGTGGTGGCATTCAATCCGCGCTC
Source organism: Candidatus Krumholzibacteriia bacterium (assembly GCA_036376395.1). Taxonomy (GTDB): domain Bacteria; phylum Krumholzibacteriota; class Krumholzibacteriia; order WVZY01; family JAKEHA01; genus JAKEHA01. The sequence continues at coordinate 3,655 of DASVAK010000178.1, forward strand.
GCGCGAGCTCGAGCGCCGCGCGCACCACGTGGTGCGCGAACCCAATCTCATCCACCTCTTGAACCTGATCGGCTGAAATGCAGAAAATCGATACCACCCGGCGAGAACAGTTCGACAACGCCACCCGAGTCCTGGACGAGATCCGCGCCATCTACGCCGATCCCGATCCGGACCTCTCCACCCGGCTGATCCGCGAGCTCATCGTGCACGCGCTCAAGTGCCGCCGCGACGAGCTCGAGGTGCTGGATCTCAAGGTGCTCTCGCGCTCGATGGCCGAGTTCCGCTATGCCGCGCGCGTGTTCAAGCCGTACCGAGACAAGCGCAAGGTCTCGATCTTCGGCTCGGCGCGCACGCCCGAGGAGGATCCGTACTACAAGATGGCGGTGGAGTTCGCGCGCCAGCTGGCGGCCGAACAGTTCATGGTCATCACGGGCGCGGCCGAAGGCATCATGAAGGCCGGCAACGTGGGCGCGGGCGCCGACGCGAGCTTCGGCGTCAACATCCTGCTCCCGTTCGAGCAGGCCCCCAACCCCGTGATCGGCGACGATCCCAAGCTGATCACGTTCAA
>DASVAK010000187.1:0-2468 GCA_036376395.1 Candidatus Krumholzibacteriia bacterium
CCGCATCTCGTACTCTGAGTTCCTGAGCCAGGTCGACCGGGGCAACATCAAGAAGATCACGTTCAAGGGCCTCGAGGTCCGCGGCGAGCTCGCCGTGCCGACGTCGATCCCGCTCACCTCCGCCACCGACCGCAGCCGGACGCGCGACGTTCGCGTCGAGCAGTTCACGCTCGTGCTCCCGGCGGAGGACAAGGATCTCCCGCAGCGCATCATCGACAGGAACCCCAGCGCCGTCATCGAGGGTCAGATCCCCGGCGGCAGCACGTGGGTCAAGATCGTGAGCAGCGGCCTTCCGCTTCTTCTCATCATCGGCCTGTGGCTGCTCATCATGCGCCAGATGCAGGCCGGCGGTAACCGCGCCTTCAGCTTCGGCAAGAGCCGCGCGCGCATGTTCGGCGGCGACCGCCCGCGCGTGACGTTCAACGACGTCGCCGGCTGCGACGAGGCCAAGGAAGAGCTCGAGGAGATCATCGAGTTCCTCAAGGATCCCAAGAAATTCCAGAAGCTCGGCGGCCGTATCCCCAAGGGTGCGCTCCTGCTCGGCCCTCCGGGAACCGGCAAGACGCTGCTCGCGCGCGCCGTCGCGGGCGAGGCCAACGTGCCCTTCTTCTCCATGAGCGGTTCAGACTTCGTCGAGATGTTCGTGGGCGTGGGCGCGTCCCGCGTGCGCGACCTCTTCGAGACCGGCAAGAAGCACGCGCCGTGCATCCTCTTCATCGACGAGATCGACGCGGTCGGCCGCCATCGCGGCGCCGGCCTGGGCGGCGGTCACGACGAGCGCGAGCAGACGCTGAACCAGCTCCTCGTCGAGATGGACGGCTTCGAATCGAACGAAGGCGTGATCCTGCTCGCAGCCACCAACCGTCCCGACGTGCTCGACCCCGCGCTCATGCGCCCGGGCCGCTTCGACCGCCGCATCGTGGTCGACCTGCCCGACGTGCGCGGACGCGAGGGCATTCTCAAGGTTCACTCGCGCAAGACCCCGCTCGCCGACGACGTCGATCTGGGCGTGCTGGCGCGCGCGACACCCGGCATGAGCGGCGCGGATCTCGCGAACGTGATCAACGAGGCGGCGCTCCTCGCGGCGCGCGGCAACATGAACAAGATCACGATGGATGTCCTCGAAGAGGCCAAGGACAAGATCTACCTGGGTCCGGAGCGCAAGAGCCGCGTGGTGAAGGAAGAGGTCAAGCGCCTCACCGCCTACCACGAAGCGGGACACGCCGTGGTCGGCTCGGCGCTGGAATACTCCGACCCCGTGCACAAGGTGACCATCATCCCGCGCGGACAGGCGGGCGGTCTCACCTTCTTCCTTCCGGAAGACGATCGCACCGAGTACTCGAAGAACTGGTGCCTCGACACGCTCACCCAGGCGCTCGGCGGCCGCGTGGCCGAAGAACTGGTGTTGAACCGCATGGGCAGCGGCGCGTCGTCGGATATCCAGATGGTGTCGAAGCTGGTGCGTCGCATGGTGACGCAGTGGGGCATGAGCGAGCGCCTCGGGCCCATCGCCTTCGGCGAGCGCGACGAGCAGGTGTTCCTCGGCCGCGACATCGTGCAGCACACGGAGTACAGCGACCGCACCGCGCAGCTGATCGACGACGAGGTCAAGCGCATCGTCGACGAGGCCTACCTGCGCGCCAAGAAGATCCTCGAGGACCGCATCGACATCCTGCACCGGATCGCGAACGCGCTGCTCGAGCGCGAGACGCTCGATTCGGACGAGATCAAGATCATCCTGGAGGGCGGCGTGCTGCCTCCGCTCCCGGTACCGGCGACAGCGACCGCGCGCCCCGAACCGGCTACGGAAACCAAGCCGGAGACGGACCGCCGCAAGCTCCCGGGCATGCCCCCGATGATCGAACCGGGGCCGACGGGCTAGTTATTTCGATAGAAATCGCACACACGGAAACGGCGTCGAGGCAACTCGACGCCGTTTTTGTTTTGGGGTGTAGGACGGGCGCGATGCGGGGGCTATTCAGGAGCCCGCCGCATCGCGCCTTGCTTGTTCACTTGTGAAACAAGTAGCTACTCCCGTTACGGGAGTAATCACTTTTTTCACAAACAACCGTTACGGTTGTGACTTTGAGCGGCGCGCGCGCTCCAGCAGCAACGCCCGCTCCCTCTCGTTGCGCGTGAGCGACGCCGCGCGTTCGAACTCGGCCCGCGCTTCGTCGTAGCGCTTCAACTTCTCCAGCAGATCGCCGCGCACGGCGGGCAGCAGGTGGTACCCGTCGAGGCGCCCGTCGGCTACCAGCGCGTCGACGAGACGCAAGCCTGACGCCGGGCCGTTCGCCATTCCCACCGCAACGGCGCGATTCAACTCCACCACCGGTGTCGGCATGACGCGCGCGAGGTCGCCGTAGAGCGACGCGATGCGCGACCAGTCGGTTTCATCCGCGCGCACCGCTCGCGCGTGGCAGGCGGCGATCGCCGCCTGGAGTGTGTACGCGCCGCGGATGTCGTGT
>DASVAK010000189.1:0-10200 GCA_036376395.1 Candidatus Krumholzibacteriia bacterium
CGGAGCAAACTCGCCGCGCTCGTTAACGCGGCGAGTTTGCCGGGGTCCCGTCCGATGCCACCCGCGAGCGCAAACTCAGGGCTGACGCCGCGCTCAGGCCGTTCAGTCGTTTAGAGACTTGAGGGAGCGCTGCGCCTTCTCGTTGGCGGGATCGAGCTCGATCGCTTTCTGCCATGCCTCGCGCGCCGCGATCTTGTTGCCGAGCTTGAAGTGCGCGTTGCCGAGGTTGGTGTACGCGGACGAGTTGGTGGAGCTGCCCGACACCGCCTCGGTGTGCATCTCGACCGCCTTCTCGTAGTTCCCCTGCTTGTAATAGACGTAGCCCAGGTTGTTGTACGCCGCGTGCAGCTCGGGGTTGAGCTTGATGGCCTTCAGGAACGCGGCGGCCGCTTTCGCTTCTTCACCCAGCTCGGTGTAGACCAGCCCGAGGTTGTTGAAACACTCGGCGAAGGTTTCGTCGCGCTTGACGGCGTCGAGGAACTGGTCGCGCGCCAGCTCGAGGTGGCCGTTGTGGAAGCTGGTGACGCCGAGGTTGTTGAACTTCATCGCCTCGCGCCGGTTGCTCCGGGCGGCCGCGGGCGCTTCCTCCGCCTTCTTGTTGTTGCGGACGACGTCCATCATCTCGGCCCAGTTGCGTTCGAGGCGGTCGACGGTCTCGACCGTCTTGCTGACGGTCGACTCCATCCGCTCGATGCGCGGTGCGATGGCTTCCAGCGCGGTGATCTGCTCCGCGATCTTGGTCCACTGCTCCTTGATCAACTTGATGCTGTCATCGAACCCGAGCACCAGGTCCGAGACCGTGGTGGTCAGGGATTCGAAACCGTCGTTGCGCGCGTCGATGGTGTCCTTGATCCCGGCGATCCCGTCGCGGATCGAGATCATGGCTTCCTGCTTCTGGATTTCCTCTTCTTCGTTGGCCGCAGCGGCCACCTTCGCTTCGACCTCACGGACGATGCGCGCCAGCGCCTCTTCCTGTCGCTTCTCGACCTCGCCGAACGACGAGATCAGCTCGGCCGCGCTCTGCGTCTGAAACTGCCAGAACTTGTCGAGCTCGCGCGCGATAGCCGACGCGGCTTCCTTCTGCGCCGCCACCCCGGCTTCGCCGGCGCGCGAGGTGCTCTCGAGGATCGCGTCGAAGGTGCACTCGCCGTCCGCGCCGCGGAAGAAGCGGCACGTGTCGCGCAGGCAGTAGAGATGCGACGCCGCGGGTTTGCTCTGGGTTACGGATTCGGCGCGCTGACGGGTCCGGGTGGCGACCCCGCCGGCGTGCTCCTCCTTGTCGACGACGACATCTTCCATGCTGCCGATTTCGAGGACGTTGGCCTCGTTGCCGAGCATGTGCGACATGAACGGGCAGATCTTCATGATGGTGCTCCTTGCGCGAAACGATGAGGTGTATCCGCGCATGACTAGCACGTTTTGTGCCCGCCGCCGCGCGGCAGGACTTGCCGGTCCGACGGAGGCCGCGCGGGTCCTGGCCGCGAGCTTCCGTGAGCGCACCAGCGGGTCCTGTCACCGGCCACCCCGCACCAACACGCCGCGCTCGTTATCGCGGCGAGTTGCCGGGGTCTCCGGCCGGCGCCACCCGCGAGCGCGTCATGCGGCGGCGACGTCGCGGCACGGCCGCAAGAGGGAGTACAACATGCAGTTTCTCGTCTATGGTGCGGGTGCCGTCGGCAGCGTGCTGGGCGGGATGCTGTCGGTGCACAAACACGACGTGTGCCTGGTCGGCCGCGACGCGCATATCGATACCATCACCGCGGATGGCCTGCGCATCAAGTCCACGACGGGCGAATACGTCGCCCATCCCACCGCCTGCAAATCCATCCTCGATGCCGATGCCGCCGCCGCCGGTTGCGTGGTGATCGCGGTCAAGTCGCAGGACGTGCCCGCGACGCTCGACTCCATCGCTCCCGTGGTCGCGCGCGGCGTGCCCGTGCTGTGCATCCAGAACGGCGTCGTCGCCGAGGAGGAAACCGCGAAGCGAATGGACCCCGTCTACGGCGCGGTGATCCGCATGACGTGTTCGATGGTGCAGCCCGGCCACGTGTCGTTCCAGACCGGCGGGCGCGTCATCGTCGGCAAGTACCCGAAGGGCGCCGACGCGGCGGCGCGCTCGATGGCGGCCGCCATCACCGAAGCCGGCTTCGACTGCATCGTGTCGAAGGACATCATGGCCGACAAGTGGCTCAAGGTGGCGGTCAACGTGCAGAGCGTGTTCCACGCCGTCATCGACGGGCGTGACCACGACACCAACGAGTTCCAGGCGCTCAAGGTCGGCATTCTCGACGAGACGCGCCGGGTGTTCAAGGCGGCGAAGGTGCGCGCGAAGTGCTGTGACGGGCGCGATCCGTCGATCGAGGAGATGATCGAGACGCTGCGCAAGCCACGCACGAAGCGCCCCGAGCACGGCGTCAAGGTGCGCAACTCGGTCTGGCAGGATCTCTACCTCAAGCGCCGCGCCATCGAGGCGGAGTTCATCCACGGCCCGGTGATCGCGCTGGGCAAGGAGCACGGCGTGCCCACGCCGTACAACCATGCTGCCCTGGAGATCGTCACCCGCGCGCACCGCGAAGGACTCGGCCCCGAATCATTGCGCCTCTCCGTCGTGCTGGCCGCGATCGAGCGGGAAGGCACCACACGGTGAGGACGCTCCGCTACGGGCTGCTGCTGGTGTTCCTCCTGGTCGCCAGCGTGATCCTGCTGCGCACGTTCGAGCGCAGCCGTCTGCACGAGACGCCGCACGACCGCCTGGCGCGGCTGGTGGGCGGGAAGCCGGCCACCATCGATCTCGATCGCCTGCGCGGGGCGAGCGCCGCCGACCTCTACCAGCTCGGCCTCGAGTACCTCTCCATGTGGCGCGTGCGCGACGCCGCCGCCATCTTCGAGCGATCCGTCGCCGCCGACTCCACGCAGCACGACGTGTGGCTCCGGCTGGTCGAATGCTACGCCGACCCCATCATCGGCAACGAGCGCGCGCTCTCGCACGCCGTCCTGCGCGCGGAAGCCACGGTGAGCGCGCCCGCCGATACGCTGCTCGTGTACGGCATGCAGGCGCTCTACGAGAAGGCCGACTATGCGCGCGCCATCGCGCTGCTCTCGCGCGCGGCGCGCGAGGGGGGCTCGATGCAGGAGGCGCGCCTGCAGCTCGCGCTGGCGTACTATCGGCTCGGACAGGTGGGGGACGCGCAGAGGCAACTCGCGCCGCTCGTCAAAGACGATCCGACCGTGGGGCGCGTCGCCGGGCTCTCCATCCGCTGCCAGGCCGCGCTGGGCCACTGGGACCGCGCCGCGCGCGAGGCCGCCGAACTCGTCCGCCTCAACCCGGAGGAGCCGGTGCCGCACGTGCTGCTCGCGCAGGTCGAGCTGGCGCGCGACCGCCCGGCCGCCGCGCTCGAATCCGCCCAACACGCCCTCGAGCTCGATCCGTTCTGCGTCCCCGCCATCATCACGCGCGCGCTCCTCTACACCCAGGCGGGGGATTTCGAGTCGGCGCGCGTGAGCTACGAGAAGCTCATGCTCTTCGACGACGTCAATCTCGCCTCGGTCGCGCACGAGGGAATCGCCTTCGCCGATTTCCTGGCCGGTGATTTCGACGACGGCGTCGACGAGATGGACGAGGCCATCCGCCACGCCATGCTCAACGGCGCGCACCGGCGCGGGCTCTCGCTCGCCTCGCGCCTGGTCGGTTACCTCTGCCAGCTCGGGCGCTCCGACGCGGCCGAGGGCGTGGTGGAGCGATGGGTGACCGAATTCGGCGACGTACCGGTGCGGCTCTCCCGCGCGCGCATCCAGCTCATGCGTGGCGACGTCGACGCCGGCAGCGAGGCCCTGAACCATCTCGCCACCGAGAAGGAATGGGTGCTGTGGGCGCGCACGCTCTCGCTCGACAGCACCGAGCTGCTCGCGCTGGCCGACATCGCGCGCCAGCAGCAGACCGACGCCCTCGACCGGCTGGTTCGCGACGAGAAGGAACGGGTCGCGGTCAACGTGGCCGACGCCGACCGTCGCACTTTCCTCGCGGGGTACGCGGCCTTCGAGGCGGGCAACGCGGAGATGGCCGTGAAGTCGTTTGTCGAGGTGAGGCGCCGGCTGTACGGGCTCGAGTTTCCGTACCACGGCGACCCGGTGCTGTTCGTGCAGTCGCTGTTCTACCGCGGCGAATCGCAGCTCGCGGGCGGCAACCGCGCGGCGGCGAAGGACAGCTACGCGGCCTTCGTGGGCTACTGGGGTGATGCGGCGTGGGACCTGGACGCGGTCGCTCGCGCCCGCCAGAAAGTCGAAACCCTGGGGGGAGCTTCCGCTCCGCCCCAGGGTTGATGCGAACGTTGGTCTGCCTCTGCCGGAACCCGACTAGGGGAAGATACCCCGTTCCTTGTGCGCCGCCTCGATGCGCGACAGCGCCACGGTGAGCGCCGCGGTGCGCGGGTCGAGTTTGCGCTTCTTCATCTCTTCGATCACGGCCTCGGTGGCCGCCACCATCTTCTTCTTGAGCTCGCGGTCGACCTGCTCGAGCTCCCATACCTCGCTGATCTTGTTCTGCACCCATTCGAAGTAGCTGACCGTCACGCCGCCCGAGTTGGCGAGAATGTCCGGGATCACGGTGATGCCGCGATCGCGCAGGCGCTTCTCGGCTTCCGGCGTCGTGGGGCCGTTGGCGCCCTCGACGACGTACTTCGCCTTGATGTGCTTCTCGGTCTCGATGTTGATGGTGCACTCGAGAGCCGCGGGGATGAAGATGTCGGCCTTGGTGCCGAAGAACTCCGCGTCCGAGATCGGCTTCGCCTTCGCGTAGCCCTTGATGCCGCCGGTCTTGGCGACGTACTTCGCGAGGTCGTGGGCATCGATGCCCTCGGGGTTGCCGATGGTGCCGGTGTGGTCATTGACCGCCAGCAGCTTCGCGCCGCCGTCCTGCATGATGCGCGCCGCCCACGAGCCGACGTTGCCGAACCCCTGCACGAAGAAGGTCGAGCCGGGGATCTTGAAGCCGTCGTGCTTGGCCCAGACTTCGAAGCAGAACACCAGGCCTTGGCCCGTCGCCTTGTCGCGACCCAGGCTGCCGCCCTGGAGGAGGCTCTTGCCCGTGACCACGCCGCGCGTGGCGTTGCGGTCGGAGGCGTTGTACATGGTCATGTAGGTGTCCATCATCCAGACCATCTCGCGCGGGCCCGTGCCGACGTCCGGCGCCGGGATGTCGTACTCGGGGCCGATGTTGTTGCCGAGCGCGTAGGTGAAGCGGCGCGTGATGCGTCGCAGCTCGGTCTCCGAATGCTCACGCGGGTTCAGGGTGATGCCACCCTTGGCGCCGCCCATCGGGATGCCCATCAACGCCGACTTCCAGGTCATCCACTGCGCCAGGGCTTTCACCTCGGCGAGGTCGACGGACTCGTGGAAGCGGATGCCGCCCTTGTACGGTCCGTTGGTGTTGTTGTGCTGGATGCGGTAACCGCGGAACACACGAATCGAGCCGTCGTCCATCGGGACCGGGAAGTTCACCACGATCTCGTTCTGCGGTTGCGACAACACCGCCTCGACGCTCGGATCCAGTTTCATGGCCGCCGCCGCCTTCTTGAACTGCGACGACGCCATCTCGAAGAGATTCATTCGATCACTCATAACAGCCTTTTCAGATTGAAGTGTTGCCATAGTATTCGCTGGGAGCGCGGACCATACCACCCGCGATTGAGTGTCACTCTATCAAAAAAGAGCCAGAAGTCGCAAGCGGACAGACTACTCCTTTTTACCCCGTTCGGCGGCTCCAGGTGACTGTCCCGCAATCACTTGACTCGAACTGACCCCAAAAGGCGGGTACCGCGCCCCTCTATTTATAGCGCGATGGATCGAACCGGCTCACCGTCGCGCCGATCCCAACTCATCCGCGCGGGTCCTGTCCGCGAGCAGCCCCCTTCGGACTTCGCCGTGCGATGACCTCGCGCACTCGCGGGTCCTGTCACCGGCCACCCCGGACCGACTCGCCGCGCTCGTTATCGCGGCGAGATCGCCGGGGTCTCCGGCCGGCGCCACCCGCTCGTGCGCGTTCCAAGCGAGTCGAGCGCGAGTGCTCTGCGAAGGTCCATCCCAACCCGGTAGCGGACGCACATCGGTCCAGAGCGCCGTACTTCTGGAGGTAGAGCTGGTGCGTGCGATATCGGCGAGAATCCGGCGCGCGGGACCGATGTGCGTTCGCTACCGGAACGGACCTTCGCAGAATGTGGGCAGGAAGATCAGTCCATGCGCGCAGAGAAAATCCGCGTGCGTATCGCGCGTGTGATGTGTTCGCGCGCGCATCGTGTGCGTGTGATGAAGTCGTGATGACCGTGATGCGAGAGGTGAGAGAGGAGCATCATGCGTGCCTCTCGGAGGTCTGGTTCCGGCAAAAAACCGGCCTCGACGAAAATTTTTCATTGACAGGGTATAGGGTTATGCAAAAATCCGCCTCAACGATGAAGCGGCACTTCGCTGCGACACCCGTTGAACGTTGGTTGGTCAACCCTGAAAGTCGTGAGTGAAGCTTCACTCGCGCAAAGGAAGGAAACCACAATGGCAGCTAAGAGGAAGGCGAAAGCCAAAGGCAAGGCCAAGAAGAAAGCCAAGAAGAAAGGCAAGAAGTAACACTTTTTGCTTTGGCTGCGGCCTTGCAGGCTGCGGTTAATCGAGAGAAGGGAGACGCAAGTCTCCCTTCTCTTTTTTCTTCCCGGCGCGCGCGCGGGGCGGGCGCGCACTGGATGAACTGTTGACACCCGCCCCTGATTCTCCTATACCTAGCGCGTTTTTCACGCCGCAGAACCCGATCAGCGCGGGCGCCGCCCCGCCAGGAGACGTTCGATGGACCTGATACCTTCCGCCATGTTTCTCACCAAGGGCATGGGCCGCCACCGCGAGCAGCTGACGAGCTTTGAGCTGGCCCTCCGCGACGCCGGCATAGCCCACGTGAACCTCGTGACCGTCTCCAGCATCTTTCCGCCCCGCTGCAAGATCGTCCCGAAACACCGCGGCGTCGAGATGCTGAGCCCGGGCCAGGTCGTCTTCTCGGTGATCGCGCGCATGGCCACCAACGAGGCCTTCCGCATGTGTGCCTGCTCGATCGGCGTTGCCATCCCCGGCGACACCAAGAAGTACGGCTACCTCTCGGAAGTCCACAACTACGGCCAGAACGAGAAACAGTGCGGCGACTACGCCGAGGACCTGGCGGCCAGCATGCTGGCGACCACCCTGGGTATCGACCTCGACACCGACCGGGCCTGGAACCAGCGCAAGGAAGAGTGGAAGATCGGCCGGCAGATCGTCCGCACGACCAACATCACGCAGACCGCGATCGGCAAGGAAGGCCTCTGGACCACCGTGATCGCGGCCAGCGTCTTCTGCGCCTACTAGGAGCGCGCCCCTCCTTGACCACGGACCGTCCCGGTTTTCTCGAGGACAAACTGGATCCGGGGGACATCGTCCTCGACCGGAACCACTACGTCCTCGCGTCGATCCCCTACGAGCAGACGACCACGTACGGGAAGGGGGTCGGGCGCGCACCCGAAGCCATCATCGAGGCGTCGAGCCACGTCGAGCTCTTCGACGAGGTGCTCGAGGTGGATGCATCGCGCCACGGCGTCCTGACCGTCCGCCCCGATATCACCGACCTCGCCTCTATCACGAAGGCGGCGCACACGCTGCGCCGGGAACACCCGGATGCATTCCTGGGCTTCATCGGCGGCGAGCACTCGGTGACGCCGGCGCTGCTTGCCGCGCTCGCAAAACCGGGCATGGGCATCGTGTGGATCGACGCGCACGCGGACCTGCGCGAAGAGTTCCACGGCCGCGCCGACAACCATGCCTGTGCGGGTCGCAACAGCCTCCAGTACGGGCCCATCGTGCAGGTGGGAATCCGCACCCTCGCGGAAGAGGAGTGGTCCTTCCTCAAGTCGACCGACCACGTGAAGGCGCACCGCCACTGGACCGAGCAGGCGCGCGCCGACCTCCTCGCGCTCCCCGATGAGGTCTACCTCACGGTCGATTTCGACGGCTTCTCGCCCGAGGTGATCCGCGCCGTGGGGACACCGGAGCCGGGCGGTCTCTACTGGGAGCAGGTGATGGAGATCCTCGACGTGGTGTTCCGCCACAAGAAGGTGGTGGCGTTCGACGCGGTGGAGCTGTGCCCGAACGATGCCGACATCGCGTCGTCGTTCACCGCCGCGCGACTGGTCTACAAGGTGCTGAACTACCACGCGCGCTACGCGCGATCCCGCTAGCCCCTACTTCGATCGGGCGATGAAGTAGACGCCCAGCACGATCAATAGAATGGGGAATACCGGCTGGTCCAGGATCCCCAGCGTATTGAGCAGCCACACGATTCCCAGTCCCACCAGGATCAGGCCCACGCGCGGCGAACCCTTCGTCGAAGGTTTGGGAGCGGCCGTGAATGCCGACGGGGTGGGCGCGCTTCCGGCCGTGTTGTCGGTCGTGGAGCGCCGTCCATCGAACTCTTCCTTAAGTGTTTCTTTGCCCTTTTCGTACGCGTCTTCGAGCACGTGAACGCCCTCCGTGACGACGCGCGACACGCGATCTGCGGCGCGATCGAGTCGCTCTTCCCACTGTTTTTGATCCATGAACGGCATCGTAGTGTGGTCCCGATGGTCGCGTCAATCGTCGGTAAACCGACAACTCGGTGGACAAATTGGACCGCTCCTTGCAAATAGTTGTTGACACATTTTCGGTGCTGCGCTGAACTTTGTCCTGTTGGTACCAACGAGCCGGCAACGATCGTGTTGCTGGCCACGAAAGGAAGGAACCAATTATGGCGGCTAAGAGGAAAGCCAAGACGAAGAGAAAAGCCAAGCGCAAGGTTCGCCGCGCGAAACGCAAGGTTGGCGGCGTCCGTCGCAAGGTGAGACGCAAGGTCCGCCGCGCGAAACGCAAGGTTTCTCGCGTGAAGCGGAAAGTCCGTCGCAAGGTCCGTCGCAAGGTCCGCCGGAAGGTAGCGGCCAAGGCGATGGAAGGGATGGAAATGTAGCCCTCCGGGCACATCCATCGTATTTCCTCGGGAAGGAAGACCGCTGGTCTTCCTTCCTTTTTTTTGGGCCCTGCCGCGTGCTACCATCACCGCGCCAACCTCCTCCCTCGATTCCTCCCGCGAAACATCCGTTCGTTCGTGACCGCCGCCACGGCGGGCAGGGGAGGTTCGTTCATGCATACCACCGTGTTTTCGGGCGCCATCGTCGGGATCGAGGGGCTGGTCGTCGAGGTCGAGGTGGATATCGCCCGGGGCATTCCGGCCTTTTCCGTGGTGGGGTTGCCCAACGCGTCGGTCCGCGAAGCGCGCGAGCGCGTGACCGCGGCCATCAAGAACTCCGGCTGCCAGTTCCCGCTCGAGCGCATCACCTGCAATCTCGCCCCCGCCGACGTGAAGAAGGAGGGCTCGGCCCACGACCTGGCCATCGCCATTGGCATCCTGCTCGCCTCCGGCCAGGCCGAGGCGACCACCACGCGCACGCTCTTCATTGGCGAGCTCGCGCTCGACGGCGGGCTCCGTCGCGTTCCCGGTGTGCTGCCCATCCTGCTGCATGCGCGCGAGCGGGGGTTCGCCCGCGCGGTCATCCCGCTCGCCAACCTGGAAGAAGCGCGCGTGGTGGAGGGACTCGAGGTCATCGCATGCGAAACGCTGCGCGGGGCGATGTCGGTGGCGTTATCCGTGCCCGGCGAACTGGAGGGCGTGGCCGAGGGTCGGGTGGTGACCCGGCGCGCCGACGAGCCCGCACCGCCGCCGCGGCGCAACCACGAGTTCCCCTACGACATGGCGGACGTGGTGGGGCAGGAGGCGGTGAAGCGCGCGCTGCTCGTGGCAGCGGCGGGCGGACACCATGTGCTCATGGTGGGACCACCGGGATCGGGGAAGACCATGCTCGCGCGCCGCTTCGCCACCATCCTGCCGCCGTTATCCCCCACCCGCGCGATGGAAACCACGATGATCTACTCCATCACGGGCCTGCTCCACGGCGGGCTGGTGACTCACGCGCCCTTCCGTGCCCCCCACCATACGGCGAGCTACGCGGGCCTGATCGGCGGCCACGGCACGCCGCGGCCCGGCGAGATCACGCTGGCGCACAACGGCGTGCTCTTCCTCGACGAATTGCCGGAATTCGCGCGCCACGCGCTGGAGACGTTGCGCCAGCCGCTGGAGGAAGGCCACATCACCATCTCGCGGGCGAAGTC
>DASVAK010000193.1:0-4141 GCA_036376395.1 Candidatus Krumholzibacteriia bacterium
CGCGATTTCGCCCGCACCTTCCGCCACCAGCATGTGCTGGTAGAAGTCCCCGAAGCCGCGCGTGCGCTCGACGCGCGCGAACAGCGCATGGAGTCCCGCCGGCAGCTTCCCTTCCACGCGGCCGGAAAGATCGCCGTGAAAGAGAGAAGCCCGGGACAGCTCGTCGATGCGTGACACGTGCAGCCGTCGCGGTCCCAGGAACGCGCCCGTGCCGCGCGCGGCGAACCAGCGCGTCCGCATGGCAGGCGCCGAAACCACGCCCGCGAGGAGCTCACCGTCCTCCTCGATCGCAAGCAGCGACGCGAACACGGGAATGCCGCGGACGAAATTGCGGGTGCCGTCGATGGGGTCGATGATGAGCCGGGTGCCCGCGCCCTCGCGCAGGCCGCCCTCTTCTTCGCCGTAGACCGCGGTGCCAGGAGAGCGCTTTGCCACCAGCTCGCGAGCGGCCGCTTCGATGGCGCGGTCCGCTTCGCTTACCGGCGAACCGTCCGCCTTGTCATCGACGCGGAGATCGACGCGGCGGAAATGGCGAAGCGCGATTCCGTCGGCGAGGTCGGCGATCTCGTGGAGCAGCTCCAGCCAGGCGGCGGCGCCGGGCACTCTTTTCGTCACACGAGGATCTCCCACGCGCGCCGTCACTGCGGCAACGGCGCGATGCCGAGCTCGGTCAGCAGGAACGCGTAGTCGAAGGCCGTGTCGTGGAGCTTGTCGTAACGGCCCGACGCGCCGCCGTGGCCGCCCGGCTCGAGCTTGGCCTTGAGCAGGAGCAGGTCGTCGCCCTGCTTGTACTCGCGCAGCTTGGCCACCCACTTCGACGATTCCCAGTACGGCACCTGGCTGTCGTTGAGCGACGTGCGCACCAGCATGATCGGGTAGCGCTGGTGCTTCACGTTGTCGTAGGGCGAGTAACTCTTCATGTACTCGTAGGCCGGCTTCTCGTTCGGATTTCCCCATTCCAGGTATTCACCGGTGGTGAGCGGCAGCGACGCATCGAGCATGGTGTTCATCACGTCGACGAAGGGCACGTACACGAGTGCCGCCCTGCACACGTCGGGGCGCATGTTGAGGACAGCCCCCATCAGCAGGCCACCCGCGCTCCCGCCCATGATGGCGAGCCGGTCGCGGGTGGTGTACCCCGCCTTCACCAGGTGGTCGCAGCACGCGATGAAGTCGGTGAAGGTGTTCTTCTTCTCCATCATGCGGCCTTCCTCGTGCCACTTCTTGCCCAGCTCGCCGCCGCCGCGGATGTGGGCGATGCCGTAGATCATGCCGCGATCAAGCAGGCTCAGAACGTTGGACGAGAAGCGCACATCCATGGAGATCCCGTACGAGCCGTACCCCATCAGCAGCATGGCGCGATCGCGCGGGTGCGACTTCTCCTTCGGATCGACGCGATACACGATCGAGACGGGCACCTTCGTCCCGTCCTTGGCCTTCGCGTACACGCGCTCGGAGCGATAGTTCTTCGGGTCGTAACCGCCGAGGACCGGCTGCTGCTTCCTGAGCTCGCGTTCCCGTGTCTGCATGTTGTAGTCGAAGACCGACGACGGCGTGACGAACGACTCGTAGCTGAACCGGAACACCGGCGTGTCGAACTCGTAGTTGGACGTCCCGCGCGCGACATACACCGGCTCGGGGAACTCGATCTGGTGGGACTTGCCGCCCGCCATCGGCGTCACGTGGAAGGTCGGCACGCCGTTCTCACGCTCGCTGGTGACGTAGAAATCCTTGAAGCAGTCGATGTCCTCGAGCATCACGCCGTCGCGGTGCGGGAGGATCTGCTTCCACCCCGTGCCCGGCGCCGCCACGGGCGCGCTGACGAGGCGGAAATTGCGCCCTTTGTCGTTGGTACGGATGAAGAAGCGGTCGCCCGCGTGGTCCGCGTAGTACTCGCGGTCGTTCACGCGACCCGCCATGCTCTTGAATTGCCCGGCCGGGTCAGCGGCGGCCAGGTACCACTGCTCGCTCGTCGTCGACGAGGCGGCCGTCATGAGGATGTACGCGTCGCTGCGCGTGCGGTAGAGCCAGATATCGTAGAGCTCGTCTTTCTCCTCGTAGAGCATCTCGTCGCTGGCCGCGCCGACGACGTGGCGCCAGGCCTGGTTCGAGCGTTTCGATACGGCGTCTTCCTGGGTATAGAAAATGGTCTTGTTGTCCGCCGCCCACGCCACCGAGGTGACGCGGGGAATGCGATCCGGCAGGATCTCTCCGCTGCGCAGGTCCTTCACCTGCAGCTCGTACTGGCGATACCCGGTGGTGTCGATCGAGAAGGCAAGGAAGTTTGCGTCGTCGCTCACCTCCATGTCGCCCATGGAAATGAACGGGAGTCCCTCGCCCATCGCGTTCAGGTCGAGCAGAACCTCTTCGGGCGCATCCATGCTGCCCTTGCGGCGGCACTGGATGGAGTACTGTTTCCCCTGCTCGGTGCGCGAATAGTAGAAATAGCCGCCCCTGCGGAACGGGACATTGGTGTCCGTCTCCTGGATGCGGCCGAGCATCTCCTTGTAGAGCTGTTCCTGCAGCGGTTTGGTGGGCGCCATCACCTCGTCGGTGTACGCGTTCTCCGCCTCCAGGTAGCGGATCACCTCCGGGTTTTCCCTGTGCCGCATCCAGAAGTAGTTGTCGAACAGCGTGTCGCCGTTCGTGACCGTGTAGTGCGGCTCCTTCGCGGCAACCGGCGGGCGGACGGACAGCTGGTTCGCCGAAGCGGCCGCGGCGATGACAAGAACCGAAACGATGCACAGGGCTGTTCTTCGCATGGGGAATCCTCCGGGGAATGCCCGCATGCTAGCAGAGGCACGCGCGCCACTCAAGCGCGCGGGAGCGCGTCAGCGCGCGAAGATCTCGATGAAGTTGCCGTCGGGGTCGCCCACGCGCACGCTGCCGTCCTCCTCGGTGAGCGGAGCAGCCGCGGCGAGCAGGCGCCGCTTGATTTCGTTCAGCGTGCCGGCGTCGGGGACGAAGACGCCGTACGAGATCAATCCGACCGCATCGCCGGGAGGCCGCGGTCCGTTCTCGCTCGCCCACGTGTTGAGCCCGATGTGATGGTGGTAGCCGCCGGCGGAGAGAAACAGCGCACCGGCCATGTCGTCCTGCGTGATGTCGAATCCCAGCAGGCCGTGGTAGAACTCCCCCGCCGTTTCCAGGTTCGCCACGCGCAGGTGGATGTGGCCGATTTCCGTCGCCGGATCGAGGCTCTCCCATTCGCCGGGCCAGGTGTCGAGCTCGCGCATGACCGCCTCGAGCTCGAGGGGCTCGGTCACCATCACGACCTTGCCGTTTCGAAGCGGCCACTCGTCGCGCGGCCGGTCCGCATACACCTCGATCCCGATCCCATCCGGATCGGCGAGGTAGACGGCCTCGCTCACGTCATGATCGGCGTAGCCCTGCACGGGCCACTGCATCTCTTCGAGACGGCGGATCACCAGGGCGAGCGCGCGACGGCTGGGAACGCGGATGGCGAAATGATAGAGGCCGGTCGAGCGCGGCGGGCGCGCCGACGCATCCTTGCGCGCCGTGAGCACGAGCAGTCCCGGGCCGCGTCCGGTGGCCGAGAGCGTGGCCGTGTGCGCGCCGCCGCTCACCAGCCGCATGCCCAGCACGTCCAGGTAGAACGTGAGCGAGCGCTCGAGATTGCGGACGCGCAGGTTGACGTAGCCGATCCGGGTCGCCGGGGCGATCCGGTACGGTTGGATTGAGCTCACTCGGTCCTTGTCATTCATTCCAGTTCCGTCCAGGTGATGACACCACGCAAGTCGCGCATTTACAATAGAATCGCGCGATGGATTACGGTATCACTCAAGGCCGTCCGGGGGAAGGCCCGCCCCACCCGGTGCAACCCATGTGCCGTCACCGGGGTTCCGGTCCCGGCATCGCGATCCACAGGATGATGTAAACGAGAATGCCGGGAAACGCGGCGCTCAGGATGGAGAGCAGGACGTAGGCGAAACGCGTCCGGCCGGCCGGCCAGCCCAGCCAGTCGGCGAGCCCGCCGCACACCCCCGCGATCATCTTGTCGTGGGATTTTCTGAGCGGTCCGTGAGGCATGGTTCTGCTCCTGTTGGTTCACGCCCGGGCCTGCCCCGGTTGCGTCCGAAGCTAGCGGCCGCGTTGCGAATCGTCCAGTACTTCGTTTTCC
>DASVAK010000212.1:0-24630 GCA_036376395.1 Candidatus Krumholzibacteriia bacterium
CATCGCGACCACGGTGGCGATGTCGCTCGCGAAGAAGCTCAAGCGCAACCCCATCGAGATCGCGGAGGCCATCGCGCGTACCATCGACGTGCCCGGGGACGTGGTGGCCGGCGTCGACGCGGTGAAGCCCGGCTTCATCAATTTCCGGCTCGCACCGCCCGTGCTGCGCGCCACCGTGCGCGAGGTGCTCTCCCAGGGCGACCGCTACGGCGCATGCAGCGACGGCGCCGGCCGGCGTGTCCAGGTGGAATACGTCTCCGCGAATCCCACCGGCCCGCTGGTGATCGTGTCCGCGCGCGCCGCCGCGGTGGGCAACGCCATCCTGAACCTGCTCGACTTCTCCGGCTACGGCACCGAGGGCGAATATTACGTGAACGATTACGGCAAGCAGGTGGAGGCGCTGGGCGAGAGCTTCCGGTTCCGCCTCAAGGAACGGCTCGGGCGGGTGGAGTCGGGAGAGACCATCGAGAACTACCAGTACCCGGGCGGCTACCTCACCGCGCTGGCCGCGGAAGTGGACGAGCACGACGCGAGCGCTTGGGTCGCCCCGGCGGTTCCCGCGGCCGATCTCGGACGGCGCGCCGCCGACCGGCTGCTCGCGACCATCCGCCGCGACCTGGGCGCGTACGGCGCGCGTTTCGACGCGTTCTTCGGCGAATCGAGCCTGCACCCCGCCGCGGTCGAAGATGCGAAGCGGCGCCTGGTCGCGGGCGGCCATACCTACGAGCAGGACGGCGCGCTTTTCTTCCGCTCCACCGATTTCGGCGACGACAAGGACCGCGTCATCCAGAAGAGCGACGGCGAACCGACGTATTTCCTGGCCGACGTCGCGTACCACGCCTCCAAGCTCGACCGCGGCTTCAGTCGCGCGATCGGGCTCCTGGGCCCGGATCACCACGGCCACGTGCCGCGCATGCAGGCCGCCATGGCGGCGCTCGGCGCCCCGGCCGACTGGCTCGAGATCATCATCGTGGGCTGGGTGCGCCTGCTCGAGGACGGCAAGCCGGTCAGCATGAGCAAGCGCGCGGGCGAGTTCATCACCATGCACGACCTCATGGAGGACGTCGGTGTCGACGTGGCCAAGTACTTCTTCCTCATGCGCCGCGCCAACTCGCCGCTCGACTTCGACCTCACGCTGGCGCGCAAGCAGTCCGACGAGAATCCCGTCTACTACGTGCAGTACGCGCACGCGCGTATCGCCAGCGTGGTGCGCTTCGCGGAGGAACGCGGGGGCGCCGCGCGCGCGGACGCCGACCTGGCGAAGCTGGTCGCTCCGGAGGAGCGCCTGCTGATGCTGCACCTGCTCCATTTCCCGGGTGTGGTGGCGGGCGCCGCCGAGGCGCGCGAGCCGCATCGATTGACGACGTACGCACAGGAGCTGGCCACGGCGTTCCACCAGTTCTACCACGCGTGCCGCATCGTCGGCGACGACCCCGAGCTGTCCGCGGCGCGGCTGGACCTGGCGCGCGCCACGCGGACCGTGCTCAAGAACTCACTCCAACTGCTCGGCGTGTCCGCGCCCAGCAGCATGTAGAAGCAGGGAGAGACCATCATGGCGGAAACGCACGAGGGCCAGCCGCTCCTCATCGTCGGCTCGGTCGCATTCGATTCGGTCGAGACACCCACGGGCCGCGCCGACATGGCGCTCGGCGGCTCGGCGAGCTACGCGTCGATCGCCGCGAGCTACTTCGCGAAGCCGCAGGTCGTGGGCGTGGTGGGCGAGGACTTCCACGCGCACCACATGGCGCGGATGCGCGACCACGGCGTCGACGTGCGCGGCATCGAATGCATGCCGGGAAAGACGTTCCACTGGCGCGGGCGCTACCACGAGGACCTGAACAACCGTGACACGCTCGAGACCGCGCTCAACGTGTTCCAGCATTTCAATCCCAGCATCCCGGACGCGTACCGCGACACGCGCTACGTGATGCTCGGCAACATCGACCCGACCCTCCAGCTCTCGGTGCTCGACCAGACGCGCGGCGCGACGCTGGTCGGGATGGACACCATGAACTTCTGGATCGACACCGCTCGCGACCCGCTGCTGGAAGTGCTCAAGCGCGTCGACCTGCTCTTCATCAACGACGAGGAGGCCATGCAGCTGGCCGAGGAGTGGACGGTGCTCGGCGCCGCCGGGGCAATCCGCCGCATGGGGCCGAAGTACGTCGTCATCAAGCGCGGCGAATACGGATCGGTGCTGTTCGGCCCCGACCTGACGTTGTTCGTACCCGCGGTACTGCTCACCAGCGTGGTCGACCCCACCGGCGCGGGCGACACGTTCGCGGGCGGGTTCATGGGCTTTCTCTCGCGCGGGGGCACGCTCACGCGCGAGAACTTCGCCCAGGCGCTGGCCTGGGGCACCGTGATGGCGAGCTTCACCGTGGAGGCGTTCTCCGTGGAAGGCATCTGCAACCTGCAGCGGCCGGCGATCGAGCAACGGCGGCAGCAGCTCCTCGACATGGTGCGCTACTGATCCTCCCGGCCATGCAGGGGCCGCGCCCGGGGTGGAAAGATTCTTGCACTCCGCCTGTGGTATCCTTGTGAAGGAGCCGGTACCGGCTCCTTCCGTGGCTTCCAACTTATGAATCCAAAAGGCCTTACACCCGACAACCTGCAGCGAGCGGAAGCGCGGCTGGCGCGCATTCCGGGCGTTCTTGCATGCCGCATCCGCATCGGCACGGCCGGCGAGGTGGAGGAAATCCAGCTCGACGCCGACCGCGAGACCGACACGGAAGAGCTCGGCCGGACCGTCCTGGCGCTCATGCGCGAGGAGTTCGGGCTCGAAGTGGGCGACGCCCAGGTGCGCGTCACCCCCGAGCGCGAGGGGGCGCCGTCGGGCGTGGAGGAGTTTCCCATTCTCGAGCACGCGTCGCGCTTCGCGTTCCTGAGCGTGAACGTGGTCTCGTCGCGCGAAGGTCTCCGCGCCGAGGTCGAGCTCGTCCGCGAAGCGGTGGCGGCGTTCGGCGCGGCGTCGTCGGAGAACATCGCCGTGCCGGCGTGGTCGGTGGTGGCCGAGGCGACGCTGCGCGCGGTGTCGGAATTCCTTGACGGTGATACGCGCCTGTGTTTGATTGGCGTCGTCAAGGCACCGCTCGGTGACAACGCCGCCATGCTGGTGCGCGTGGACGTGGTCAGCTCGCGGTGCACGAAGAGCCTGGCCGGCTGCGCGCTCGTCGACGGGAACGAAAACCAGAGTGTTGTGTTCGCGACGCTCGACGCGGTGAACCGCGTGACCGGCAAGCTCGATTTCAGGACGTCCATCGAATACAAGATCCAGTGACCATTGAACGGTGAATTCAGAGATTCGCCCCGCGCGTTCAAGCTCTACTACTTCACGTTCATCGCGCTCGGTTTCCTCCTTTTCGCCTACATCGTCCGTGACTTTCCGCTCCAGCGCTTCCCGGAAGTGCTGGTCTTCGCCTTCCTGATCGTCGTCGCGGATTCGGCGCAGATCACGCTGCCGCGCGGGGGCGCGTCGATCTACGCCTCGAGCCCCTTCGACCTGGCCGCCGTGGTCCTGCTCGGACCGGCCGCGGCGGTGCTGGTGGAGGCGATCGCGTCCTTCTTCACCGAGGTGATCGTGCAGCGGCGGGCGGCGGTCAAGTACGCCTTCAACGTGCCGCTCCTGATCGCGACGGTGGGGTGCGCGGGCCTCACCTTCTGGGCGTTTCCGGAGGCGTGGCGCAGCCTGGATTCTCCGCGCTTCCTCCTGCCGCTCACCGTCGCCAGCATCGTCTACTACCTCGTCAATACCATCTCGGTGAGCACGGTGGTCGCGTTGCGCGCCGCGAAGAGCGTCTTCCACATCTGGAAGCAGAACTACATGTGGACGTTCTTCCACATCTTCGCCTTCATCCCCATCGGCGCGATCATCGCGCTGGTCTACCGGTCCTACGGCCAGTGGACGCTGATGCTGTTCCTGGTCCCGGTGTTCCTCGCGCGCTACAGCTTCAAGCTCTACGTGGAGATGAAGGAGGCGCACATCAACACCGTCGCGGCGCTGACCTCCGCCATCGATGCCAACGATCCGTACACGCACGGCCATTCCTACCGCGTGTCGCGCTATGCGATGCGCGTCGGCCGCGCGCTCGGGCTCCCGGCCCGCGACATGGAGATCCTCGAGTACGGCGCGCTGCTCCACGACATCGGCAAGATCGCCATCAAGCACGACATCCTGCTCAAGCGCGACAAGCTCACCGACCAGGAGTTCATGAGCCTCAAGCAGCACCCCAGCGTGGGCGCGGACATCGTGGAAAACCTGAAGTTTCTGCGCGAAGCGGCGGTGCTGGTACGCTATCATCACGAGCAGCCCAACGGCCGCGGCTACCCCGAGGGGTTGCGGGGCAACGACATCCCGCTCGGCGCGCGCATCATCCTGGTGTGCGACGCCTTCGACGCGATGACCTCGGACCGCCCCTACCGCAAGGGCTTCCCGGTCGAGCAGGTCGTAGCACAGCTCGAGAAGCACCGCGGCGAACAATTCGACAACGAGATCGCCGGCGTCGTGCTCGACCTGATCCGGCGTGACGAATTCACCGTGATCGTGGAGAACGACCCGACCACGGCCATCTACGAATCGCTCCAGGAGAGACTCTGACATGCGTTACCGCGAATCCGGCGTCGACATCGACAAGGCCAACGAAGCCACGCGCGCCATCTCCCGCCTGGTGGGGAAGACGTGGGGACCGGCCGTGCTCTCGCAAATCGGGCACTTCGGCGGGCTGTTCGAGATTCCGTCGGGCTATCGCCGGCCCGTGCTGGTGAGCAGCATGGACGGCGTGGGCACCAAGATCATGGTGGCGCGCGCGGCGGGACGCTACGACACGGTCGGCCAGGATCTCGTCAACCACTGCGTCAACGACATCCTCGTCCAGGGCGCGAAGCCGCTCTTCTTCCTCGACTACGTGGCGGCGGGAAAGCTCGACCCGGGCATGGTGGCGGACGTGGTGAAGGGGCTCGCGATTGCGTGCGAGGAGAACGGCTGCGCGCTGATCGGCGGCGAGACGGCGGAGATGCCGGGGCTGTACCAGGACGGCGACTTCGACCTCGCCGGTACCATCGTCGGTATCGTGGATCGCGACGCCATCATCGACGGCTCGCGCATCGTCCCCGGCGACGTGATCTTCGCGCTGCCCTCCAACGGCCTGCACACCAACGGCTACTCGCTGGCGCGCAAGATCGTCTTCGACGCGATGAAGCTGTCGCTGGATGCGCGCGTCGATGCGCTCGGCGCCACCGTGGCCGACGAGCTGCTGCGCGTGCACCGCTCGTACCTGAAACCGGTGGGCGAGATCGGGTCGCGCGTGGTCATCAAGGGACTCGCCCACATCACCGGCGGCGGCATCCTCGAGAATCTTCCGCGCATCTTTCCGAAGGGCTGCGCCGCGCGCATCGAGCGCGGCAGCTGGCCGGTGCTTCCGGTCTTCGATCTGCTCGCGCGCGGGGGAGATGTGGCGGAGGGCGAGATGTACCGCGTGTTCAACATGGGCGCGGGGATGCTCGTGGTCGTGTCAGCGGAGGATGCGTCGCGCATGCCCGATCGCGCCGCCGGCCTCGACGTCCATCGCGTGGGGACCATCACGAGCGGCGACGGACGCGTCACGCTCGCCTGACGCCCGCCTACGGCCCCGCTCCCGCGATCACATCCAGGCCCACGCGTTCGCCCGATCCATTGTCCGACGCGGCGAACGGATCCCCATCCGAGGTGAATTCGGTGAGCGTGTCGAACGCGATCGAGTACCGCAGTATCTTGTTGTTCTTCGTGTCCAGCGTGTAGAGGTAGCGAATGCCCCCCGGATTGCGGTCGATGGCGAGGTCGGACTGTATGCCGGCGTCTCCTGTTCGGTCAGTCGAGAAGTTGAACACCGTGCTCTGATCGCCCGCAGCGTTCACCTGGACGATCGACTTCGTGTTCGTCGATTCCACCAGGATGTAGATCGAGCCGTCCTCGCCGTCGACGACCATGCCGCGCGCGCCGTCGCTCACATCGATCGGCAGCGCGTCGGTGACAGCGACCACTTTCGTGCCCGCCGTGGTTCCATCGAACGGGATCCGGTACAGCCGCCGGTCCTTCCGGTAGATGAAGTACACGTCGCCCGAGCCGGGATGGCATGCCAGCGCGTCGTTGTTGGCAAGGTCGCGGTTTGCGTCCTCGATGCCGGAGAAGATCGCGTCTTCGAAGCGGTACAGGGAATCACGGCAGGTCACGTAGAACGGGCCCCTGGTGTCGCAGCCCACCAGCACGCCCTTCGGCGTCATCGCGATTTCGGCGCCGGGCGGCACGTCGATGTCCGATTCCAGCGTCGCGAAGTGCGACACGGTGCCGTCGGTGGCCACCTTGACCACTTCGTCATCCAGGTGATTCCACGAGATGAAGAGATCTCCGTTGGCGGCGAAGGCCAGGTCGCGGACCGTGTTCTGGAACGTCCCCTCGGGGTACGTCTCCAGCGTGGTCGTGCTGAAGTTCGGCGCGAGCAGCGAGAACTGGAGCAGTCCCGCCAGGCCGCTGGTGCTGCCCGACTGGTGCGTCAGCATGAGCAGCTGGTGGGTCGGGAAGAACTTCTGCGTGAAGGCGGGGTCTTCCTCGGTACAGTAATATTCCGATGACGTCGCGGTGGCGACGGCCGACAGATTGGTATTGTCGGCCACCGTGACCCGCATCCGGTTGGTGCCCGTTTCGGCGCCCATGGTCCAGAGCACCGACGCGCGGCCGCTCGTGTTCGAGGTGGCGACGCTCTTCGAGAGGTGGCCGCCGCCTTCGATCACCTGGAAGCGCAGCTCGACACCGACGGCCGGGTTGCCGTTCTCGAGCGTCACGCGCACGGCGACCGGTTCTTCGAGCGTCGTGCCCTTGCGGGTATACTGGTTGTCTCCACCGACCACCGCGACGCCGGTGGGCACGGGCTGGGGGGCCTGGTCGTCCTCGCATCCAAGAACGCCGAGGAAACAGATGATGGTCGCGGCAAGGGCTCGGAACCGGCGATCAATTCGGAATGTCGGCATGCGTGATCCTTGGGAATCGGGTTCTTTGGCGGTCACGGCCAGCGGTGGGATGGCGCCGGCGGGCAAATCCGCCGGTGCAAACACGATAACACCCGGTCCGTTCCGGCGCAACGCCGGGCACGAGGGGGAGTGACATGCGCGCAATCGTTCCGCTCGCGGATGGGTTCGAGGAGATCGAGGCCGTTACCATCATCGACCTGCTGAGGCGGGCGAAAATCGACGTGGTGGTGGCCGGCGTATCGGGATTGAGGGCGACCGGCTCGCACGGCATCGCGGTTCGCTGCGACGTGCTGCTGCAGGATTGCGACGTCGCGGCCGCGGACGCGTTCGTGCTGCCGGGCGGCCCCGGCACCAGCGTTCTGCGGGAAAGCGCCGCCGTTCGCGCGGGCGTCATGGCGATGGCGGAGCGGGGCAAGCTGCTGGCGGCGGTGTGCGCGGCTCCCACCGTGCTCGAGGCGTGCGGCGTGCTGCGCGGAAAACGCGCCACCAGCCACCCGGATCACGCCGCGGCACTGGCGAGCGCGCGCTACGAAACGACCGACGTGGTCGAGGACGGCAACCTGATCACCAGCCGCGGCGCGGGCACGTCGATCGAGTTTGCGCTCGCGGTGGTGCGCCGGCTCGCGGGCGACGATGTCGCGCGAGACATCGCCGCCCGCATCCAGTACCGGTCATCGCACGCGTCGGCTACTTGAACATCTCCGCGACGTTGACGACCTTCGACGCCGCCTTGTTGACGTTGATCTTGTAGACCGCGACGACCTTGTCCTCGTCGATCACCGCCTGCGGGATCCCTTCCGCCTCGTAGACAATCGGCGAGGGCGTGTTGTTCGCCACGTCGTTCAGGAACGCTTCCGCGCCCTTCGTCACCACCGCCACCTTCAGGTTGTCGGAGCGAAGGTGTTTCTTGATGGCGGCGTTGACCTGGTCGAGGGTCAGCGCATCGAGCTTCGCCGGCAGCGTTCCCAGGAAGTCGTCCATTCCGTAGAAACGCGAGTCCATCAGGTAGCCCAGCCGGCGGCCCTGGTCCTGCGCCCACAGCTTGCTGTAGTTCTTCACGAACGAGCGCGCCTCCTCGAACTGCGCCTGCGTCATGCCGTCCGTGACCAGCCGGTTGAGCTCGAAGAGTGCCAGCCGGAGCGCGAACTGGCGGTGCTGCGGCTGGACCGGGCGGATCCAGATCGAGAAGTACTGCTCGCTGCGCGGGATGTTGGTGATCGGAAAAGTCGTGCCGCCGTCCTGGACGAAGTGCTCGATGTACGAGTAGTCGCCGTAGTTGAGCCCGCGCACCTCGCGCATGCGATTCATGAGCACGCCGTTCATGGTGCGGTGCTCGCCGAGGTGCGAGTTGGCCACCATCAGCGCGTAGAAGTCCGCATCGGCGCGCGTGACGTCGATGGGGAAGCCGATCGAGATCGCCGTGGAGCGCGTGTCTTTTTCGACCGCGAGCACCTCGATCCCGGAGATCGGCCGCGTGGCCGGGTGCGCGGCGTGGGCCGGTGCGGTCGCCGGCAGCTTCTCCAGCGCCTTGCTCACCTTGCCGGCCAGGTCCTTCGGATATCCCCCCGCCAGGCCGATGGTCACGTTGGCGCGCGTGAACATCTTCGCGTAGTGCGCCTTCACGTCGTCCAGCGTGATGGCATCGAGGTTCGACGCCAGGCCCTGGTCCGGGTAGCCGTAGGGATGGCCGGCGTACATGAACGTGTTCAGCGACTGCTTGCCGAGCTCCTCGTCGTTCGCGCCCCGGAGCGTGTTCTCGAGGTAGCTCTTCTGGTTCGTGCGCAGACGGTCGAAATCGCGCGCATCGAAGCGCGGCTCGAGGAGCACCTGGAGGAACAGGTCGAGGTAGCGGTCGAGGTTGTCGATGTGCGTCGTGCCCACGAAGGTGGTGACGTCCTTGTCGACGATCGCGTTCACCGACGACGCCATCGGATAGAGCAGCGCGGTGATCTCCTCGTAGCTGTGTTTCGTCGTGCCGCCCTCGGTGAGCATATCCGCGGTCAGCTCGGTGAGGCCCTTCTTGCCCTCGGGGTCGTCGGCGGCGCCGGCGCGGAACTGGATGCGGAAGGTGATGAGCGGCGACGACGCGATCGGGAGCAGCACGGTCGGAATGCCGGCGTTCGCGGTGCGCGCGTCGTGGGGCAGCGAGATGGTGATCGCGGCCAGGAGCAGTGCGATCAGCGGCAGCATGATGAGCGAACGGCGGTTCACTGGGCACCTCCGGTCAGGGTCACTTCGGTTGCACGGGCGCGGGTCAGGTAGCTTCCCGCGACGCGGGTCAGGTCGTCGGCCTTCACTTCGTCGTAACGGCGGTAGAGCTCGTTGAGCGCGGCGGCGTCGCCGGTGAGCCCGATGACACTGGTCAATTGCCCCGCGACCGAGCGCGCGGTGCCGAGCGACATGGCGAACGAGTAGCGCACGTTGGACTTCACGTCGGCGAGGCGCTTCGCGTCGACCGGTGTCGTCGCGGCCTCCTCCACGGTCTGGTAGATGCGGTTGCGCACGGCGTCGAGCTGCGACGCATCCTTCACCTTCGCGAATACCATGAACAGGCCCGGGTCGCGCCGGAAGGGCGCGTAGACGGAGAGCTCCTCGACCTTCTGGTCGCGGATCACGAGCTCCTGGTAGAGCGGGCTCGTCTCGTCGAAGAGGAGAGAACCGAGCAGGTCGAGCGCCGCGGTGTCCTTCGTTTTGGTGTCGAAGGCGGGAGCCTTGAACGACACGCACAGGTAGGGAAGCGTGGCGTTGTTCCAGTCGACGTGGGCCGTTCTCACCGCGGTCTGCTGCGGCTCCGCCGGCACCGTCGCGAGATCGGCCGTGGCCTTCCACGGCGAGTAGTACTTCTTGAGCAGCGCGAACGTCTTCTCGGTATCGAAATCGCCCACCACGAGCACGACGCAGTTCTGCGGCGCGTAGTAGCGGCGGAAGAACTCACGGCTGTACGCGTACTGGTTGGGCATGTCCTCGATGTCCTGGAGGAAGCCCATGGTGGTGTGCTTGTAGGTGTGCGTGCTGAACGCCGTCTCGCGCGACTTCTCGTAGAGCTTGTTCTCGGGATCCGAGTAGTTCTTGTTGTACTCGCCCAGCACCGCCTTCGACTCCTGCTTGAAGTCGGACTCGGAGTACTTGAGGTTCATGAAGCGGTCGGACTCGACGTCGACCACCTGCTCGAGCCCGTCTTTGGAAACCAGCGCGTGGTAGACGGTGATGTCGTCCGACGTGAACGCGTTGGGATCGCTGCCGAGGTGGCGGTAGAGCGCGTTGAACGCGTCGCCCGAAAAGCGGTCGGTGCCGCGAAACATCATGTGCTCGAAGAAGTGTGCGAACCCCGATTTCCCGGGCTCGACTTCGTTGCGCGAGCCGGCGCGTACAATGGTGTAGTACGCGACGATGCCCGGGCTGTCGAAGGGCACCATGACGACGCGCAGGCCGTTGTCGAGGGTGCGATTGGTGACGGGGAACGGGAACACGTCCTTGGCCATGGCATCTCCCGCGTTCAGGGCCAGCAGGGCCAGCCCCATGAGCATTCCCACCCGTAGGGTGGGAGTTGTCAAACATCGTTGACACCACACTGTCAGGTTCATTTTACACATCCTATTTCGTTGGTAGGCTTCAGCTTGCGTCTACTGCACGGGGTTCTTACTGATTGCGTCTGTCAGGTTTCCCTTACAGGAAACTACGGGAGCGGACCGGGCGCGTCGCGGCACGATCCGCAATCTTCCGCAATAAGCGCTTACGAAAGAACATCTTGAGAAGTTTGAAGGAATTTTGTGCCGGTCTGGTACGCGGGTTGCCATAACGGGGAACCGTCGGAACCGGGAAAGCCCGAAAGGGAACAGCGGGACCGGAGAGACAAGACGATTCACTCAGGGAGGACTGCAATGCGTTACATGATTCTTTCAAACCTTGGCCTCGTCATCAGCGTTCTGGGCGTGTTCGGCAAGAGCATCTGGGGCGTCATGGGCCAGAGCACCTGGGGTAACAGCACCTGGGGCAACAGCACCTGGGGCAACAGCACCTGGAGGCCGTAACAGCGACGATTCCCGAACCTCTGTCGCGGCACGATAGCGGATCGCGATGGCGAGTTCAACGGCCGGTGCTCCGTATCCAGCACCCGATCGTGACTCGTGAATCGTTTTGAACGCCTGCGTGGACTGACCAAGCCGATGCCGGGGAGATCCACGCAACGGGAGCCCGCCGTGAGGCGGGCTCTTTGTTTATGGCCGCGTGTGTTAAGATGGCGTCTACCAGGCGCGCCATGTCTCCCCGGCCCAAGAAGACTGACTCTGTCCGCGACCCCCTCGCGGAACTGGCGAGGATCAAAGTGCGCCCGATTCCCTCCACACCTGCCGAAGCCGCCCGTCCGGCGGAGGCGGAATCCCGCCGCTACCGGGACCTGCTCGAGGTCGCCGTCTCCCTGACCTCCACCCTGGAGCTCAAGGCCATCCTCGACACCATCGTCGACGGGATCATCCGCGTCACCAGCTGCGAGCGCGGGTTCGTGATCCTGCGCGAGGCGGACGGCACCTTCGCCACCTTCACCGGGCGGACGCGCGAAGGGGACGACTGGGACGAGCGCAGCGCCCGCGAAATCAGCCACAGCGTGGTCGCGCGCGTCCTGGACCGGCACGAGCCGTTCGTCGGGACCGATATCGACAAGATCGACGAGCTGCGCGGGCAGGAGAGCATCCTCGAGCAGAAGATCCGCTCGGCCGTGTGCCTCCCGCTGATCTACCAGGACCGGTTGATCGGCGTGATCTACGCCGACAGCAGCTTCGTCATCGCGCCTTTCGTCGAAACCGATCGCGACGTCTTGCGGGCGTTCGGCGCGCAGGCCGCGCTCGCCATCATGAACGCCCAGCGCCACGGCGAGATCCTCGACCGCGGCGACCGCCTGGTGGAGCAGAATCGCAAGCTGCGCGAGCAGCTCTCGCACCACGTCACCATGTCGGGCATGGTCATCCGCAACAAGCGCATGCTCGACCTGTTTGCCATGGTGGAGAAGCTCGCGGCGGCCGACATCTCGTCGGTTGTCATTCACGGCGAGAGCGGGACCGGCAAGGAGCTGCTCGCGCGCGCCTTGCACGAGCTCAGCCCGCGCCGCGACGGTCCCTTTGCCGCGGTCAACAGCTCCAACCTGACCTCGGGAGTCGCGGAGAGCATCCTGTTCGGACACTGCCGGGGGGCATTCACCGGCGCCGAGTCCGACCGCGCCGGCTACTTCGAGGTGGCCCACGGCGGCACGCTCTTTCTCGACGAGATCGGCGACATGCCCGTGGACATCCAGCCCCGGTTGCTGCGCGCGCTGCAACAGAGGGAGATCACCCGCATGGGAGAGCCGGGGCGCGTGCGCAAGGTGGACGTGCACATCGTTGCCGCGACCAATCGCGACATCCCCCGCGCCATTGCGGAAGGGAACTTCCGGGAGGATCTCTATTACCGCATCAACGTGGCCGAGCTGCACGTGCCGCCGCTGCGTGAACGGCCCGAGGACATCATTCCGCTGGCGGAGTATTTTCTCCAGCGCCTCGCGGGCCAGCGCAACCAGCCGGCCCCGCAGCTCTCGCGCGATGCGCGGCGCGTGCTCCTCGAGAAAAGGTGGGATGGCAACGTCCGCGAGCTCGAGAACCTCATGGAGTGGGCCATCGCCTTCCGCGACGAGCACGGCATCATCCACGCCGACGCGCTGCAGCGGCCCTCACGCCGGGTCGACGCGGCGGTGGCGGCCGACGACGCCGTCGGCTCGCTCCGGGAGGTCATGGAGCGCTTCGAGGCGCGCGTGATCCGCGACGCGCTGGCGCGCAACGACTCGAACGTGAGCAGCACGGCGAAGGCGCTCGGCCTGAGCCGTCAGATGCTGCACGAGAAGATCAAGAAGTACGGCATCGTCACGCGCGGCGAGTAACGCCCGCGCGCCGCAAGAGACTCGCCACCGCGCCCACCACGATCAGCATCGCCGTGAGCGTCACCAGCACGCTGGGAGCCGCGGGCATGTCGAAGCTGACCGACGCCACCAGCCCCGCCGCGCTGGCCAGGAATCCGAACAGCCATCCGATCGTCATCGCGAGCCCCGGCCGCTGGGTGGCGAGCAGTCCCGCCACGGCCGGAATGACGAGGAAGCCGAACACGAGCAGCACGCCCGCCATCTGCACCGCCGACGTCACCACGAAACCGAACGTCGCGTAGAACAGCAGGTCCCACACGAACACGCGCCGTCCGCGCGCGGCCGCGCCCGCCGGGTCGTTGGTGATCTCGAAGAACGGCCGCCGCAGCGCGACGTGGATCAGCCCGATCACCGCGTAGAGGATGCTCACCTCGAGCACGCGCCTGGGATCGACGGTGAAGAGCGAGCCGACCAGGGTTTCCTTCAGGTGCTCGGGTCCGGCCGGGCTGCGCTCGAGGATCAGGAACACCGCCGCCTGCGCGGTGGCGAACACGATACCGATGAACGCCTCCAGCGGGATATTGCGCGCGCGCCCGCGCAGCCAGGCGAACAGCGTCGCGCCGACGAAGGTCATGCCGAGCGTCAGCACGTAGGACAACACCGGGTCGTGCTCGAGACCGAGCGCGAGGCTGACGGCGAGCCCGAGCGCCGCCATCTGCGCCAGCGCGAGGTCGACGAAGAGCACGCCGCGGCGCACGATGTGAAACCCGAGGTAGGCGTGGATGCCCGCCAGCACCAGCGTGGTGACGAGCGCGATACGGAAGAAGGGCAGCGCGAAGGCATCGGTGAGCGCGTGCATCAGGATCCCTCCCCCGCGCCGGCCAGCGACTTGATCACGGCGTCGATGTGCGCGAGGTAGCTGCCCGCGTCCGCGCTGTCGCACGAGAGCGGCATCACGACCACGCGCAGGCCGGCTTCGCGCGCGAGAAACTTGCCCGCGTCAGCCGAGAAGTACGGCTCCTGGATCAACACCGGGATCTTGCGTGCGCGCGCGATCTCGACCAGCTCGGCGAGGTGCTTCGCGGTGGGCGGAATTCCCGGCACGGGCTCGGCCTGTCCCGCGATCTCGAAGCCGAACGCGTCGGCGAAATACGGCCACGAGCGGTGGTAGGTGAGCACGGTGCGGTTGGGGATCGTCGCCGCGATCTGCTTGCCGTTTTCCCACGCCGACTCGCACTGCTTTGCGAGCTCCCCGGCGCGCGCGTGGTACTCGCCGGCGTGCGCCGCGTCGATGCGCGCGAGGGCATCGGCCACGGTCCGCGCCACCACCGCGCCGTTGCGCGGGTCGAGCCAGTAGTGCGGATTCCCGTTGGGGTGCACGTCGCCCATCGACGCGTTGACCCCGCCGGTGGGTTTCTCGAGCACCGGAATGCCGGCCGAGCAGTCGACCACCGTCAGCTTGCTGTTGCGCGAGCCGTCGATGATGGGGTCGGCCCACTGGTCGAGCCCCAGGCCGACCTTGAGGTACACGTCGGCCTTCGACACTTTCACCATGTACGACGGCAGCACCTCGACGCGGTGCGCATCGGCGCCCGCCTTCGCGATGGCGAAACATTCCACGCGGTCGCCGCCGACCGATTTGGCGATCGACGCGAGGTCGGTCGTGGACGCGGCGACGCGGATCGCACCCGCGCGCGCCCCGGGAGCGACGAGCGCGAGCATGAGGATGAGTACAATCGTGATGCGAAACATGGAGCCCTCCTAGAACTGGTGTGCCTTGTGCGGTCCCATCGAAAAGACCGCGCGCAGCGTGATGGTGTTGATCGCGTCGGGGGACCCGCCGGCGGTGTCGCCGGGCAGGTAGCGGTCCCAGTCGAGACGGAACGCGGTGGTCTCCTCCATCAGCGAGAGGCCGACCCACAGCTTGAAGGCCTGGTCCCAGTCGCCGCCCGCGACCGGCTGGCGGAAGCGTTCGTATCCGCCGCCGGCGTTGTAACGGATCTTGAAGTTGTAGTCGGCGTGGATGTACCCGCCGTTCGAGTGCGTGCGCGACGTGGTGTAAGCCGCCGCGGTCGAATCCCACCCGGCGTGGTCGAGGTCCTGGCGCAGGAACTCTCCCTGCACGAGCAGGTACGCGTTGTCCGCCGTCCACAGCTTCACCTTGGCGTCCGCGCCGTACACGCTCGTGCGCGCGTCGGCGGCGACATTGTTGATGCCGGTGGTCGCGGACAGCCCGAGCTCGAGTCCGGAGCGGTCGCCGATGGCCGAGAAGCCGGAA
Source organism: Candidatus Krumholzibacteriia bacterium (assembly GCA_036376395.1). GTDB lineage: Bacteria > Krumholzibacteriota > Krumholzibacteriia > WVZY01 > JAKEHA01 > JAKEHA01. The sequence goes on from DASVAK010000212.1 coordinate 15,165, forward strand.
AGACGACCGAGAAACGCGGGGCGCGGCGAGCCGGCGTCGTCGTCGCCGCCCTGCGCCAGTGGATCGTCCGGCGAACCGCCCGGCTCCCGCGCGACGCGGAACGTGTCGCCGTTCATCCAGTCCGCCGACGCGGTCAGCGAGAAGTCGCCCGGCGCCGGGATCCGTCCCGACAACTCCACCGCGGTCTCGTTGAGCGATTCCTCGCCGGGGAGATAACTGGAGAGCACGCGCCAGCGAGTTGCGAAGGGATACGCGTGCGGGTGCTGCGGGTTGAGCTTGCCGAAATCCATGCGGTACTTGCCGCCCTTGAGGGCGAGGCCGGCGGGCAGGCCGCGCAGCAGCTGGAAATATCCTTCTTCGAGCGCGGCGCCATCTTCACCGAACGTGAGCACGAAGGTTCCGCTCGCGTACGGATTCAAGTACGCGTCGAACACACCCTCGACTTCTCCCGGATCGAGCGTCGCGCGCTCGTGCGACGGGTCGGACGCGTCATCGTGCCAGCGCATGAACGGCTGGCCGATGACGGAGATGTTGGGATTGGTCACGCCCGCCCGGGCGGGGGCGGCGAAGAACGCCGCGGAAAACAGAACGAGCGCAAGTCGTCGTTCCATGAGGCAGTGCCTCCTTCGATGATGAACCGGAGCCGCGCGCGTTCACGAAGGGGCGCGCAGGACGGAGACGCCGGCACTTCCGGCGTGCGAACGGCTATGCGAAGGAGACGGCGGGAGGAGCCCGGGGAACCAGGATGGACGCCGGCGCGGAGAGAGCGATGACGCAGGCCTCCGCGGCCAGCTCACCGATGGGTTGCAGCTGCGGGGTGAGCCTTACGGGCGCGGTCCAGGCGCTTGCGGCGGTGAGCGATTTGCAGATGACGCACGGACCGTCCATCTGGCCGCGATCGCCGGTGTGGTCGTGGGAGGCGTGAATCGGCGCCGCGATGACGAGCGCCAGCGCTGCCAGGAGCACGACCGCGATGCGAAGGCACGGAGAGACGAGCCGCATGGTGCCTATCATGCGATTGCCGGTATCCGGTGTCAAGCGGGGGCCTACCGTGCCGACGGGCGCGGCGAGAGCGCGCGCGTGATGCGCGCCCGCGCGCGCGGAAGCAGGCGCGAGCGGTGAAAACTGACAAGAGTCCACAGCAGGAACACAAGCATGGCGGCGGTGGAGAAGGCGGTCACGTGCTCGTGCGCCGCCCCGGCGGGAGCGCGAACCGTGACCCGCAGCGAGGGAAGAACGGCGTCGAGCAGTGCCCCCAGCGCGATCGAGGTGAGCGCGATCATGCCGATGTACGCCGCGAGGATGCGCGCGCCGAACTCGCCCCGCAGCACGACCAGGCTGCCGGCGTTGGTGGCGGGTCCGGCCAGCAGGAAGACCATCGCGGCGCCGGGGCTCACGCCCCCCGCGATCAGACCCGCGGCGATCGGCGTGGACGCGGCGGCGCACACGTAGAGCGGAATCCCCACCGCGACCATGACCAGGTAGGTGAGGAAGCGGTGTTCGCGCGCGATGTCCGGGTTGATGTCGGGCAAGAGGACGCCGAGGATGGCGGCCACCACGACGCCGAGGAACACCTGCGGCGCGATGTCGTCGAACATCTCGATGAAGCCGTAGCGAAACGCGCGCACCCACCACGGGCGCGAGACGCGCGGCGCGCTCTCGGGCGCCGGCGCGTCGTCCGCGCAGCACGGGTCGTGCGCGGCGACCGTCGACGTGCCAGCGGCGCGATGGTGCTCGCGGCGCTCCATGCTGCGGATGACCAGGCCGGTGGCCAGCGCGCTCGCCACCGCGGCCAGCGGACGGTACACGGCGAAGAACGGACCGATCAGCGCCAGCGTCACGAGCACGGATACGATGTCGGTCTCGGGCACCGACACGAGGAACGAGGCCGTGGTGCCCTTGCTCGCCCCCTGGCGCCGGAGCGCCATGGCGGCCGGAAGCACGCTGCACGAGCACAGCGGCATCGGCGCGCCGAGGAGCGCGGCCAGGAACACGGGGCGCCGGCCGGGGCCCGTGAGCTGCGCGGTGATGCGCGGGTAGCGATGCAGCAGGACGTGGATGACGCCGGCCAGCGCGAACCCAAGGATCAGGTAGGGCGACGATTCGCGCAGGATCTCGACGAGTGCGGAAAAAATTTCACGCATGGGAAAAACCGTTGCAGCAAATATACCATCGCGGCCGGGCCGCCGCGAATCGCGGAAGCGCGGCGTCTAGGCGCGGCGGGTCCGCCGCGAGCGCGGGGTACGGGCCGGCGCAGCGAGCGCATCCCGCAACGCGGGCATGAACTTGTGATTCGCCTTCGGAAACGCGTACCGGGTCGATTCCTCCAGCGTGATCCAGCGGTGGTCGGTGGGCCCGTCCAGCACGACGTCGCCGCGCCGCCATGCGCACAGGAACACGTCGATCTCCACGGCGAGGTGCGAGTAGGCGTGCTCGACGCGCGCGACCCTGCGCCCGACGTCGACACGCAGCCCGGTTTCCTCGCGGATTTCGCGCCGGCACGCGTCCTCCGGCGTTTCGCCGCGCCGCACCTTGCCGCCGGGAAATTCCCACAGTCCGCCGAGCATGCCGGACTCGGCGCGCCGCGTGATGAGCACGCGCCCGTCCCTGCTCACCACGCCCACGGCGATGCGCGCGCGCGGAACCTCGCGGCGCGCGTCGCGCACGGGAAACGCGGATGAATCGCCGGATGCGAACGCGGCGCACGACGCCATGAGCGGGCACGCATCGCACAGCGGATTGGCCGGCCGGCACACGGTGGCGCCGAGCTCCATCAGGGCCTGGTTGAATGCGCCCGGGTCGTCGGTCGCGATGAGCCCCTGCGCGAGCTCGCGAACCGTCCGCGCGCCGGCGGCGCGGTCTACCGAATCCTCGACCGCGAACACCCGCGCGATGACGCGCTTCACGTTGCCGTCGACGACGACGAGCGGCGCGCCGAACGCGATGCTCTGCACCGCCGCCACCATGTATTCGCCCACGCCGGGCAATTCGCCGAATACCGCCGCGTCGCCCGGAACGCGCCCGCCGTGGCGTGCGACGACCTCGCCGGCGGCACGATGGAGGTTGCGCGCGCGGGCGTAGTAGCCGAGGCCCTCCCAGAGCTTGAGCACGTCGTCGAGGGGCGCGCGCGCCAGCGCGTGCACGTCGGGGAAGCGTTCGAGGAATCGCTCGTAGTAGGGAATGACCGTGGCGACCTGCGTCTGCTGCAGCATCACCTCGGAGACCCACACGCGGTACGGATCGGTGTCACGACGCCAGGGCAGATCGCGGTGCGCGCGGCGATACCATTCGAGCAACGATGCGGTGGGCGCGCCCGCGCCACCGCGTCGCGACGCCTGCGCCGGCAATGGTTGCGCGGGGCGGCGGCTACGAGCGGAAGATCGTCGATTCACGCCCGAACCACCACGCCGAACCCCACAGGCTCGCGACCGCGAGCACGATCAGCGAGACGTACACCACCGAGAGCTCGGTGGGGGAGATCGTGCCGGCGATGATCTCCTTGGTGGCGAGCGACACGTTCATCACCGGGATCCACGCGTTGCCGAGGGTGAGCTGCACCCCCGGCATGAGGCCCATCGCCGCGGGCAGGATCAGCGCGATGTTGAGCGGCGAGATCAGGCTCTGCGCCTCCTTGAAGGAGCGCGCCGTCAACGAGACCGACAGCAGGACGCCGGCGAAGAAGATGGTGAGCGGGACGAGCAGGCTCATCAGGAGCAGGATGGTGTCCCAGCCCAGCACGCGCACGATCAGGTTCATGAACTCGGGCGGCAGATCGGGGGAGCGTTTGAACGACACGAACAGCCCCGCGATCGACATGGCGGCCGACAAGAGCCCCGACACCACCACCACGCCGAACTTGCCGAGCAGGATGTGGAACCGGTTCACCGGCGCGGTCAGCAGCGTCTCGAGCGTTCCGCGTTCCTTCTCCCCCGCGCCGAGGTCGATGGCGGGATACATGGACCCGAGGAAGCAGAAGAGGATGAACATGTAGGGCAGCAGGCCTCCCACCCGGGTGCCCACGCGCTCCTCCATGCTGGCCACGTTGTGCGACTCGACCCGCACCGGCTCGACGATGGACTGGTCGAGCTCGAGGCGGCTGAAGCGCTCGTCCAGGATCTCCTTCTCGTACCGGTCGAGGGTCTCCTGCAGGCGGTCGCGAACGATCCCGGTCTCGTCCGCGGACTTGAAGTAGAAGTCGACGCGCCCGGGTTTCATCTCGGCCACGTCGTCGTCGAACGACGACGAGAACAGGAAGGCGCCGTCGAGGCTGTCGGACTGGATCAGTCCGGCGATGCTGTCGCGCGGCACGCTGGTGACCACGTCGACGTCGCCGCGCTCGCGGAGCATCTCGACGAAGCGCGATGCGTTGCCCTGGTCGATCACGACCACGCGGAGCTCTTTCGCCTGCACCTTTGCGGCGTTGCGCTTGCTCACCGAGATCATCACCTGGAACAGCATGGGGAAGAGCAGCATCGGCACCACGATCATGAAGATGATGGCGCGGCGGTCGCGCAGCGTGTCGAGCATCTCCTTGCGGAAGACGGTGGCGATCACTTTCATGCGCCCACCGCCTCGATGCGCCGGATGAACTCGTCCTCGAGCGTCGGCGACTGCATCGACGCCGAGAACTCGGCGTAGGTTCCGTTGAAGAGCAGCCGGCCCTGGTGCATCAGCGCGAGGTCGTCGCACAGGAGCTCCACCTCGCCCATGCGGTGGGTGGAGAAGAGCACCGTCTTGCCCCGGTCGCGCGCCTGCCGGATGAGCTGGATGATGGTGCGCGACGCGATCACGTCGAGGCCCGCGGTGGCTTCGTCGAGCACGAGCACGTCGGGGTCGTGGATCATGGTGCGCGCGATCGACACTTTCTGGCGCATGCCCGTCGAGAGTTTCGCGATGCGACGGTCGGCGTAGGATTCCATCTCGAGCGCGGCGAAGATCTGCTCGCGGCGCTGGCGGTAGAGGCCGGAAGGGACGCCGTGCAGGTCGGCGTAGTAGCGCACCAGCTCGTTCACGCTGAGGCGGTCGTAGAGCTGCGTCGATCCGGTCAGGAAGCCCAGCGTCGCGCGCACGGCTTCCGGCTCGCGTGTGACGTCATGGCCGGCCACCGAGATCGCGCCGCTCGTGGGACGCAGCGTGGTGGCGATCATGCGCAGCGTGGTCGTCTTGCCGGCGCCGTTGGGGCCGAGCAGCCCGAAGACGCGCCCGGGCTGGCAGTCGAACGACACGCCCGCCACGGCCTCGACGGTTTCGCCGCGGAAGTGAGAACCCATCTCGCGCTTCTGTTGACGCGAGAGCTTGAAGGTCTTGGAGACGTCACGTACCTGGATCATGGGTCGGCAGAATATCAGCGCGCCGGAGAAAACGGCAAGCAGGAAGGAAGGTTACTTGAGCAGCACCATCCGTCGCCGGGCGCTCTCGCTCCCGGAGGTGAGCTCGTAGTAGTACACGCCGGACGCGACGCGATGGCCGTGGTCGTCGGTGCCATCCCACTCGACGATGTGCTCCCCCGGCCCCAGCCGGCGGTCCACCAGCGAGCGCACGCGCGCGCCGCGCACGTCGTACACGACGAGCCTGGCGTCGCCGTGGCGGGTGAGGCGGAACGAGATGGTGGTGTAGGGATTGAACGGATTGGGCCGGTTCTGCTCGAGCGCGAGCCCGGCCGGCGCGCGTCCGTCGTCGACGCCGGTCAGCGTCCCGTTGTGTCCCTCCACCGAGAACAGGTAGAGGCCGTTGGGATGATCGGAGACGTACACGATGCCCGACGGCGCGTACGGGTAGGCGTTCCACGCTCCGGAGTACGCCGCGGGTTCCACCTCGGTCTGGAAGGCCGAGGTGTCGTAGGTGTCCCTGAGCACGGGCGCCGCGGGATTGCTGATGTCAAACACCTTGAAGCCCGCGGTGTAGTACGCGACGAACATCAGGTCACCCGAGACGTAGAGCTGGTGCACGCGCGAGGTGGCGTCGCTGATGTGCGTCACGCGAACGGGGAGCGCCGGATTGGTGATGTTGAAAACGATGATGTCCGGCGTCGGGTGGGTGCCGAGCTCGTCGCACACGTAGAGATAGTTGTGGTTCTTCGATTCGTCGCCGCTGTGGTAGCTCAGGATGGTCGGGTCGTCGTTGCTTCCCACCAGCACCGGAGCGTACGGATTCGACACGTCCCAGATGTTCAGGTTGTTCCAGTTGAAATCGTAGAGAATGTTGTGCCGCCACGTGGAATCGTGGCCGAAGGTGAACTGCTGCAGAATCGAGTCCGGTTTGGTCGGAAAGTTTGCGATGTCGTAGAAGGTGATGCCGACGTACTGCGCAAAGAGGGTGCCGCGCGGCGAAATGGTGATGGTGTGGCAGGCGCGAAACGCGCCCGGTTTCACCACCGGCGACGCGGGATTGGCGATGTCGATGACGCGCGACGTGGTCCCGCTGCCGGTGCCGTCGCACGTGTAGACGTAATGGCCGAACGGCTTGAGGTCGCGTCCCGGCACCGTCGTCACCTTGCTGACCTGCACCGGGGTGGCCGGGTTGGTCACGTCGACAATGAAGAACCCGCCGGTATCGTCGCCCACCAGCGCGTACTCGCGGTTGGTCACGGAATCGTAGTATCCCCACACGTTGGTGATGCGGTGCGTCGTGGAGAAGGTCTTCTGTCCCACCAGCGTGATGTCGCCGAATGCGGCGTGCGAAAGCGGCGCAAACGCGACAAGCGCCGTCGCGGCAAGGAGCGCGGCGATGAACGGTCGGGAGAGCGGGCGGGCGTCAGGGTTTGGGCGAGGTGACATCGGTGACCTTCGCCTCGACGCGGCGCACCATCGTGTTGGCGCTCGCACCGAGCCGGGCCGGATCGAACGCGGGGCCGGCGATGCCTGCATTCATGCTCATCCACAATGCCGGCGCGGGCGGCGAGAGAGCGAGCCGGGCGTCGGTGTCGTAAAGCAGCACGACGCCGGTGGCGGGCACGGTGCCCGAAGCGACGACGGAGCGGAACGATTCGGCCACCACGGCGTCGTTGTCCCAGAACTGCACGAGACGCCGGTCGCGGAGCGTGTTGGCCCTGGAGAGCGCGCGCAGCTGGGTGTCCTGGTCGGAGAGCCTCGTCCATACCACGTACGCGCGCAACCGTTTGCTCGAGTTGCTCTCGAGGAGGGAGCGGAGCGCGTTGACGGCGTCGTCCGCCGCGGGCGATGCCGGCTCGAGGATGGCCACCACGCGCACCGTGCCGGCCGCGAGGTTCAGGAAGGCCACCATGGTGCCGAAACTCTGGAGCTGTGCCACGGACTGCGCGGTCTCCGGGCCCGCCGGCGCCTGGCCGCGGGCGGCGGTCGCCGTGAGGCTGACCGCGAGAGCGAGAATAGAAAAACGGCGAGCGTACTGCATGGATGGACCGGCACAGGGGAGCGAACTGCTCCCATTATACACCAGCCCGCCGCCGCAGACCAGCCGCGTTACCAGCTCGCGCGCGCGGAGGTGCCGAAGCCCGGTCCCAGGAACAGGGCGTTCAGGAGCATCCGTTCCGCGCCGTGGTAGTAGCCGCGGAAGTTGGGAAGTGCCGCGAACACGATGGATTGCCCGTCGCCGAAGGAATCCCGCGTGGCGTACACGGTCTCACCCCAGCGCGTCCTCGCCTCCTCCCACATGAGCCCCGAGAGGCGCAGGCGGTCGGCCGGAGCGAAACGCGCGGGGACGTCGACTTCCTCGGTCACCAGCGCGAGCGGCGAGTTGACCAGGGCGGGCACCACCTTCGCGCAGCCGAAGCCGAGCCAGTGCTCGGTGTTGACATCGACGGCGACGATGGCCCCGTGCGGGTAGAGGTCGCGGCCCAGCTCGTCGTCGCGCTTGATCTCGTCCAGCCCGGGCTCACTCGACTCGCCCTTCTTGGCCGGCTTTTCCTTTGCGGCGCTCTTGCTCTCCCACAGCGACAGGCTGTCGACCTCGGGTGAGAACGCGGTGCGCGAGCGCGTCACCGAGCGCGTGTACTTGGCAAGATCCTTGAGCACGGAGCTCCGCGACCGCGCCGACGAGATCGCCACCGACGAGTCGGCGAGCAGCGCCGCGCCGCCGCCCTCGCCGATCAGCGTCCCGCCGCCGCGCGCGAACGCGCGCAGCTTCTCGACGCCGTCGTCGCCGAGCATGCCCTTGTAGCCCGCCGCGCCGCCCGACGCGTCGGGCAGCACGATCACGTTGTACTTGGAGAGGTCGGCGTCGGCGACCGTCACGACGTCGAGAACCGACGTGCGCATGCGCAGCCGGCTGTCGAGCAGGTGCCAGATGGTGCCGAAGTCGCCGCCGCTCACGCGCGTGCCCGCGATGAGCGCGATGCGCGGCGCGCGCAGCAGCACGAACTCGTTGCCGCCGAGGTCGGCGTACTTGCCGCGCGCGAGCCCTTCGTTCATTCCGACCAGCTCGACACCGGCTTTCTCCGCCAGCGCGCGCAGCCGCGCCACGTCGAGCGTCTCGTTGCCGGCGCGACGCACGAGGAAGCTCCCGCGCGGGAAGTCGCGGCCGTCCGCGCGGAACGCCTTGCGCGAGCACCAGACGTTCACATTGTACTCGAACAGGCGCGCGAGCAGCTCGAAGGCGCGGTCATCGGTGCCGTCGAACGCGAAGCCCACGGTCGCGTTCTCGTTGACGAGCGAACCCGTGCGTTCCGTGATCGCGTATTTTTCGGTTGGAGCGCCGATGGTTCCGCCCATGCGGTAGGCCTCGATGCCGTAGGCGAGCGGCATCGACCAGCCGGTGGTGTCGTAGAGGCGCGAGTCGCCGTGCGCGAGAATTTCCTTCTTCTCGGTTTTCAGGAACGCGGTGGGGATGCGGATGTCGAAGTCGAGGATCACCTCGGCGAGCTGCCGGAGCGGCTGGTTGGTGCGGACCACGGCACTTCCGGCGGGAACCGGCACGTTCTTCGCTTCGCCCCCGCTCCACGCCAGCGCGCGCGAGATCGTGGCCGCTTTCGTCGTGCGTTCCACCTCGATGTGCTGCGCCTGCAGCTTCTCCACCAGCCGGTCGAGGCGCGTGCGGTTGGGTCCCGCCACCAGCACGTACGTGGTGGCCTTCGAGCGCAGGTTGTCCTGCTTCTGCGCGTAATAGTCGGCGAGCAGCTCGCGGCGCCCGTCCGCCACCGCGGTCAGGTTCGCCATCGAGCCGATGAACTGGTGGTGCACCGTTTCACGGTACGTCATGATGGTGCCGTCCGGTCGCTTGATCTGCGATCCGTCGACGCCCGCCTGTTCGAAAAGCATGCCCACCGCGCCCAGGTAGATGCCGTACGAGCTCCCGTATCCCGGGTACATCTCCTCGTTCCACTCGCGCGTGTAGTAGCTCCAGCCGAAGCGGTCGAAGGCGGCCGCGTGCGCCGTGGCGACGCGGTCCCACCACCTGTGGATGTAGCCCGTCATGTGCGGATTGAACGGCTCGCGCGGTGGTGAGATCAGGTACGAGTCCATCGGCCCCATCTCGTGGCAGTCGAGGAGGT
>DASVAK010000213.1:0-9235 GCA_036376395.1 Candidatus Krumholzibacteriia bacterium
TCCACCCCACGGTGGTGCTCGCGCAGTCGCATGTCGCCAGCCCGGGCGCTTTCTTCGCCGCGCGCGCGCTGGGCGTTCCCTCGGTGGTGAAGCTCTTCGGCGTGATGGACCTGGCCGACGAAATGCTCTCGCGCCGCGAGCGGCTGCGACGCCACCTCGAGCTCCTCGTCGCGATCCACGTTCCGCACGACGCGTGGATCGTCCTCGACGACGGCACGCGCGGTGACCTCGCGCTGCGCGACAACGGTGTCCCCGAGTCGCGCATCCACTTCCTGCCCAACGGCGTGAACCTCGAGTGGCTGCGCGCGCCCAGCGATCCGGAATGGCTCCCCGAACGCTTCGGCATCATGCGCTACGCATTCCTCGCGCTGTACACCGCGCGGCTGGTCGACTGGAAGCGCGCCGACGCATTCGTGCGCGTGGCCGCGCGCGTGCGCGCGCAGATGAACCGGCGCGTCGCCTTCGTGGTGGCGGGCGACGGCCCCGAGCGCGAACGCTGCGAAGCGCTGGCGCGCGAGCTCGGGATCGAGAACGACGTCTACTTCGTGGGCGCGATTCCCCACGCCCACATCCCCGACGCGATGGCGACCGCGGACGTGTTCGTGGCGACGAGCCGGCACAGCAATCGTTCCATCGCGGTGTGCGAGGCGATGCTGTGCGGGACGCCGGTGGCCGCGTTCGACACCGGGCAGACGCACGCCGTGGTGCGTGACGGTGAAACGGGACGGTTGGTGGAGGACGGCAATGAATTCGCGCTGGCGGCGGCGATCGTCGAGCTGCTCTCCGACGACGACGCGCGGCGCGAGATGGGACGCCTCGCGCGCGCCTTCGCCGAGGCCAACTTCATCGACTGGGAAGAGCGCGTCGAGCAGGAGATCCGGATCCTGGAGCAACTGCAGCGCGCGCCGCGCTGAGCATCCCTAGAGGTCGGGGTTGTGGTCGCGCTTTGCGTGCGGTCCACGCCGCATGCTCGCCAACCGGTCCTCGACCATTTCCAGCACGTTCAGTACCAGCAGCGTGACCAGCGCCAGGGCGACGGCCGCGCCGTAATTGCCGAAGCCGATGCACGCGCCGATGGCCGCCAGCACCCAGACCACCGCCGCGGTGGTCAGTCCCATCACGGCCGGTCCCCGGTTGAAAATCACACCCGCGCCCAGGAAGCCGATGCCGGTCACCACCTGGCCGAGCACGCGTGTGTGATCGACATTGGCGTCGTTGTGCATCGTTCCGAGCTGGATGAAGATTTCCGTGCCGAGGCAGATGAGAACGGCGGTGCGGACATCGAGCGGCTTGCCGCGAAGCTGCCGCTCGAGCCCGACGATCAGGCCGCACAGCAGCGAAACCAGAACCGGTAACCAGAACGAGAACGATAGTGGATCGAAGTGTTCTTGCAGGGCGGCACACTCCTGTTATTTGGATGCGTGCGCCTTTCCGGCTTCGTCGCCCCACAATTGCTGGAGGCGCCGGTCGCGACCGCACCCGGTGCGGTAGCTATGATAGTTCTCCGGGTTCTTCTGGTAATAGTCCTGATGATACTCCTCGGCCGGATAAAACGTGGTCAGGGCCGTGACCTTGACCGGGACCATCCCGAACTTCTTCTCGACTTCCTTCTTGGACGCCTCCGCCGCCGCCTTCTGCGCGGCGTCGTGGTAGAAGATCTCGGGCCGGTACTGGTCCCCCCGGTCGCAGAACTGGCCGTCGCACGAGGTCGGGTCGATGTTGTGCCAGAAGGCCAGGAGCAGCTCCTCGTAGGTGATCTTCGACGGGTCGTACTCGACCTGGACCGCCTCGGTGTACCCCGTGTCGGCGTAATTGTGGTAGGTCGGGTTCTTGCCGGTTCCGCCGGCGTAGCCCGAGGTCGTCGACTTGACGCCCTTCACGAAGTCGAGCGACGCCTCCATGCACCAGAAGCAGCCTCCGGCAAAGGTGGCGGTAGACGTCTTCTTGTCGGCCGCGTGTGCAAGGGCGGCGCATCCAATTGCGATGACCGCGGCCAGCGCGCGAATAAGTTTCTGCGGCGATCTCATAAATTCCTCCGGTCCTCTTGATTCTGGAATTGACAGCCTTCTTCCTCGAAAAGGAGTGTTGAGGCGCACCGGTTGGTCGCCCGGCCGGTGCTCCGCCTTACACGGCATGGACTATGCGTGGGGCAAGAATCTTCGAGGGAGACTGCCATGAACACACGTCGCTTTACCTGGGTCCTGCTGCCTCTACTGCTTCTGGGATGTGAAGACGAAACCACCGCGCCTCCGCCACCCGATCCTTTAACACCGGAGGAGCAGATTATCGTCGCCAACTGCCGCACCCTCCGCGACTCGTTCGAGGCATACGCCGCCGCACACGGCGGCTCGTTCGGCCAGTTCCAGATCCATGACATGCTCTTCTTCGACAATCCTTACACGGGCGAGAATGAGCCTTCCGGTGCGCTCGGGGGACGTCCCGGCGCAATTGTCGTGGATGCGTACGATGACTGTGACGGAAACGTGCTCGGCTACCGCATCACCGGCCATGGCGAAAAGGGTGTGCTGATCACGCTGGAAAACCGCACCAATGTGTCGCCGTCCGACCAGACCATGCACGACGTGATGATCGCGAACGCCCTCCTGGTTTTCGACGCCGCAAAGCGATTTGCAGACGCCAACCACGGTGAATACCCCGGTGACCTGTCGGACACGAATGACGACGGCAACACGCTCATCGATCTTCTTCCCAACGGGGAGTATTTGATCAATCCGATCAGCTCGATGCAAGACACTCCGGTCGACGGTACCGCGATGGAAGGCGGCGCGATCGGGTACACCGCAATCGACATGGTCGGCGATGGCACTTATAACGCGTTCTATGTCGATGGGATGGGATGCACCGGCACGCAAGTGCTGGTCTTGACCCTCTACTCCGAGAAAGAGGAGTTCGTCTATCAAGACGCTCTCAAACTGCGCCTTGCAGTCGAATTGTTCAAGCAGGCCAGCGGGCACTACCCGCACAATCTCGACACCGAGACCACGCCGGGAGGAAAGACTACGCTTGATCTCTACCTGTCCACCGGCGGGGAGTTGAAGAACCATCTCACCAATGAAGACTACGTGCCGGTTATCGGGATCGCTGCGAGCAAAGGAGAGTCTGCGTATCAACCCGTCGAAACCGACGGCGTCGTCACGGATTTCCTTGTGACTGCGCGTGGTTTCTTCAAAGAGATCCTGCGCGTCGGGCCGATCCAGTAACGCCTAGTGCGCGACCTGGTGCGGTCCGATCGGGAGGTCGCGCAGCTTTTCGTGGAGGTACACGCCCAGGCGCTCCGAGCCCTGCGGCGTGGTGTGGATGACGTCGTAGAAATCGCCGGGCTGCCAGGGCACTTCGTTGCCGGCGTCGACGCACACACCGCCCGCCCTCTCGCACTCCTCCATCGTCGCCTGCCAGAACACGCGCATGATGTAGTAGAAGTCGACGCCGTTGATGAGCGACTGGTCGTACTTCTCCGTGCTGGCGCGCCCTTCGATCCTGCCGTTCGCCCCGACGCGGTAAATGCTCAATGACTGCGTGACGAAGATGGGCGTCGCACCGATCGCCTTCGTCTTCTGCGCGAGCATGGCGACCGCCTTGCGATACCGCTCGATGCGCTGCGCCACCAGCGCCTCGTGGTCCTTCACCAGCGGCTTCGACGTCCACTCCCACGAACCGAACGGCTCCTTGCGGTGCGAGAGCTTGTGCACGCGTCGCGCCTCGTACACGGCGATACCGGTCTGCACCAGGTGATAGATCGCGCTGGCGTCCTTTATGCGCGTCTTCCACGACGGCGCCCTCTCGTTCACGAGATCGTCGAACTCGCTGTCTTCGCCTTTGAAGATGTCGTTGCCGCCGATGTAGAACAGCACGTAGCGCGGCTTGAAGTCCGGAAGGGTGGGAAACCACCAGTCGAAATCCTTGATGTGCCCGAAGGTCGACTGGCCGTCGACGCCGGCATTCACGACCGAGACGTTGCGGCCCTCCTTCGCGAATTCGCGCGCGATCACGTCCTGCCAGGTGCTGCCGTCGGTGACGTAGCGCTGGTCGGTGGCGCTGCCGCCGAGCGTCACAATGTCGATGTCATCGAGCGCGGGGTACTTGCCGCGCAGGCCCCATTCGTCGCGCGTGTAGGTGATGGCGCTGGCGCCGGGATAGAGGATGCTGGCGTCGTAGTGGCGCTCGCAATCGCGCACGAGGTTCAGCCGGCTCATGCGATTGGGATGGAGCCAGTTGCCGAAGATCAGCTCGAGCAGGAGCAACCCGGCGCCCAGCAGCACCAGGTTGAACAGAAGCACGCGTTTCCATCCGGATGATTTGCTCATTGAACTGTCTCCGCGAATCTCACGGCGCGATGCAAACCGGAGGCCACGACGATGGTACCTGCTCGCGTGGCAAACGGCAAAATGAGACCGTGCACAATCGTGCGCTGAACCCCGCGCGCGACCATCGTCCCCCGTCGCTTCCGCGCCGTTCCCGACCGCTCCTCCCGGTTCCCGTCCGGTGGTAGAAACTGCCGCGAGACCCGGCGCGCCCCTGATGGAATGTCGTATGCACTACCCCGTCCCGCTTTACCCGTGCACCAACCTGCACGGCCTCGAAGGAGGGCCGGCCATGCGACGCCTGCTATCAGTTTCAATTTTCGCGACTCTTCTGTGTTCCTCGATCAGTGCCAGTGCCAGCACATGGTACGTCAGCCCGGGCGGCGGTGATGCGACGACGATCCAGGGCGGAATCGACCTGGCCTCCAGCGGCGACGTGGTAATCGTCGGCGCCGGCACCTACACCGGACCCGGCAACTACAACATCTACTTCAATGGAAAGAACGTCACCCTGGTTTCCGAGTCGGGACCGCTCCAGACCACGATCGACTGCCAGACCCTTGGTCAGGCTTTCCTCTTCACCGGCGGTGAAACGTACGACGCCGTGGTGGAGGGCTTCAAGATCATCAACGGAAACGGCATGAACGGCGGCGCCATGTATATCGACGGCGCCTCGCCGACGATCCGCTTCAACCTGTTCTGCGACAACCTCGCGTTCGGGAGCGGCGGCGCCGTCCATGCCCGTAACGGCAGCCCGACGTTCTACAACAACACGTTCCACGGCAACGGCTCGCCGTTTGGCGGTGCCATCCTGCTCGGTCCGGACTCCAACGCCCAGTTGTGGCAGAACCTGATCTGCGGCTCGACCAGCGGCGGCGCCATCGCGGCGGCGAGTGCGGGCGGAGCGAGCATGGTGACGTGCAACGACATCATCAACAACAACGGCGGCGACACTGTCACCGGCGTCAATGCGTTCAACAATTTCTCGCTGGATCCGCTCTTCTGCGGCGCCGAGGGCAGCGGCAACTTCTACCTGCAGAAGACGTCGCCCTGCACGTCGAACTTCTCGCCGTGCGCGGCGCAGGTGGGCGCGCTGGGCGCGGCGTGCGAAGTCACGCGCGTCGACACCGTCACCTGGGGTCGTGTGAAGAGCATGTACCGCTAGACGTTCCCTTCCGGGAAAAGAAAAGAGCGCGGCGCCACATGGCACCGCGCTCTTTTTGTTTGTGAGCTTCGCGCTTGACTAGAAGCGACGGCGATTGCCGCCGAAGCCGCCGCTGTTGCGGCTGAAGCCGCGATCGACGCCGCGACCGCCGTCCCGACCGCCTTCCGTCTTGGGACGGGCTTCGTTCACCGTGAGCGTGCGCTGGGCGAACTCGCGGTTGTTCAGCTTCTCGATGGCCTGCTGCGCGCCTTCCGGCGTCTCCATCTCGATGAACGCGAAACCGCGCGGACGACCCGTCTCGCGGTCCATGATCATCGAAACCGACGAGACCGGGCCGGCCTGGCTGAACAGGTCGCGCAGTTCGTCTTCCGTGGTGGAGAAATTCAGGTTACCGACATAAAGCTTGCGATTCATTTTTCAAATTCCTTTCAAACTGGACAATCCACTCCGACGGGACATTGCTGTCCCCTTGGATTCAAGCGCTCAAACTCAAACTTGGGTTCGCTAACCTGACGAAGAACGAGGCGGCGATTCGGGTTCTGGCTGAACGCAGACGTATTAACTTAACGCGCAGAAGGTACCCGAAAACGCCCGGGAGTGTCAACTCGGTAATTTTGTGTAATCGCTCAGTACTCGCCCCAGCGCGCGTCGACACGGCGCGCGACGTCGTCATCCATCTTCACTGCATCGGGATAGCCGGGCTTCCACGTGGCGTCGATTCCCATCACGCCCTCGTGCACCGGCTGCACGCCGTGCAGCGTGCTGCTGCGGAATACCAGATCCCGCGCGGGGTCGAAGCGTGTGAAGATGCCCCAGATGGTGTCGACGTCGTCGTCGAGGTTCACGTCGGGGCTCACCACGGCGATCATCTTGAGCCGCGATGTGTGCGCGGACTGCACGAGCGGCTCGAGCACCGCGCGCCCGATTTCGCGCTCGACGCGATCCACCTGCACGACCAGCAGGGTGTCTTCCCACACGCGCCACGCGCGCACGTGCGGCGCGAGGTCGGCCGCGTTGCGCGTGAACGCCGGACCCGGCTCGGTGTCGGGATCGTTGCGCTTCGGCGCCACCACTCCCCCCGAGTACTGCGCGCGGCTCCCGGTCGCGTCCAGGATGATGCGGCTGCCGTGGTGCATCTTGAAGCTGGTGAAGTCGAGGGTATCGAGCGGCGCGCGCGAGATGAGATGGAAATGTTCGCGCGGATCGAAGTGTTCGCGGATCGCGCGCAGCACGTCGCGGAACGAGCGCGCGTTCACGCGCTCGCTCACCAGCACCAGTACCTTGGAGAGCCCCAGCTGCCCTTCGCCCAAGAGACCCAGCGCGGTGCGCACCGGTTCGCGCGTGTAGCGCCCCTGCACCGACGCGACCAGCAGGTTGTGGAAGCCGGCCTCGTAGTACGCCCACACGTCGCGCACCTCGGGGCGGATGAGACGGATCAGCGGCCCCAGGATCATCTGCGACGCGTCTCCCATGTAGCGGTCTTCCTGCGGCGGCTTCCCCACCACCGCGGCGGGATAGATGGGCTGGTGGCGATGCGTGATCGTCTTTACGCGGAACACCGGGAAGTCGGCGACGTCGCAGTAGTGCCCGAAGTGATCGCCGAAGGGTCCCTCGGCGCGGCGCTCGTTGGGAGGCACGACCCCCTCCAGCACGAACTCCGCATCGGCGGGCACCTCGAGCGGGATGGTGCGCGCGCGCGCAAGTCGTGTCCGCCGCGCGGACAGAATGCCCGCGAACGCGATCTCCTCGAGCGCTTCCGGGAGCGGGAAGATTCCGGCCAGCATGAGCGCCGGATCGGCGCCCAGCGCCACCGCGACCGGCAACGCCTCGCCGCGCTGCTCGGCCACGTGGTAGTGGAATCCGCCCCCCTTGTGGATCTGCCAGTGCATGCCGGCGAGCGTCTTCTCGAACATCTGCATGCGATAAATGCCGACGTTGGTCTTCCCCGTCTGCGGGTGCCGCGTGACAACGAGCGGAAACGTGATGAACGGCCCGCCGTCCTGGGGCCAGCACGTGATGACCGGGAGGCCGCCGAGATCGGGCGAGCGTTCTGTCACCTGCTGCGCCGGTGCGGTCGACACGCGCGCGGGGCGGAACGCCAGCAGGCGCGGGAAAAAGTCGCGCGCGTTCCACAGGGCGGACGGCGTGGGCGGGTTGAGCTCCTCGGCAAAGCGGACGATGCGCTCGCCGAGGGCCTCGGGGTGCATCCCCAGCGCGTGTTCGATGCGGCGAAAGGTGCCGAAGAAGTTGATCGCGAGCGGATAGCGCGAGCCCTTGACGCGCTCGAACAGGAGCGCGGGCCCGCCTTCGCGGACCATGCGCTGCGCGATCTCGGCCACCTCGAAGCGCGGGTCCACCTCGACCCGCACGCGCTTCAAATCGCGGCGGGCTTCCAGCTCGAGCAGGAACGAGCGCAGGTTGTAGGGGCGCATTGGCGATCACTCTAAGGGGCACAGCAGCCATTTCGCACGCGCGAATTTTCCAATCGCCGGGCTGCTTGCAGTTTGCCCGCCGCGTGAAACCAGTCACACAGGTGGAAGGAATTTCCGGTGGCTCCGGTTTCCGGATAGTTTCCGGTCGCGCTCGATAGAAACCGGTGGTTCCTCTTTGCCGGCGTGGCCCCGCGTTTGCAATTGCCCCTCGACTCAACAAGCCTGGGACGGAGCGTCCGGGCGAGATCGCACAAGATGTCGTCTTGCGCTCCATAACGGAGGTTCGTTTCTCATGAAGAAAGTCATGTTGATGGCCGTCGCGTTCAGCGCGGTGGTCCTGGTCAGTGCGAGTGCGTTTGCGGTCAGCCCGCTGCGCGCGGTGGGCGTCGAGGCGGGCTACGTGAGCCCGGACGTCGATGGCGGCGTGGACATGAACACCTGGGTTGCCGGCGCGTTCCTGGACTTCGGTCTGCCGGCTGCCAATTTCTACGTGAACCCGTTCGTCAACTACTGGAACTGGTCGGATGGCGACGGCTCCATGGAGACGTCGTTCCGTGACTGGACGGTGGGCGCCAACCTGAAGTGGTCGATCCCGACCGCGGGCGTCATCCAGCCGTTCATCGCGGCGGGTGCGAGTGCGCACCTGCTCAACGCCGAAGTGGGCTCGCTCTCCGAGGGCGACACCAAGTTCGGCTTCCAGACCGGCGCCGGCGTCAAGGTCGGCGTGAGCCAGAGCGCGAACATCATCGGCTCGGGCTGGTATCACATCGTCGAAAATGTGAACCAGTGGTCGCTGCGGGGCGGACTCGCCTTCAGCATCTAAGCCCCTCGAACAGATGGGTTGTGGAATTGCCCCGCGACGTGATGTCGCGGGGCAATTTCTTTTGGCGGGCTAGAACATTCCGTTCGCGTTCTCGGCCTTCTCCGGGACGGGCTGCACCACGTCCCAGTGCTCGACGATCCTGCCCTCTTCGAGGCGGAAGATGTCGATGGCGGCCAGGCCGCGGTCGTCCTTGGCCATCTTGATGTTCACGTGCGTGACGACCAGGTCGCCCTCGGCGATGATGCGCTTGATGTCGACGCGCAGGCCGGGATACTTCTTTGCGTAGCCGCGCACGAAATCGATGAACGGGAGCGATCCATCGGCCACCATGGGATTGTGTTGCCGGTAGCTCCCGCCCACGTACTTCTCCACCGCCTCTTCCGGCTTGTGGTCGGTGAAGGCCGTCTTGTAGAACGCCACCACCGTTTTCTTGTTCTGTTCGAGCGCCTGCTCGTCCGGCGTCTTCGCGCCGGTGTTGATCGCGAGCATCGCG
>DASVAK010000215.1:0-2580 GCA_036376395.1 Candidatus Krumholzibacteriia bacterium
CGGAACGGCGTAGAACGTCATCGCCACCGATCCCGTCAGCATGTATGGGATTGCGGCCTTCTCGAGGCGCGCATCGATCAGCGCAATGAACTTGAGCAAGTCGTCCTGAATCATCTGGCGCCCGCCCACGCGTCGATCGCGCCTTCCAGTTTCTCCCGGATCTCCGACAGTCGCTCCGCGGCGAACATCTTCTTCCCCTCCACGTCGCGCACGTAGAACGAATCGATCACCTTGGTCGCCTCGGTGGAGATCTTCGCGCGCGCGATGGACAGCCCGAGCTCCGAGAGCGTGCGCGTGATGGTGTAGAGCAAACCCGGCCGGTCCGAGGCGAACACGTCGATGATGGTGTACTCGTCGGAGGTGTCGTTCTCGAACTTCACCTGGGTCACGTATGGGATGGTTGCCTTCGTCACGCGGCGCCAGCGCTGCGCGTGTCGCTTGATGGCGGCATCGAGATCGAGCGAGCCCGCAAACACCGCCTTCAAATCGGTGCGCAGGTGTTCGACGCGCAGCAGTGTCTCCTCGGGTGACATGAGATCGCCCCGGTCGACCGGCTCGGTCACGAACACGTCCACCACCTTGCCGTCCTTGCGCGTGAAGGCGAACGCGTTGAGGATGGTGAAATCATTGAGGGCCAGCACACCGCACAGCTCCGAGAGCCGGTACGGCTTGTCCTGCGTGCAGAACGTGATCTCGTGCGCCGAACCGGCGCTGTAGCGGTGTCCGACGACGATGGGCTCGTTCTCGAGCTGCGCGATCATGTTGATGTGGTCGCACACCGGGTCGGAGCTCATGGTGAGCAGGTAGCCGCCGGGCAGGAGATCGAGGTGCTCGAGCGCGCGCCGGCGCTCGTCGCCTTCACGGAATGACTCCAGCAGTCGCTCCTTGTGGAGCTGGTAAACCTCGCGCGGCTGCTTCTCGCGGCGCGCCATGAAGTCATACGCGCGCACGTACAGCTCCCACAGCAGCGTGCGTTTCCATTCGTTCCACACCAGCGGTGACGTCGCGCGGTAGTCCGCGTACGTGAGGAGACAGAGGTACTTGAGCCGCTGCCGCGTGCGCACCCGGTCGCAGAACGCGGTGATCGTGCCCAGATCCGACGGATCGCGGCGCTGGCTGAAGTGCGACATCACCAGGTGGTTCTCGACCAGGAAGCAGACGAACTCGATCTCCTCGATCGGCAGCTCCATCTGCTCCAGGATCCGGCGCGACAATGTCGCACCCCTCACGGCGTGGTCGTGGCCCTCGATCTTGCCCACGTCGTGGAGCAGCGCGGCCAGGAAGAGAACGCGCTTCTCGGGAAGCTCGGAGTACAGGCGCGCCAGCGACTCGCCGGCGATCGCGGCCCCTTCCGCCGTGCCGAGCTCGGCCATGAAGCCGAGCACCTTGAAGCTGTGCTCGTCGACGGTGAAGTGGTGGTAGAGGTCATAGCGCTTGAGGCACGTGAGCTGGTCATATTCCGGGATGATGCGCATGAGAAAGCGCGTCTCGTGGAGTGCGCGCACCACGCGAACCACGTTGCGGTCGTCGTCGAGCAGCGTCGGGAATGACGTGCGCATGCGCCGCAACACCGCCGCGCCGTCCAGCTCCGCCTGCGCCACCTCGAGACGGCGACGGAGCCCGCGCTCGAGCTTCTGGCCGGTTAGTTTCTGCTTCTCGAAGACGTAGAGCGGGCGTTCGCGCAGCAGTTTCGGCCGGAGCGGCACGCTCAGGCGATGGGCGTCGCGCGCCACCTTGCCCGGGGCCAGCAGCACGCCCACATCCTGGCCGCCATCCAGCGCGGCCACGCAGTCGCGCATGATGCGATGGATGGTGCGCGTGTGGCGGTAGTACTCGCGCATGAAGGATTCCACCGCGAGGTGATGGCGCTGGTCGACGTAGCCCAGTGACTTCGCGATATCCTGCTGCGTCCCGACGGTGAGTGTGTCCTGCTTGGACGCGGTGGCGATGTGCATCTCGGCGCGAACGCGGAGCAGGAAGTCGTAGGCTTCCTCGAGCTCCTTGCGCTCGCCCGGCAGCAGGAGACCCTTGCGCCGCAGCGCAACCAGGCCGTGCGGTGGTCGACCCGCCGAGCCCAGCCACACCAGCGTCTGGTAGTCGCGCATGCCGCCGGGACTGAACTTCACGTCCGGCTCTATCAATTGATAACTGCGACCGAATTTCTCGTAGCGCGCGAGCGCGTCGGAGAGCTTGCGGCGCAGGAATTCCTCGCGGTCGTTACGGCGCATGCGGCCGATGCGCTTGTCGAGCGCTCGCGCGACACGACGCGACCCGCACACCCAGCGGCTCTCGATCAGCGACGTCTTCATGTCCATGTCGCGCGTGATCGCCTCGTCGGCTTCGATCAGCGATTCCACCTGGTGGCCCAGCTCGAAGCCGATGTCCCACATGTAGCGGATGAAGGTCGATGTGATGGCCTCGACGAGCGGCGTCTTGTGCCCGCAGGTGATGAACAGATCGACGTCGGAGAAAGGCGCCATCTCGGAGCGGCCGTAGCCACCCAGCGCCACCACGGCGATGTCGACCTCATCGAAGGAGAGGCCGTGCTCGTCCACGGCGCGCTGAAAGAGGAGCGCCACG
>DASVAK010000218.1:0-8928 GCA_036376395.1 Candidatus Krumholzibacteriia bacterium
CTTGTCCTTCTCGCTGGCCGCGACGCCTGTCACGGTCTGCGCGTTCCACGTCCCCTGCCAGGTACCCAGCGCGAAGCTCGTGCTGTCGATCTCGACGTCGTAGGTGCCACTCCAGTCGGTGTTCTTCTCGCAGCCGTTGAAGGACGAGGTCGCCGTCAGGTCGAACGAGCCGCTCGCCACCGCGAACGGAGGCGGTTCGTTGTTGTCGTTGGGTGGCGTGACGGGATCGCCCGATCCACCGCCGCCGCAGGCGACGGCGCACGTGGCGAAAACAAGGGCGAGATGGAGGCGTTTCATCGCATGTCCGGGTCGGGGATACATCGAGATTAGACCGCGGCTCGGCCGTTGTCAAACTAGTCCGCTGTCAGCGTCACCTCGGGTAACTTCGTCACACCCGCTTCGGCGATCCGGCGGGCCAGTGCGTCGTACGTCTTGGTCTTTCGTGCGACGTCTTCGGGGCTCGCACCGGTTGCACGCGCGATGAGCGCTGCGCTGGTGCCCTCGTCCCGGTTGACCTGGGCCACCAGGTACCCGAACTCCACCAGGTCTCTGAACTCTGACGCCTCGGCCGTGGTCACGAAGCCCGACCCGTCGGCGTCCGCGTACAGTTTGAGTTTGTCCGCGAGCATATCGGTCTCGCTGCGACGGAGCTTCTTCCATTTCTCGAGCTCCGGCGGATCGGCATTCGGCTTCGGGCACGTCGCACTCATGTACGACGGCCAGTACTGGCCGCTGGCTTCATCCTTCCGGTAGTCCAGGATAGTCGCGCCGCAGCAAATGCCCGCGACCATGCTGACCTGGCCGCGGCCCACTTCGGAGATACCCGCGGCACGAATCCCCGCCAGGTACGCTTCCAGGTCCGACGATTCTTTCTGCTGCGCGCCGGGCGCGCCGTCGGCTGCAAGCAGAAGCAACACGGCGAGAGCTACGCGGCTCATGGTGACACCTCCCCGGAAACAAAAACGCACCGCCGGCGATCCCGCCGGCAGTGCGTCCATGCTAACGCTGTCAATCTGCTAGTTCAACCCCGCCCCCGACGGCCCCAGGCTGACGATCGAGTACTTGTCGACGTCGAGCACCTCGCTCGCGAGCGCCACCACGTCGTCCATCTTCACCTGGTCGATGCGGCGGATGAGCTCCTTTTCGGAGACCTGGTAACCGTAGGTGATCTCGTTGCGGGCGAGCCGCATCATCCGCGATGCCGACGTCTCCAGCCCGAGCAGGATCCGCCCCTTGATGTGCTCCTTGGTGTCGCGCAGCTCGTCGCGTTTGATGCCGCCGTTGTGCAGACCCTTGAGCTCGGACTTGACCGCGGCGAGCGCGGTGCCCACGGTGCGCGGACGCACCGCCATGTACGCGGCGAACATGCCGGTGTCGCGCGAGTGGTCGACGTAGGTGAACACGTTGTACGCGAGCCCCAGCTCCTCGCGGATCTTCTGGAACAGCCGCGAGCTCATCCCGCCGCCCACCATCGCGTTCAACACCATGAGCGCGTAGCGTCGCTCGTCCATGAACGAAAAGGTGCGCCGGCCCAGCACGACGTGCTGCTGGTTGAGCTTGCGCCTGACGTGACGGCGCTTGGGCTTCGCGTTGCCCAGCCGTGCCTTCTCGCGCGCCAGCGGTCCGCGCGGGAACTTGAACCGGTTCTGGCAGATCTCCACCAACTCGTCCTCGTCCATGTTGCCGTAGAGCGCCACCACCACGTTGGAGGCACGGAACGCGCGTTTCGCGTAGCGACGCAGGTCGCCCTCACGGAAGCTCGACACGGTCTTGCGCGAGCCCAGGATCGGCCGCCCGAGCGGGTGCGCGGGATACAGCTCGGCCGCGAACATCTCGTGGATCAGGTCATCGGGCGCGTCCTCGACGTCGCCGATCTCCTCGAGGATGACGTTGCGCTCGAGCGCGACCTGTTCCTCGTCGAAACGGGACGCTGTCAGCATGTCCGACATCAGGTCGATGGCGACCTCGCGGCGGCTCTCCAGCACATGCGAATAGACGCACATGGTGTCCTTGGTCGTGAACGCGTCCAGCGATCCGCCCACCTTCTCGATCTCGCGCGAGATGTCCTGGGCGCTGCGGCGCGCGGTGCCCTTGAACAGCATGTGCTCCATGAAATGGCACAGCCCGGATTCGGCCTCGGACTCGTCGCGCGCGCCCGTGCGCGTCCACACGCCGAGGCAGAAGGCCTTCGAGATGGGGTTGCGTTCGTGCAGGATCGTGAGCCCGTTGGGAAGCACGATCTTCTTCGCAATGCGTGCGGCTACCATGATGTTGCTCCTTCAAAGACGACGCCCGCCAGGCGGTCGATGACCTCCGGGCGGGCGTTGCAAGCGATGATGCGTTGCGTTCTTAGCGGCGCGGGCGCGAATGCTCGCGACGGCGTCCGCCGCCGTGTCCACCGTCCCGACCGCCCTCGCGGTCTCCACGCGGGCGATCGCTGTGCTCGGGCTCGACGTAGCCTTCCGGCTTCTCGATGAGCGCCTTGCGGCTCAGGCGAATCTTGCCGTCGCCGTTGACCTCGAGCACCTTGACCTTCACGATGTCGCCCACCTTGAGCTCTTCTTCGACGCGCTCGAGGCGGCGGTGCGCGATCTCCGAGATGTGCAGCAGCCCGTCCTTGCCGGGGAGGATCTGAACGAAGGCGCCGAAGGCGAGAATGCTGCGCACTTCCCCTTCGTACACCTTGCCGACTTCCGGCTCGGCGGTGATCTCGCGGATTCTCGCGAGCGCGATCTCCGCGCTCTCGGTGTTGACCGCGATCACGCGCACGGTGCCGTCGTCCTCGATCTCGATCTTCGCGCCGGACTCTTCCTGGATCCGCTTCACGACCTTGCCTCCCGGTCCGATGATCTCGCGGATCTTGTCGGTCGGGATGGTGATGGTGGTGACCTTCGGCGCGTACGGCGAAATGTCCGCGCGCGACGCGGCGATGGTCTGGTTCATCACGCCGAGAATGTGCATGCGTCCGGTCTTGGCCTGGTTCAGCGCCTTCATCATGACCGCGTCGGAAATGCCCGCGATCTTGGTGTCGAGCTGGAAGGCCGTGATGCCGTCGGCGGTGCCCGTGACCTTGAAGTCCATGTCGCCCAGGTGATCCTCGGCGCCCAGGATGTCACTCAGCACGGCCACGCGCTGGCCCTCGATGACGAGACCCATCGCGATGCCCGCGATCGGCTTCTCGACCGGCACCCCGGCGTCCATGAGCGCGAGGCTGCCGCCGCATACGGATGCCATCGAGCTGGAGCCGTTCGACTCCAGGATCTCCGACACGATGCGGATGGTGTACGGGAACTTGTCTTTCTCCGGGATCATGGGCCGGATGGCGCGCTCGGCGAGCGCTCCGTGGCCGATCTCGCGGCGGCCGGGACCGCCGAAGCGGCCCACTTCGCCCACGCTGAACGCGGGGAAGTTGTAGTGGAGCATGTAGCGCTTCCAGCTCTCACCCTCGATGGTGTCGAGCATCTGCTCGTCCTCGGTGGTGCCGAGCGTGGTGCTGACCAGGCTCTGCGTCTCGCCGCGCGTGAAGAGCGCCGAACCGTGCGCGCGCGGGAGGACTCCCACTTCGCACGTGATCGGACGGATGTCGGTGAGGCCGCGTCCGTCGAGGCGGAGGTTCTGGTCGAGAATCATGTCGCGCATGACGGTGCGCTCGATCTCGTGAACCACGCCCGCCACGTATGCGCTCTGGTCCGGGAATTCCTCGGCGTACTTCGCGATGGCGTCGTCGTGGATCTTCTTGAGCGCTTCCTGGCGCGCGAGCTTCTTGCCGATCTTGAGCGCATCCTTGATGGCGCCCGTGAAGTCCGCCGCCACGCGCTTGTCGATGGCGTCGAACGTCTCGGGCTGCTCGACCTTGCGCTTTTCCTTCGCGCCGTAGGCCTTCACCAGTTCGCGCTGGAGATTGTTCAGGCGCTTGATCTCCTCGTGGCCGAAGCGCACGGAGGTGAGCATTTCCTCTTCGCTGACTTCCTTGCAACCGCCCTCCACCATCAGCACGGCGTCGTCGGTGCCCGCGATGACCACGTCCATGTCGCTCGTTTCCATCTGCTCGACGGTCGGATTGACGATGAACTGTCCCTCCACGCGTCCCACGCGGACGGCGGAGACGAACTCCGAGAACGGAATGTCGGAGAGCGCGAGCGCCGCGGAGGCGCCCACGATGCCGAGCACGTCGGGATGGTTGATCCCGTCGTAGCTGACCGGCTGCACGATGACCTGCGTCTCGCACATGTAGTGCTTGTCGAAGAGCGGCCGGATGGGCCGGTCGATCAGGCGCGCGGTGAGCGTTTCGCGCTCGCCCGGACGGCCCTCACGTTTGAAAAAGCCCCCGGGGATGCGCCCGGAGGCATAGAACTTCTCGCGATACTCGACCGTGAGCGGGAAGAAATCCCGGTCGGTCCTGGTTTGCGCGGCAACCACCGCGACGAGGACCATGGTCTCGCCCATGCGGACGACGACGGCGCCGTCCGCCTGTTTGGCCATGCGTCCTGTTTCAATACTGAACGGCTGCCCGTTCACCATGCGTGTGACTGTCTGGATTCCCATTAGCTTCTTTCTGACCCGCCATGTATGCGGCCAACAAGGGTAAAGCGGACGCTTGTTCCCTTGCGTCCGCAGACATCTTGCTCAAAGGCTGCCCCGGGCAGCTCCCGCCAGGGGAGCTACTTGCGCAGATTGAGCTGCTTGATCATCTCCCGGTAGCTCTCGATTTTCTTGTTCTTGAGGTAGTCCAGGAGTTTCCGGCGCCGTCCCACGAGCTTGAGGAGCCCGCGGCGCGACGCGTGGTCTTTCTTGTGGATCTGGAAGTGCTCCGTCAGCATCTTGATGCGCTCGGTGAGGAGAGCAATTTGAACTTCGGCGGAGCCGGAGTCTTTGTCGTGGAGCTTGTACTTCTCGATAATATCTTTCTTCTGATCCGTGTTCATAACCATCGTCTGATCACCTCCTGCCCTAAATCGGTACGCGACACGATGGTTGCAGTCAGCGTGGAGCCGACCGCCGGGGTGGAACCCTATCACAGGGTGTTGGGGGTGTAAAGCAACAAATGTGCAAGCACGTCCGTTGATTGAAGTTAAGGACGAAACTATCCCCGGAAATCGACCGGGTCACGGGACAGGATTCCGCGCGCCCGCTGCCGGTCGCGGTTGAGCTGCTCGATCAGCGCCGTCACGGTGGGGAATTTTTGCTCGGAGCGCAGGTGCGCCTCGCACCAGACCGAGATTTCGTCGCCGTAGATGTGGTTGTCGAAGTCCAGGATGTGGACCTCGATCTCGTCCTCGTGGCCCCGCTTCATGGTGGGCGCCCGGCCCACGTTCATCATCCCGTCGTAAATCCACCCCCGCCAGCCCACCCGGACGGCGTAGACACCGGTCGGTGGCCAGAGCTTGGCCGGGTCGGCGATCTCCAGGTTGGCGGTCGGAAAGCCGATGTCGCGGCCCCTCCCCTGCCCGTGGACGACTTTGCCGCGCAGCAGGTAGGGGTGGCCCAGGAGCTGGTTGGCCCGCTCGATGTTGGCGGCCGCCAGCGTCTTGCGAATGGTCGTGCTGGAGACCACCTCGGCGTCGAGGCGGACGGGCGGCACGATCGTCACGGGGAACCCGCGCAGCACGCCTTCCGCCGCCACGCGCTCCGGCGTTCCCTCGCGCCTGTAACCGATATGGCAGTCGTAGCCGATCACCAGTTCGCGCATATCCATCGCGTCCAGGAAGTAGCGCTGGATGAAATCGCGGTACTCGATGTGGCGGGTCGTGTCGTTGAAGGGGAGCACGAACACGCCATCGACCGCGGTGCGCGAGAACAGCTCCAGGCGCTCGTCGATGGTGGTGAGGATCTGCGGCGTCTCGCGGGATTTCGTCACCGTGAGCGGGTGCGGATCGAACGTCACCACCCACGCGCTGTCGACCGCGCCCGCGTTGCGGCGCGCGACGAGAGCGTCGAGGATGGCGCGATGGCCGCGGTGCACGCCGTCGAACACGCCGATGGTCACACCCGTGCGCGACGGCGCGTGCGACGTCAGCTCTTCCAGGCTTCGCGCAACCGCGAACGGCATCGGGGTGCGCTACCTTTCCTCGTGCGCTTTCTGGGCCGGCGTTCCGCCGGCCGCGGCAGGTTCAATGCAGAGGCGGAACGAATCGCACACGCGCAGCGGATCGCGCGGCCGGTCGGGATCGCGGTAGCCCACGGCGATCAGCACGCGGCTCTCGTCCATCAGCCGCATCGCGCCGCCGCTGGTATCGCCGATTTTCTCCAGCACGTCCTGCCGGAGCGGCAATCCGCCGAACTGGAGCTCGCGCGCCGCGCGCGCTCCCAGCACCACGCCGGGCAGGAACGAGAGCGCCTCGTCGAGCGAGAGGCCGATCAGCTCGCCGGCGCGCTCGGGGACCAGCGCTTCGCTCGAAATCGCGTGGTGCGTGGTGAACGCGCCGATGCGCGCGCGCGTCAGCGTGTCCACCGACGCGGGCAGGTCGAGCTTCTCGCCGAAATCACGCGCCAGCGACCGCACGTAGGTGCCGCGCGAGCAGCGCACCACGCAGTGCACGATGGGCAGATCGGCGCCGGTCACTTCGAAGGCGTGGATCTTCACCTGGCGCGGCGTCGCCGCCTCGGCGGTTTCGCTGACCTCACCGGCGCGCGCCATCGCGTACATGCGCCGGCCCTTGTTCTTGAGCGCGGAGAACACCGGCGGCGTCAGCAGGTAGTCGCCGACGAACGTCGCGGCCACCTCCCGCAGCCGCTCCATCGCGATGTCGCCCACGGGCACGTCGCGGAGCACCGGCCCTTCCGCATCCAGCGTCGCCGTTTCGACGCCGAGCCGGATGTCGAAGTGGTACTCCTTCTCGAGGTCCATGAAGTGCTCGACGGCACGCGTCGCGAGGCCGGTGCATACCAGGAGCACACCGCGCGCGAGCGGATCGAGCGTGCCTGCGTGCCCCACGCGCCGCAGCCCCGTCACCCGGCGAACGCGCGCCACCACGTCGAACGACGTCGGCCCGGGCGCCTTGTCGATCACGAATACGCGATGATCGAAGCGGTTCTTCACGTGGTTTCGTCCTCGTCGGTTTCTGCGTTGCCGGCGTCCTCGACCGGCGGGCGCGGACGCGCCTCCGCGGTGGTGGACGGCGTGCCGGTCTGGCGCAGGACTTCGTTGATGCGGAAGGCACGGTCGAGCGAATCGTCGTAGTGCCAGCGCAGGTCGGGCGCGTGCTGCACGTCGATGGCGTTGGCGATGGCGTGGCGCATGAAGCCGCTCGCGCCCTTCAGGATCTTGAGCGACATGTCGCGCTGCTCCTGGTCGCCCAGCACGCTGAAGTGGACCTGCGCGGTGGCGAGGTCTTTGGCGACTTTCACGTGCACGATGGTCACCAGGCCCAGGCGCGGGTCCTTGATGTCGTTGAGCACGATCTCGCTCAGGACTTCCTTGATGGTCTCGTTGATGCGTTCAATCCGGTACTTGGACATGATCTTTCCGTCGTTTGGCCTGCCGCGCGCAACGCGAGGGCTAGCCAGGAGCCCGTCGCGTTGCGCGCCGGGAAAAGTTCACTCCCGTTACGGGAGTAAGCACTATTTTCACAAGCCCCACGCTAACGAAATTCCTCCAGCGCGTCCGCGACCGTCACGCGGTGGTCGCCCTCGATGAAGCGCCGCACCTGGCCGCACGTCTCGTCCACCGACCGGTGATCCGATCCCACGATAGCGACCGCCAGCGTGGAGCGCTGCCACTTGTCCTGGTGGTCGACCTCGGCGATCGAAGCATTGAACCGTCCCCTCAGCCGCGACTTGAGGCTCTGCAGCACGTACCGCTTTTCTTTGAGGGAGGAGCAGCCGGGGATCAACAGGTCGACCGTCAGGACCTTGACGAACATCGTGTTGGCGGCGCGGATGCGCGCGACGTTCCCGCCGCGACGCGCGCCGGGCTAGAACACGCGCGCTTTTTCCTCGACGACATACGCCTCGATGATGTCGTGCTCGATGAGCTTGTCGAATCCCTGCAGCCCGATGCCGCACTCGAAATTCGTGTTCACCTCGCGCACGTCGTCCTGGAAGCGTTTCAGCGACGAGATCTTTCCGTTGAAGATGACTTCTTCGTTGCGCAGCACGCGCACGTTGGCGCTGCGCACGATCTGCCCGTCGGTCACCATGGAGCCGGCGATGGTGCCCAGCTTGCCGACGTGGAAGAGCTTGCGTACCTCGGCGCGGCCCAGCACGCGTTCCACGAACACGGGCTTGAGCATGCCCTTCATGGCCTTGTCGATGTCCTCGAGCACCTCGTAGATGATCTTGTAGCTGCGGACGTCGATGCCCTTGAGCTTGATGATGTCCTTCGCCTTGGGGCTCACCTTGGTGTTGAACGCGATGATGACCGCGCCCGTGTTGAGGGCGAGCAGCGCGTCGGACTCCGACACCACGCCGACGGCGGCGTGAATCACGTTGACCTTGATGTTCTCGACCTGCATCGGCACCAGTGAATCGCGCAGTGCTTCCACCGAACCGTTGGTGTCGCACTTGAGGATGATGTTGAGCTCCTTGACCTCGCCGCTCTGCATCTGCTCGTAGAGCTGCTCGAGGGTGAGCGCCTTGGTGGGCTGGAGCTCCTTCGTGCGCGTCACTTCCTGGCGCTTGATCGCGACCTCGCGCGCTTCGCGCTCGTTCTTCACCGCGATCAGCGAATCGCCCGGCTCGGGCAGGCCGTCGAGGCCGAGCACGACCACCGGTGTGGACGGACCCGCGTGGCGGACCGACTTGCCGTTGTAGTCGAACAGCGAGCGGACCTTGCCGTACTCGTTGCCCACCACGAACACGTCTCCGATGTTGAGCGTGCCCTGCTGGACCAGCACCGTCACCAGGATGCCGCGCCCTTCTTCCTTCTTGGTCTCCACCACGACGCCCTGCGCGGGCGACGTCGGGTCGGCCTTGAGCTCGGCGAGCTCG
>DASVAK010000225.1:0-5842 GCA_036376395.1 Candidatus Krumholzibacteriia bacterium
GATCGAGATCGAGAGCAGCAAGTGCCTCGTCATGAAAGAGGAAGACATCCTCGCGATTCTCTAGGCCGTTAATTCCAACCATATCGAAGACACAGGAGGAAAACACATGGCGAAGCAGTTGATCTACGACGCCGAGGCTCGCGAGAAGCTCCGGGCCGGTGTCGACAAGCTGGCCAACGCGGTGCGCATCACGCTCGGCCCGAAGGGACGCAACGTCGTCCTCGACAAGAAATTCGGCAGCCCGACCGTCACCAACGACGGCGTCACCATTGCCAAGGAGATCGAGCTCGAGGATCCGTACGAGAACATGGGCGCGCAGATGGTGAAGGAAGTCGCCACCAAGACGCAGGACGTCGCGGGCGACGGCACCACCACGGCGACCATTCTCGCGCAGGCGATCATCAAGGAAGGCATCAAGAACGTCACCGCCGGTGCCAACCCGATGTACATCAAGAAGGGCATCCAGAAGGCCGTCGACGCCGTCGTCGAGGAGCTCAAGAGCAAGAGCAAGAAGGTCAAGGATGACGAGATCGGCAACGTCGCCACCATCAGCGCGAACAACGATCCCGAGATCGGCAAGCTGATCGCGGATGCGTTCGCGAAGGTGGGCAAGGACGGCGTCATCACCGTCGAGGAAGCGCGCGGAATGGAGACCACGCTCGACGTGGTCGAGGGCATGCAGTTCGACCGCGGCTACCTCTCACCGTACTTCGTGACCAACGCCGAGCGCATGGAAGTCACGCTCGAGGAAGCCGTCATCCTCATCTATGACAAGAAAGTGTCGTCGATGAAGGACCTGCTCCCGATCCTGGAGAAGGTCGCGCAGATGGGCCGTCCCATGCTGATCATCTCCGAGGACGTCGAGGGTGAGGCGCTGGCGACCCTGGTCGTCAACAAGCTGCGCGGCACGCTGCAGGTGTGCGCCGTGAAGGCGCCGGGCTTCGGCGACCGCCGCAAGGCCATGCTCGAGGACATCGCGATCCTCACGGGCGGCCGCGTGATCAGCGAAGAGGCCGGCTTCAAGCTGGAGAACACCACCGTCGCCGATCTCGGCAAGGCCAAGCGCATCACGATCGACAAGGACAACACGACGGTCGTGGAGGGCGCGGGCAAGCTGGCCGACATCAAGGCGCGCGTGACCCAGATCCGCCGCCAGATCGAAGAGACGACGTCCGAGTACGACAAGGAGAAACTGCAGGAACGTCTGGCCAAGCTGGCCGGGGGCGTTGCGGTGATCAATGTCGGCGCGGCGACCGAAGTCGAAATGAAGGAGAAGAAGGCCCGCGTCGAGGACGCCAAGGAAGCGACGCGTGCGGCGATGGAAGAGGGCATCGTGCCCGGCGGCGGCATCGCGCTCCTGCGCGCGGCCAAAGCGCTCGAGAAAGTGAAGGAGACCGGCGACGCCGCCCTCGGCGTCGAGATCATCCGTCGCGCCCTCGAGTCACCGCTGCGCCAGATCGCGCTCAACGCGGGTGCCGAAGGCTCGCTCATCGTGGAGCACGTGCTCAAGCAGGCCGAGGCGATCGGCTACAACGCCGCCACCGGCGAGTATGTCGACATGTTCAAGGCCGGCATCGTGGATCCCACCAAGGTGACGCGCAGCGCGCTGCAGAATGCAGCGAGCGTCGCGGCCATGCTCCTCACGACGGAAGCCGTGGTCACGGACATTCCGGAAGAGGAGAAAGCGCCCGCGCGCGGCGCCGGCGCCGGCATGGGCGACATGTATTGATCGATCCCCAAACCGGGATCACGAACGCGCCGTCGGTCTCGCGACCGGCGGCGCGTTTTCTTTTTTTCCACCCCGATCCGATCGCGTGTGCGTCTCCAGTCAGCCGTGCGACTCGGCGGCACTTCGTGGTAGCTCCGGCCCGGGCATGGCTGCGCGCTTCCGGCCCGCGCTCCGCTTCAGTCGGCTTCCCTTCCTCGGCCGCAATCACATTACGGCGGCCTCGTCGGGTGATCCTCCTTCGCTCCCGCGGACGGGCCGTTTCGCGCGCACCATGCCCGGTCCTCCGGCGTCGCAAGGGCATCCGTGCACAAGCGGGTGGCGCCGGCCGGAGGCCCCGGCAACTCGCCGCGATAACGAGCGCGGCGAGTTGATCCGGGGTGGCCGGCGACAGGACCCGCGGGGGCCCGCCCGGCGCCGCGCACAGGTGGTTTGAAGGAGGAGGGGGAGGTCCAAAATCCCCTTGAAAAATAGCGGGATGGACGGCTATCGTAGCGACAAAGATCCACCCCACCTGGTGTGTCCTTTATTCCGTTCCCAAAGAGTCAATTCGGCCGGGCAACCCGGCCGGGTTGTGGATACGCAGCCCCGCAGTGGAGGTTTTGCAGGTGAAGACGAAGAGCGTTTCGAGGTCGAGCGCGTGGGTACTGGCCGCCATGATCGGGATCGCACTCGCCGCGTGCGAGGAAGACAAGCAGCCCGAGGAAGTGGTCAGCGGCCCGACGGCACCGCTCACCGTTAGCTCCGTGATCTCGGACCCGAAGGTCGGCGAACCGGGGGACACGCTCGTGTTGACCGCCGTGGTCACCTCGTCGGCGCCCAACGAGGGCGACTTTCCCGTCATGGAGTGGACCGCCAACGGCGGGACCTTCCTCGAGGACAACAAGCAGACCGTGCGCTGGGTCTCGCCCGATGATCCCGGGGTATTCACCATCACCGCGAAGGCGACCAACCACGTCAACTCGGCGAGCGGATCCTCGACCGTGTACATCGGCCTGGGCACCGAGATCATTTCCAGCCTGGCGGGCCAGGTCGATCTGATCAACAACGGTCCCGATTTCCACTACCTCCTCACTTTCGACGTGACCCGCGGCGTGGATTCACGCCAGTACGTCAGCGGGGCCGCGTCGGATCCGATTCCGCCCCTCGTCCCCGCGACGGGTCTGCAGTTGAACACGACCTATTCTCTCGACGGGACGATGAATGCGTTTGCCGCGGACACCACCGTGTTCGCCACCGTCATCCGGCCGCGGCACATCTACGTCGGCAACTTCGCGGCGGGGACTTATACCCGGCTCACCGTCGACGGCGCCAAGCCCGGCCTCCCGGACCGCAACCGCTTCGACATGCCCGCGTTCTCGCCCAACGGCCAGGTGGTCGCGTACCAGCGCTGGGCGCAGGACTGGAATCCACCGCAGGGCACCGACTCGTTCCTCGTCTACATCCAGGATATCGTCGCGAACAAGCGCACCCTCGTGACGGCCGAGTACGATTTCCCGCGCGCCTTCTTCCCGACCTTCTCGACCGACGGCAACTGGCTCGTCTACGTGCTCGACAAAGCGCGCACCGGCCAGTGGGAGCTGTACGCCTCGCCCATGACGGGCAACGACGTGGATGGCTCGATTGCAGCGTCGAAGCGCCTGACCAACACGGGAGGCCAGATCGTGGCGGGCGCGCCGCGGGACCTCAAGCGGCCGCCCATGACCTGGAACCCGGTGTCGCCCGTGCTCGCCATCGCCGCGGCCGACAACGCGCTGCACCTGATCCAGATGACGCCGACCGGCGGCAACGACATCGCCGTCCCCAAGATCATCCGTGCGCTCGAGGTCACGTGGTCCGCGGACGGCAGCATGCTGGCAGCCTGTTTCACGGTCACCGACGATGAGCAGGAAACGTTTTCGCGCATTTCGACCGTGACCGTCGACGGTGTCGTGACCGATCGGATCACCGGGCCGAAGGGCGACGGTTTCCGCGACGTCGCCTTCTCTCCGGACGGGAACTGGATCCTGTACCGGGTGACGCGCGGCGGCGGCGCGTGGTTCAACGCGCTGGACATCGGCGCCGGCAAGCTGTCGGCGCCGGTGGCCGTGACGGCGGCCGACCTCGGGGGCAACGCGGGGGCGTATCGCGGCTTCATGTCGCTGGCCCCGCGGTGGACGAGCGGCAACCTGATGATCTACCCGACGTTCACGCCCGAGAGCGGGGGTACCCCCGCGATTCACACGCGCGATCTCAACGGCCTGGTCAACTGAGGACAACGCGCGTGTCCGACGTCATTCGCCTCAAGGACATCACCGTGTTCGGGTTCTACGGCGTTTCGCCGGCGGAACGCGAGGTCGGTCAGAAGATCCAGATCGACCTCGACATCCACTGTGATCTGTCGGCGGCGTGCCGCAGCGATTCGCTTCCGGACACGATCAACTACGAGTCCGTCTACGGCAAGGTGATGGAGGTCGTCGGCGGGGAGAAGCGCTACCGTCTCCTCGAATCCCTGGGCGACGAGATCTGCGCCGCCATCGTGGAAGGATTCCCGGTGTCGCGGGTGGAGATCCGCCTGCGGAAGCTGAACCTGCCCTTTCCCAACAATCTCTCCCACGTCGAAGTATTTCTCGCGCGCGACGCGCCCATGCTCTGACCACGTCGCCGTCCCCACCGGTGATCGCCTACATCGGAGCAGGATCGAACCTCGGACGCCGGGAGGCGTCCGTGCTCGCGGGCCTGCGCGCGCTCGAAACCACCGGCGCCGCGCGGCTGCGCGCGATCAGCTCGCTCTACGAATCCGAAGCGGACGGCATCGCCGGCGCGCCCCGCTTCATCAACGCGGTGGCGGAAGTTGAACCTTTACTTCCCCCGGTTGATCTGTTAGATCGTCTCAAAGCGATCGAGGCGGACATGGGACGAACCGGTGGCCACCAGCAGTCGCGCGAGATTGATCTCGATCTCGTTTCCTACGACACCCGGACGGGTGTCTTCGGGCCGTTGATCCTGCCGCACCCCCGTTTCCACCAGCGCGCGTATGTATTGATTCCACTGCGGGAGATCGCCCCGGAGTTCGTCTGCCCGCGCACAGGCACGACGGTGGGGGAGCTGGTGGCGGCGCTCGGACCGGGTTCGCGGGTCGAACGTGTCTCGGGCCGCGCGATCGGATGACGATGGACGCATTCTACTCCGACATTCGCGAACGGATTCTCGCGCGGGGCTGCTCGCGCATCGCCATCGAGGGCAACATCGGGGTGGGGAAGACGTCGCTGTCGCGCCTCATCGTGCGGCGGCTGGGCGGCCGGCTGGTCGAGGACCGTGTCGAGGACAACCCGTTCCTCGAGCGCTTCTACGAGGATGCCGGCGCGTACGCGTTCCAGACCCAGCTCGTGTTCCTCATGAATCGCTACAAGCAGCAGCTCTCGCTGCGCCAGAACGACCTGTTCGCGGACCTGGTCGTGTTCGACTACGTGTTCGCGCGCGACCGCATCTTCGCCAACGTCATTCTCGGCGACGACGAGCTGGCGCTCTACGAGCGCGTCGCCACCGAGCTCGAGGCGAAGGTGGCGGGGCCGGACCTGGCCGTCTACCTGCAGGCCTCGGCGTCCGTGCTGTTCGATCGCGTGCAGATGCGCGGGCGCGACTACGAGCGCGCGCTCTCGCGCGACTATCTCGACGCGCTCAACGACGCCTTCAACCATTATTTCTTCAACTACTCGGCGGGCCCGCTCCTGATCGTGAACACCGACGCGATGGACTTCGTGAACGACGAGCGCCATTTCGCCGACCTCCTGAAACGTATTTCCGAGCCGGTCGTCAACACCGAGTTCTACGTGCCGTCGTGGGAGACGCGGTGAGCGCGCGCCCGAAAGTCACCGTCCAGACCCTGCTCGAGATGAAACGGCGCGGCGAGAAGATCGTCGTGCTGACGGCGTACGACTGCCCGACCGCGCGCATCGAGGACGCGGCGGGCGTCGAGGTGATCCTGGTGGGCGACAGCGTCGGCAACGTGTTGCTCGGCTACGAGAACACGCTTCCGGTGACCGTGGATGAAATGGTCCACCATCTCAAGGCGGTGGCAAGAGCACACCCGCGCGCGCTGCTGGTCGGCGACATGCCGTTCATGAGCTACCAGTC
>DASVAK010000241.1:0-6601 GCA_036376395.1 Candidatus Krumholzibacteriia bacterium
CGCGATCGACGCGTGGGCGGGCGCCAGATGATTCAGGACGACTTGCTCAAGTTCATTGCGCTGATCGATGCGCGCCTCGAGAAGGCCGCAATCCCATACATGCTGACGGGATCGGTGGCGATGACGTTCTACGCCGTTCCGCGGATGACGCGGGATATCGACGTCGTCGTGCAATGCGATCTCCGTTCGCTTGACGTGCTAGTGTCGGTGTTTTCTCCGGACTGCTATGTCGATCGCGACGAAGTGTTGGCTGCCTTGCGAACCGGCGACATGTTCAATATCATCCACAAAGAGTGGCTCATCAAAGCCGACTTGATACCGTGCAAGCACGGCGAGTTTCGCGAACTCGAGTTCAGCCGTCGTCGCCGAATCGAGATGGAGGTCGGATCTTGCTGGGTGGTCTCCCCGGAGGACCTTATTCTCTCCAAACTGGACTGGTCGAAGGAAAGCGGATCCGAGATGCAGCAGCGAGACATCGCGGGCCTGGTCAGGACGGCGCAGAAGCTGGATTGGAAATACCTGGAGAAATGGGCGAAAGCACTCGGCGTGATAGATGAGCTGGATAGAGCAAGGCAATCATGATTAAAGCAATTACTGCGACCGAACGACGCTACGAGGAGATGTTGATGGCTCTATCCGCCGGTGAGCGTCTCGCCATGGCCGGCGATATGCTCGCAAGCGCCCGAAAGCTCGTGGTCGCCGGGCTGTCGCCGGAGCAGGCGGCGAACCCTCGCCTGGTGCGTCGTCACTTGTTCATGTCCTTCTACGGAAACGATCTCGACCCCACGAAGCGCGACAGAATTCTGGAACTCATTGAGTCCGGTCAATAGTTCTGCAGGTTGCGTTTGACCTGGCGGGCAATCCTGTTCGGTGTCGTCAGCATGTCTTTGTAAAGCCCGGCTATCTCGCCGGTCGGGCTTTCTACCATGATGGTCTCCATGCCCGTATCCACAAATTTGACGAAGGTGACCTGGCCATTGTATTGCTCGCGAAGACGAGTCGCCTCGCTTGTGATGCCTCCCCCGCCCATGTAAAAACCCCAGAAGCAAAAATGATCGTCGGGCATCGATCGTTTGACGTTGTCGTCACGATCGCGGAACACGACGAGCCACATCACGGGAGCGGAGCGCCCGGCGACATGGATGGGAAATGCGTAACTGAGGTGGTTGGCGAAGGGGCGCGGATCATCCACTGACGAATCGCGGTAACGACCCAGATCATCTCCCTGGAGCCACGCTTCGAGAAACGGTTCGCCCAGCCCGGGATCTTTGATCTCGATACCCCGCGTGTGAAAGGCGTCCGGGTCCCGGGTCACGAGAGGGAGCCACCTTTCGATCAACAGCTCTTCCGCCAGCTTTCGGGGATCCGCCATCGAGGGCGTGATCGGTGCTTCCGCCATCCTTTGCACCGCTTCCCTGGAAATCGTGTCGATTGGAGCCTGTGCAAAGATGGCCGTTGCAAGGATCAAATTGACGAGAGTCGCCAGCACGTCAATTCAACTCCCAAAGACGCGGGTGAAGAGATTTCTGACCGCGGCCTTGCTTTGCGAGAGAGTATCCCGTGCATCGACCCAGCCCTCGTTGGCCAGAGGGAGAGCCATCGACAGAATCTGCTGCACGCGTTGCGCTTTGGCTTCGCTCCCCGGGTGTGTCATCTCCTGCAGCTCGATGAAATGCTCGACGCGCGTGAACAGCGACAGCGCTTCTTCCAGCACCGCGCCGTCTGCCCGCGACAGGTAGCCCGACTGCACCAGCGCGCGCACGCGCTCGGCCGTGCTCATCGTGAAGTAATCGAGTCGGTCGCCGCACGTTTCCGCCATTCCCACGGCGTTCAGGTACTCGATGTCATAGCGCCCGCCCGCCGAGCGCTTGGTGTCCCACTCGGTGAAGTGCTTCGGGGCCAGGCCCTCGACGCGTCGCCGCATCTGCGCGAGCTGCACGACTTCCTCTTTCGAGAACGGCCGCACCGCGAACGACCGCAGCCGGCGCTGGAACTGGCGACGGATCTCCTCGCCGCCCCACCAGAACGCGCACTTCGCAAACGCGATCCGCTCCCACAGCGACGCTCTCCGCGCGAAGTAGTCGTCGTAGAAGGCGAGGTCCTGTACCAGCGGTGAGCTCGCACCCTCCGCGCGCAGGCGGAAGTCGAGCTTCAGGATCCGCCCGTCGACGAACCAGCTGTTGATGGCCTGGACGCGCGTCATCAGCTCGGGGAGGTCCACTCCGTCGGCCACCACGATGAGGTCGAGGTCGCTGTGGATGCGCGGCTCGCCGGTGGCGTGCGACCCGAACGCGAACACCGCCACGCGCTCCTTCTCGGGCACCATCTCCTGGAACGCGGCGGTGAGGTGGAGCCGCGCCGCATGCGCCCGCGCCAGCTCACCCGTGATTCCGTGCGGTCCCGCCGCGAAGCGGTGTCGCAGGCAATCGGCGAACGTGTACAACCGCAAACGCTCGAACCAGAGCCGCTCGCGGTTCTGCCGCTCGGCGGCCACGCCGGTGCGGACGGCGCGCGCGGTCGCATCCGTCGCGGCGAAGCGTTCCCATTCGGGAACATCGGAGAGCATTGCGTCGACGGTACCGCCGTCGTCCTCGATCAGCGAATCCAGCACGCCGATCTGCGCGCACAGCTCGCGCGTCAACAAAGACGACATGCCCGCGATACCCATCACCAGCCCCCGGATCGACGGCGAATCGACCAGCATGCGGTAGAACGTCGCCTCGCTCTTCTCCGCCGCCGCGATGGACGCTACGTGCGCGAGCGTCTGCTCCGGATTCGCGGTTTCGGATGCGTCGCGCAGCAACAGCGGAAGCAGGTCCTCGAACGCGGCGCGCGCGCGCCGGTCGAGCAGCCGGGGAAACGATCCGTATGCCATCGCGTGCAGCGTGCGGATGGCGCGACCCACGTCGGCGATTCCGTACTGCCGGATGATCGCGATGGCGCGTTCGCTGTCTTCGGGGAGCATGAGCAGTACCGAGTGCGGGTGCACGGACTCGCCGGCGAAGAAGCTGTCGGCCAGCGTGCGCACGTGGTTCAAATGTTTCGAGAGTGTTTCGATGAAGGTGTCGGTAGTGAACGATCCCAGCGGTCCGTTCGACACGCGACGCGCGAGCAGCGCGATCTCCTCTTCGGAATCCGGGAGCGTGTGGGTCTGGAGCTGGTGCATCATCTGCAGCCGATGCTCGACGAGGCGGAAGAAGCGGTACGCCGCCGAGAGGTTGTCGACGTCCCACTCGCTCATCAGGCCCAGGCGGCGGATCTCGGACAGCGCGATGAGCGTCGTCGGCGTGCGCAGAGCGCGATGCTGCGGCGCGTGGATGATCTGCAGCGCCTGCGCGATGAACTCGATGTCGCGGATGCCGCCCGCCATCAGCTTGATGTTGTGGCCGCGCTGTTGCGCGCGCGCGTGGTCCTTGATCTGCTCGCGCATGGCGCCCACGGTCTCGAGCGGCGAATAGGGGAGCGCCGGGTTGAAGATGAGCTGGCCGAGATCGGCGAGGAGGCGCTCGCCCAGCTCGATGTCGCCGGCGATGGGCCGCGCCTTGAGCAGCGCCTGGAACTCCCACGGGCGGCCGCGGTGCTCGTAGTACACGCGCAACGCCACGTCCGAGTTCACCAGCGGCCCCGCCTTGCCGTCCGGTCGCAGGCGCAGATCGACGCGGTAGAGGTAGCCCTCCTCGGTGAGCGCCGACATCGCGTCGGTGAAACGGCGCGCAACGCGCGCGTAGTGGTGCATGGTTTCATCGTCCGCTTCGTTACTGGCGAAAATGAGGTCGATGTCGCTGCTGTAATTGAGCTCGCCGCCGCCCAGCTTGCCCATCGCGATCACAACCAGTGAACGCGGGAGGTCGCGATCGCCGCCGATGTCGTCAAAGACCACGTCGAGCACGACGCGTGCGCTCGCGTCGGCCAGCGCGGAGAGCCGGCGGGTGACGTCCTCCACCGCGATCCCGCTCACCAGGTCGAGCACGCCGATCTTGAGCAGCGCCTGGCGGTGCGCGCGTCGCACCGCGTTGAATTTCGCTTCGACGCTCGAGAAGCGCTCCGCTTCACCCGCGAACCAGGCCTCGTAGCTTTCCACGGTGTCGACCGCGGTCCACGTGCCCTGCTCCATGAGCCAGTACGCCAGCCCCGGCTGGCGCACGAGAATGTCGGCGAGGTGTTCGCTCGCGCCGAAGACCACCGTCACCAGGTTCAGCACCGGGGGCGCAGACAGCATGGTGCGCAAAAACACCGACGGATTGCCGGCGGTTTCGAGGTAGCGCTCCAGGTTTCGCACCGACGCGTCGGGAGAGGGCGCGAGCAGGCACGCCTCCATGACCGTCACGACCTGTTCGTCGGAGAGATCGACGGTGAGCATGCGCACGGTGGCGCGCTGGAAGTGATTTGCGCTCGCCGCTGTGCCGTCGAAACCGCATTCGCCCAGTCGCGCGTCGAACGGTTCGCGCGCCGGAGGCGCGGTGTGCGACGCGTCGACCAGCGATCGCATCATGTCCTCGTGGATGTCCTCCACGATGGCTCGCAGTTTATGGTGGGTTGGCTGGGACATGACGGTGCGCGTTACGACCGGGATGTTCCACCATACCACCCGCCCGCGGGCGCGGACGAGTGTGATCTCGACTACGCGGGAGTCAGGTGAGGCCGCCGTCCACGGTGATGACGTGGCCGGTGATGTACGCGGCATCGTCGCTGGCGAGAAATGCGACCAGCGCGGCCACCTCGCGCGGCGTTCCGTACCGCCCCATGGGCGGACGGGGCAGGCCCGGCCGCTCGCTCGTCATCGGGGTGTCGATCAGCCCCGGAGCCACGACGTTGACCGTGATGCCGCGGCCCGCGACTTCGCGCGAGAGGGCGCGGGTGGCGCCGATCAGTCCCGCGCGGCCGGCCGCGTATGCGACCTGCCCGGAGTTGCCCACCACGCCCACGACGGATGAGATGTTGATGATGCGGCCGTGGCGGCGGCGGACCATGGGAAGCAGCACCGCTTTGGTCACGTGGAAGAAGCCGTCGAGCGTGGTGCGCACCGTCGTGCTCCACGCGTCGAAGTCCTGGTCGAGCAGCATGGCATCGCGCGCAACACCGGCGTTGTTCACGAGCACGTCGATCTCGAGCGGCTCGTCGCGAAGCGGTTGCAGCGCCGCCTCGACGGCGACCGCGTCGGTCACGTCGAAGGGCGCGAGGCGCACCTCGGTGTCGCGCGCCTCCAGCGCGTGCTTGAGCCGCTGGATGCGCTCGTCGTCGCGCCGGTAGTTGAGCACGATGCCGTACCCGCGTTCGGCCAGCGCCTCCGCGACGGCCGAGCCAATTCCGCCCGCGGCGCCGGTGACGAGCGCGAAACGCCGCGTGCTCATTGCTTCACCGCCACCGTGCCCGCCATCTCCACGTATTTCTGCAGCGAATAGCGGACGATCGCCCCCTCGTTGGAAAGCATCTGCGCGATCAGCGCCGTCTGCTCGGGCTGCGTCTCGTCGATGTGCGATTCGTAGTAACCGCGCGTATCGAGGAAGATGGTGCGCAGTCCACCCGTCGCGGGGCGCGGCGCGCGGAAGGAGAGCAGGATCGAGTCGCCCACGTTCTTCATCTCGTGCCGGCCTCCGTCGTCGGTGGCGAGCGTCGAGGTGATGTCGCTTCGGCCGGAGAGGACCGCGCTCTCGGGCGGGACGTCGGTCTGCGACGTCGCGCTGGACTCCGCGAAGCTCATCCCCACGTAATCGAAGGCCCAGAAGCCGCGCGGGGGACTCACGCGGATCTCCACCGTGTCGCCGGTCACACCGCTGAGGTCGAGCGGAATGACGCGGGTCTCGGACACCGCGGGTCCGCCGCCGGGAAGCCAGCCGCGCATGACCCATTGGTCGCCCTCGCGCACGTAGAGCCGCAGGAAGTAGAGCTCCTCGCGCATGTTGAAGGTGACCATCTCCTGCATCGCGGGCCCGTTGGAGTCGACGGACTCGCGCCATTCGCGCAGGCCGCTGCCGCGCGCCTGCAACATCTCGCGCATCATGATCGAGCCCCACTGCGAGGTGGACGCGTTAACGACCAGGTTCGCGCGCGAGGCGCCACCCGGCTTCGCAAATGAAAAGGTGAGCTGGTTGCGGAGCGGCATGGTTTGCCACGAATCGTCCGTGGGCATCACCGGCTGCCACGCGATGTGGTCGGCCGAATCGAGCACGCGGCGCAGGTCGGCGCCGTTCTCGTCGCGCGCGGCGGTGGCCGCGGCCGGATCGGCGATCACCAGGATCGCGCCGTTCGCGTCGGTGCACGCCTGCGTGCCCGCGGGGTGATCGACGACGCGCAGGCGCATGCCGTCGAGGTATTGCGTTTCCTCGAGCTCGTTGCGCACCATCAGCTCGAAGCGGCCGTCGCGCGCGGCCACGTGGTCGAGCCGGCACAGGTCGTTGCGCTCGAGGCCCCTCGAGATCGCGCCGCTCAGCGGCTCGGCATCGAGCACGTAGTTGCTGCCATCGAACGAGTAGACGTACGGGCAGGAGCTG
The DNA here is from genome assembly GCA_036376395.1 of Candidatus Krumholzibacteriia bacterium. Classification (GTDB taxonomy): domain Bacteria; phylum Krumholzibacteriota; class Krumholzibacteriia; order WVZY01; family JAKEHA01; genus JAKEHA01. The sequence continues at coordinate 6,492 of DASVAK010000241.1, forward strand.
CCGGACGACGACGACGACGAGCTGCTGCTATCCGCGGTGATGGCGATCAGCGTGATCAGCACGATCACGCCGATGACGAAGACGCCAATCACCGAGCCGGTGCTGGTTCG
>DASVAK010000242.1:0-8293 GCA_036376395.1 Candidatus Krumholzibacteriia bacterium
CTGAGCCTGGCCGAGGACCAGTTCGAGTCGTTCGTGTTGAGCGGTGGCGTTGTGCAGTACAACACGGCGACCATCGGCGTCAGCGTGAGTCTCGCGGGAACCGGCGTGGTGCTGCCCGGTTCAGCCGAGCCGTCGAACGCGGTCGTCATGCCCGCGCATCCGATCGTCGCGGGGCTCGGGCCGCTCATCAGCGCTGATTTCGTCAATCTCGGTTGGATTTCCGATTTGCCGCCCGGCGCGAACGTGATCACGCGGACGAAGAACTCGGGCAAACCCACGACCGCCGAGTACCGCTACGGCGGCACCGTGATCGTCACCACGATCGCGTGCGAGCACCTGTACGAAGGCGGCCTGCCGGCGGGCGATATCCTGCACAACGCCATGGCATACGCGCTGTCCGCCGCGTCGGTTTCGTGGGTGACCGTTTCCCCCGAGGAAGGCACCGTGATGCCCGGGGACGTCGCGGAGCTGGCCGTGATGTTCGACTCGCAGCGCCGGCCCGGAGGCGACTACCGCGCCATTCTCGACGTCCAGAGCGACGATCCGGCGCACCCGTCCGTTGCGATTCCGGTGGCGATGCACGTGATGGCGGCGCCGGATATCGCGTCCCGGGTCTCCGGCGCGTTCCATCCCCGTTACGTCGGAGAGACCGAAACCATCGTGCTCGAGGTGTCCAACGTGGGCGCCGAGCTGCTGGCGGTGAGCGGTGTGTCGGTCGATCAACCCGACTTCGTCGTCAGCCCCGACGCGTTCTCGCTCGCCCCGGGCCAGCAGAAGCTCCTGCCGCTCAGCTTCGCGCCCACGCGGGCCGGAACGATCGGCGCGACGCTCACCATTGCGTCCAACGATCCTGATGAGGGAAGCCTCGAGATTCTGCTGAGTGGTTTCGGGTTGCAGCCGGCGCCCGTCATCTCCCTCTCGCCCTCCGGCTTGCTCGTGTTCGACAACGTGCCCTACGGCGGCAAGGCGGACCGGGTGGTGCGGGTCTCGAATTCGGGGATCGGGCCGCTCACGGTGAGCGACATCACCTCCGATCATCCCGAGTACACGGTGGACGTCCGTGATTTCGTCGTGCCCGCGGGTTCGAGCCGTGACGTGGTGGTCACCTTCGCGCCGCCGGCGACCGGCGTGGTGATCGGCATGCTCACGTTCACCAGCAATGACACCGACCACGGGCCGGTTTCGCTGCAGGTCGCCGGTGTCGGCGTCGAGCCGCCCGCAATCGAGCTCAGCGCGGATGCGTTGATCGACACGCTGGCGCACACCGGAACGTCGGCGCGCGCACTGACCATTCGCAACACGGGCCTGGGAGAGCTCAGCTTCAACGTGCACGCGCGAGAGACCGCGCCAACCCCGGTCGCCGGGGCGGCGGGCAAGTTCGCGTCGGCGCGGTCCGCGGCGCGCCTCGGGCGCGGCGGTCCCGACGCGTACGGGTATCGCTGGCGCGACAGCAACGACGCTGCCGGACCGGCCTACGAGTGGATCAGCGTGCAGGACGGAACCAACGTCGGAGTCGGCTCGGACGGATTCGTCGCGGACATTCCGCTCGGGTTCGAGTTCGAGTACTACGGCGGGAAGCACTCCGCTATCGGCGCGAGTGCGAATGGATGGCTGGGTTTCGGCGACGCGGCCGTCGGCTACCCCGCCCAGGTGCCGTTCGCCGACGACTTCGACGGCGTCATCGCGCCCATGGCGCGCGACCTCCTGGCCGCCCAGTACGTGCGCTACAAGACCGTGGGGATCGCGCCGCACCGGCAGTTCGTGATCGAGTACAACGGCATCTGGAACGGCGACAACACGCCCATCGGCACGTTCGAGGTGATCCTCTTCGAGACCACGAACGCCATCCGCTTCCAGTACCTGAGTGTCGGCGTGGCGCCGCTCGGCTTCGGCATCGAGAGTCCCGACGAATCGACGGGGCTGGGGAACAGCGCGCCGGGCGGACTGCTCGACCCCGCGCTGGTGCAGGACGGCTACGCCATCGAATTTTCGAACGTGCCGGTATGGCTGCGCGTCGAACCCTCCGCCGCGACCGTTCCACCCGGTGGCACGGCCGAATTGACGGTGACGCTGGACGCGGCCGGGCTCGAGGAAGGCAGCTACAGCGCGAACCTGATCGTCGCGAACAACGATCCGGCCCGGTCCGAAGTGGTCGTCCCCGTGACCCTGCTGGTCTCCGACAAGCTGATGCCGGTGCTGATCACGCGCTTCGAAGCGAGTGTGTCGGGCGACGTCGTCAACCTGCGCTGGGAGCTCAGCGCCGACGAGGAGATACTCGGCTTCCGGATCTACCGCGCCGATGCGCGCGGCAACGCGCCCGTGGACATCACCTCGCAGGCCATGCTGCGCGCGGATGCGCGTTCGTACCGCGACGACGGAGCGCAGCGCGGAAACAGCTATCGCTACCAGCTGGCCGTGGTCGGGCAGGATCGCGAAATCGTCTCGTCCCTCGTGCGGGTCGAATTGGCGCCGTACCGGCTCGCGCTCGAGCAGAACCATCCCAACCCGTTCAATCCTTCGACCACGATTTCGTTCACGCTCGCCGAGCGCTCGCGCGTGGTGCTGGCAATCTTCGACGTCAGCGGGCGTCCGGCGCGAACCCTCTTCGACGGCACCCTGGAGCCCGGCCGCCACCAGTATCCCTGGAACGGCCAGAACGCGCGTGGGGAAGTGGCGACCTCCGGTGTATACTTCTGCCGCCTGACCTCCGGCAAACAGACGCTGACGAGGAAAATGGTGTTGTTGAAGTGATCGCAGCCAGTGGAGGCCGCATTGGACATCAAGCACACCCGCATTCTGATCAATGGTGAATGGGTCGACGCCGGCGACGGCGCGATGGCGACCCTGATCAACCCCGCAACCGAGGCCAGGCTCTGCGACGTCGCGAGCGGCGGAGCGCCCGAGGTCGAAGCGGCCGTCACGTCCGCGCGCGCGGCGCTCGAGTCGGGCCCGTGGTCGAAGATGGACGGCGGCACCCGCGCGCGGCTGTTGTGGAAGCTCGCCGAGCTGTGCGAGCGCGACCTCGCCGAGATCGCGCGCCTCGAGACCACCAACCAGGGCAAGCCCATCTTCGAATCGGCGAAGATCGAGGTGCCGTTCGTCGCCAGCCTGTTCCGCTACTACGCGGGCTGGGCCGACAAGCTGGGCGGCGAGACCATCCCCGGCATTCCCGGATTTCTGAACTACACGCTGCGCGAGCCCGTGGGCGTGGTCGGCATGATCATCCCGTGGAACTTTCCGCTGCTGCTGACGGTGTGGAAGCTCGCGCCCGCGCTCGCGGTGGGGTGCACGGCGGTCATCAAGCCCTCCGAAGCGACGCCGCTCACCGCGCTCAAGCTGGGCGCGCTGTGCCTCGAGGCCGGCATTCCCGCCGGCGTCGTGAACGTGGTCCCCGGGCGCGGCTCGGTCGCGGGCCAGGCGCTGCTCGATTCGCGCGGCGTCGACAAGATCGCTTTCACGGGTTCCACCGAGGTGGGGCGCACGGTGATGCGCTCGGCGGCGGGAACCATCAAGCGCGTGTCGCTCGAGCTGGGCGGGAAGTCGCCCAACATCGTGTTTGCCGACGCGAAGCTCGACGCGGCGGCCAACGGCGCGTGCAGCGGCATCTTCTACAACAAGGGCGAGGTGTGCGCGGCGGGCTCGCGGCTGTTCGTCGAGAAGAAGATCCACGACGAGTTCGTCGAGCTGGTGCGCGGCAAGATGGCGCGCTACGCGCCGGGCGATCCGCTGGACGAGAAGACGCGCTTCGGCCCGCAGGTGAGCCGGGCGCACCGCGATTCCATCCTGCAACGCGTCGCGGCCGGTGTGAAGGAGGGGGCGAGCGTGGCGACGGGAGGGAACGCGGCCAGCGTCAACGGCAAGGGGTACTTTCTCGAGCCCACCGTGCTCACCGGCGTGCGCAACGACATGGCGGTTGCGCGCGAGGAGATCTTCGGTCCGGTGGTGTGCGTGATCCCGTTCGAGAGCGAGGACGAGGCGGTGCGGCTCGCCAACGACAGTTGCTACGGGCTGGCCTCCGGCGTGTGGACGCAGGATGTCGGGCGCGCGCACCGCGTCGCGGCGGCGCTCCGCGCCGGCACGGTGTGGGTGAACACGTACAACGTGTACCACCCGGCCTCGCCCTTCGGCGGCTTCCGCGAGAGCGGCTTCGGCCGCGAGCTCGGCAAGGACGCCATCGACATGTACCTCGAGAAGAAGTCGGTCTGGATCAACACGAAGTAGCCGTCAGCGGACCGTCCCACCCTCCAGCATCGTTTCCACGATGCGATCGCTCACCAGCCGGTTGGCGGTGGTGTGCCGGTCGCCCAGCTCGCCCGAGTTGGTGGCGACGATCACGAGCAGCCGGCGGCCGGGGAACCAGCGCAGCACCGCGTTGTGTCCCCAGCTCTCGTTTCCGCGCGTCCAGATCTCCTTTTCGCCCCGCGTCTGCGAGATGAACCACCCGCGCGCGATGGCCGGCGCCCCGGCGTTCGAGCGCGGCTCCCACATCGCCGCCAGGTCGTCGCTCCGCAACAGCGTGCCGTTGGCCAGGGCGAGAAACCAGCGCTGCAGGTCGGCGACGCTCGCGTAGATCCCGCCCGAGCCCATGTAGCCCCAGTCGCGCGTGCCGCGGCTGCCCGGCTCCTGCAGCACGGAAGCGACCGGGCAACCCGCTCGCGGCGGGACGTCGACCCAGAAGCGCGTGTCCTGCATTCCGGCGGGCGCGAGGATGTTCGCGCGCACGTATTGCTCGTACGCCATGGCGCTCCGGACCTCGATGATCGCGGCGAGCAGGTCGTAGTTCTCGTTGGAATAGCTGAACGCCGCGCCCGGCGCCGACCCCAGCGTGTCGGCGAGGATCGCGCCGACCGCGTCGTCGCGCGTCTCCATGCCCTCGGATGCGTAGCGCTGGGGCAGCCCCGAGGTGTGGGTGAGGAGGTGCTCGACGGTGATGGATCGCTTGTCGGCGGGCACGTCGCGGAAGAACGCGGGCAGCTTCTCCTCGAAGCGCAGCCTGCCCTGGTGTCGCAGCTGGAACGCGGCGATGGCCGTGAACGACTTGTTGATCGACGCGATGTTGTAAAGCGTGCTCTCGCCGGCCGGGCATTGCCGCGCGGAATCGGCGAATCCGTAACCGCGCTCGAGGATCACGTTCCCGTCGCGCGACACCAGCACCGAGAACGCGTAGCCGGCATTCTTCATTCCGTCCAGCGCGGATTCGAGCTTCGGATCAGCAAGCGCGGGGGAAACGAACAGCGCCGGGATGGCAAGCAGCAAAGACCACCATGCTGCCCGCATCACCGGCGCCGTACGCACGAGACAGTTCCTAGACGCGGAACAGGTACTGGAACTTGACGAAGAACAACCGCTCGGTCTGGCGATACCCGTCCTGGAACGCGACCCCCGAATCCACATCCTCGTTGTTGAACGAGTGCGACGACCCGAGGAAGAACACGGTGAACGGGTTGATCTTGTAGCTCAGCAGCGGATCGGCCTGGAACGACGAGGAGCGGTCGTTGTTCGCGTAATCCTTCTGGTCCACGTACTCGCCGACGACGCGGAGAAACAGGTTCTTCGTGAACTGGAAGGAGAGCTTCCCGCGCGTGACGTAGGCCGACACGATATCGGGTCCGCCGTCGAGCTCGTTCAGATCGAAGGTGTCGAAGGTGCCGTCGAAGCGCAGCTGCGGAATCACGCGCAACGTCGTCCATGCGCCCCAGCTGAACTCGTCGCCGAGACGCGGGTCGTCGCTGTCACGAACGATGGTGTGGCCGAGCCGGGTGTAGACACCGCCGGAGACGTGCTTGCTGAAGTCGGTGTCGAAATCCGTGTACCAGCGGCGGATGCCCTCGATCAGCTCGCCCGCGAAGCGTTCCTCGCTCCACAGGTATCCGGTCCAGAAGTAGGTCTGCTTCTTGAAGCGAAACCACACCGACGGCATCAGCCACGTGTCTTTGAATTCGCCGTCGTAGTTGTACTTCCGGCCGCCCTCGAGCTGGGGTTCAAGCCGGTCGAGCACCTTGCTGTTGTCGAAGTAGAACATGTAGTCGGTCCAGAACGTGCCCAGCCGGTAATCGTTCTGGGTGACGAAGCCGGTCTCGGCGCGGAACGTGGGCGAGTAGTCGTTGTAGTTCAGGTTGGCGTTCCAGTGGCGCGCGCTGCGCGAGAACTGCGCCTCCGCCGCCATGCCGCCGAAGGACTCGCCGTTGAAGAACGAGTCGTACTGCTTGTCGTTGCCGAAGTGGATTTCGTCGAAGTCCGCCGACAGCGTGGTGTCGTCGGGTTCCTCGGTGTAACTGCCCAGCACCTGGGCCTGGAGCGAGTACGTCTGGCTCATGCGCAGGCGCGTATCGAGGCCGAAGGTGGTGTTCGATCCGGAGTCGTGGGCCGAGCGCCGGTCGGTCGCCATCAGCCCCACGAAGGACTCCTGGAGGACGTCGCGCTTGTAGCGCGCGATGGTCGAGTACGTGTCGCGCCCCTGTGCACCCATGCTCTGCTCCTCGAACGGAACGATATAGGGCGATACCTCGTCCTTGGCGGCCATGATCGCGACCGTGTTCTTGTTCTGCTTGCCGGTGAACTTTCCGGCCAGGATGGGATCGTTGATCGAGCGCGTGTAGACCGCGTCGATCATCGAGCTGAACATGTCCGCGCCCTCGAGGAAGAAGGGGCGCTTTTCGGGATAGAAGAGCGCAAACGTGGTGTTGGCGTCGATCTGCGTGGCGTCCGATTCGATCTGGCTGAAGTCGGGGTTGTAGCTGAAATCGAGGGTGTGGTTCGGCGTCACGCCGTACTTGATCCCGACGCCCGCCTCGCCGTTGGCGTCCTGGTTGTCCCAGTTGAAGCTGGTGTCGTCCGCGCTGTTCAGGTTGCCTTCCTGGCTGGCCAGCACGTAGGGAAGGATCTCCAGGTTGCGTCCCTGGTTCACTCCCTGGATGCCGCCCATCACGCCGGCCTGGCAGAAGAAGCAGTTCTCGTCGCGTGAAAGCGGAGCCCACGACATCTGCGTGCGGCTCTCGCGCGGCCGGTTGCGGAAGAGGTGGATGGCCCACGACTGCGTCTGGGCGTTGGGGAAGCGCAGGCTGCGAAACGGCACCGCGAACTCCGCGGTCCAGCCGTCGTCGGTCATCTGGCCGCCGGAATACCACACCGCGTCATAGCTTGAATCCTCGTTGTTGCGCGACCGGCGCAGGTCTCCCTGGATGCCGCGCGGGTTGACGCAGAACTCGTAGCCGTTCTGGTCGCGGAAGGTGTCGATGAACACGCCCACCCAGTCGTCCGCGTACATCCGGTCGCGGTCGGTGAGCGTGGCGCGGATGGCGGACGCGTTGTCGTCGTAACAGTGGAAGGCGACGTAGAGGTAATCGTCGTCGTAGGCGACCAGCGCTTCGGTCTCGACCGCGGGCTTCGTGTTGTCGCCCGGTTCGACCTCGGCGAAGTTGCCGAGCTTCGTCGCCGTCGCCCACGCGGGATCGTCCAGCTTGCCGTCGACCTTGATCTTCTCCGAGAGCCGCGAAATGTCGAAGGAGAGCGTGCGGTTCGGCTCGAAGTGCGGCGCCGTCGGATCGACCGCCGAATTGTTATCGCCGGCGCCGGCGACCGGAGCGACCGACGCCGCCAGCACGGTGAAACAGAGGATGAGTGCGGGAATCCCTGGCCGGTGCATGGAAATGGTCCTCCTCGAAACGGGCCGGAGCCGGCGTCGACCGGCTACATGGTACCTCACGGCGTGGGGATCGCTCCGTGCTTTCGCATATGACGAAGCGGGCCGCCCCCCGGTTCCAAAATTTCTGCAGATTGTGCGTTGACCCCGGAATGAGCTATGCAATAAGATCGAGTTTAGATATGGCTAAATCTGCCGGGCAAAAATGGAAGGGCGGCACGCTGACCCATTCCATGGAGAACTACCTCAAGGCCATCTTCGAGATCCAGGAATGGGCCGAGCGGGCGACCACGTCCGCGATCGCCGAGCGCATGGCGCTGGCGGCGCCGTCGGTGACCGCCATGGTCAAGAAGCTGGCCGACCTCCGGTTGCTGACCCACGAGCCGTACCAGGGCGTGCGGTTGACGCGCGCGGGCGAAATGGCCGCCGCCGAGGTGGTGCGCCACCACCGGCTGATCGAGAAGTACCTGGCCGAGGCGCTGGGGGTCCCGTGGGACCGCGTCCACGAAGAGGCCGAGAAGCTCGAGCACGTCATCTCCGAGGACCTCGAGGACCGGATCGACGGTGCGCTGGGATATCCCACCGTCGATCCCCACGGCGCGCCCATTCCCGGGCGGGATGGATCGTTTGTCCGCGCCGACGCGAGGCCGC
>DASVAK010000172.1:0-2377 GCA_036376395.1 Candidatus Krumholzibacteriia bacterium
ACAGGTGCTGGAGGAAGCATTACCATAATAGTGGATGGAGTGGTATTATATTTCCAGCCGCACCACCGCCTCCACGGAGGGGCGAACCCGATGACTCCCAGAGGATTCCACCGTGCGATTGCCGCGTGCGCGGCGCTGGCCGCCGCGTGGTTGGGCGGCTGCGAACGGGACACATCAAACCTGAAGCCCGTTCCACTTTCCACCGAACCCACCGTGTTCACCGATGCCCTCGCCGAAGGCGTCGACTACCAGGCCTTCATGAACTCGAAGTACGACGCCATCACCGTCGTGACCAACGAGAAGTACAGCGGCACGTCGTCGCTGCGCGTCACCGTGCCCGCGGCCGGCGATCCCACCGGGTGGTTCGCGGGCGGCGCGTTCACGTCGTCCGACTGGCGCGATCTCTCCGGTTACAACGCGCTCGTCTTCTACGCCAAGTCGAGCAGGAACGGCGCGTTGCTCAACGTGGCCGGGCTGGGCAACGACAACACGGGCACGTCGCAGTACGAGGCGAGCTGCACGAACCTCGTCATGAGCACGGAGTGGAAGCGGTTCGTCATTCCCATTCCGCTTCCGTCCAAGCTTTCGCAGGAGCGCGGGCTGTTCTACTTCGCCGAAGGCGCCGAGAACAACGAGGGCTACGAGTTCTTCTTCGACGACGTGATGTTCGCCAACCTGGCCAGCGTGAGCAATCCCCGTCCCGTGCTCGAGACCAAGACCATCAGCGGCTTCGCGGGCGCAACCGTCGATCCCGGCAACGCGAAGACCACCTTCTCGGTGGGCGGCGTCGACCAGGTCGTCGACCACATGCCGGGATATTTCAGCTACGCATCATCCGACCCCAACGTGGTCAAGGTGACCAACGGTGTCATCAAGCTGGTCGGCGAGGGCGAGGCCACTGTCACGGCGACGCTCGGCACCGTGGCCGCCACCGGCGTCATCACGGTGAAGGGCACCGCGGCGCCCACCACGGCCGCCCCGACGCCCACGCTGCCCGCATCCGACGTCATCTCGCTCTTCAGCAACGCCTACACCAATGTTACCGTCGACACGTGGTGGGCGGAGTGGTCGCACAACTACTCCACCTTCACCGAGTTCAAGGTGGCCGGCGATGACGTGAAGGCGTACAGCAACCTGACCTACGCCGGCATCGAGTTCACGAGCCACCTGGTCAACGCGAACGCGATGACGCATTTCCACATGGACGTGTGGGTGCCCGTGCCGGCGGTTCCCAACTCGCAGGTGTTCAAGGTGAAGCTGGTCGACTTCGGCGAGGACGGCCAGTACCAGGGCGCGCCCGACAGCGAGCGCGAGCTCACGTACTGGTACCAGTCCACGCCGCCGCTCACGGCCGGCGAGTGGGTGAGCCTCGACATTCCGCTCGAGGACTTCATGAACGGTCCGAGCGGTCTGTTCGATCGCGCGCACCTCGCGCAGTTGATCGTGTCCGGGACCGGCAACACGCTGTTCCTCGACAACGTCTACTTCCACAAGTAAGGACGACGCCATGCTGCAATTCATCCTCGCCCTCATGTGCTCGGCGCTCGCCGCCACCGCCGGCGGTTGCGCGGACGACGAAAACGCCGGCGCCACCTACACGCTGGTGTGGCAGGACGAATTCGACGGCGACGCGGGCGCGCTGCCCGCCGCGGAACACTGGCGCTTCGACGTGGGCGGCGACGGATGGGGCAACAACCAGCTCGAGTACGACACCGACCGGGCCGAGAACGCATCGCTCGACGGCGCGGGGCACCTCGCCATCACCGCGCGCAAGGAGGAGTACGAGGGAAACCAGTACACCTCGGCGCGCATCAACACGAATGGCCTCTTCTCGCAGGCGCGCGGCAAGTTCGAAGCGCGCATCCTGCTTCCGATCGGGAAGGGCATCTGGCCCGCGTTCTGGCTGCTCGGCTCGAACTTCGAAGCGGTGGGCTGGCCGCAGTGCGGCGAGATCGACATCATGGAGTACCGCGGGCAGGAGCCGTCGATCGTCCACGGCAGCCTGCACGGACCCGGCTATTCGGGCGGCGCGGCGCGCACCAGCCGCTACACGCTCCCGGGCGGGCAGGGCTTCAACGACAACTGGCACGTGTTCTCGATCGAGTGGGACGAGAAACAGATCGCGTGGTTCATCGACGGCACGCGCTACCTGGGTGTGACACCCGCCGACCTCGCGGGCAAGAGCTGGGTGTTCGATCACCCCTTCTTCATCATCCTGAACGTGGCCGTGGGCGGCAATTTCGTCGGCGCGCCCGACGGGTCGACCACGTTTCCGCAGACCATGCTGGTCGACTACGTGAGAGTGTATCGCGCGGGATCGTGACATGCGCCGGCGCGTGCGGACCATTGCGCCTCACCTGCCGGTGATCGCGGCGAT
>DASVAK010000173.1:0-4595 GCA_036376395.1 Candidatus Krumholzibacteriia bacterium
TCGTGATCGTGGCAGCGTTCGTTCATGCGTTCTTCTCGCTCGCGGCTCCGGTGCGCCACGCGGGGCGCGACAGGATCCGCTTCATCTCGACCTTGGCCCGGTGCACGTAGGTTTTCGCGGTGCCCTCCGGGATGCCCATGATGCGACCGATCTCCTCGTACGACTTCTCCGCCATGTAGCGAAGCTCGAGCACGGTGCGATACGTCTCATCCAGCTCGCCCATCGCGCGCTCGATCCACGCCTTCTCGCTGCTCGCCGTGGTGGCGGCGTCGGGACCGTGGTGAGCGGGCGCCGCAATCTCGACCGTGTCGATGTCGGCCGTGTCGATCCGGCGCTTTGAAGATACATCGAGCGCTTCGCGCCGCGCAATCTGGTAGAGCCAGGTGGAGAAGCGCGCGTCCCCGCGGAATCCGGCCAGGCCCTGGTACGCTTTCAAGTACACCATCTGCATCACGTCCGGCACGTCGTCGCTGTTTCCGAGCACCGCCCTCACCGCGGCATACGCCACCGCGTGGTGGCGCCCGATCAGGTCGCGGAAGGCCCGCTGGTCCCCGCGAACCGTCCTCGCGACGAGCTCTGAATCGTGGGGTTCGGGCATTCGCGACGCTCTCCACTTCGTTCGACCGCCCGGACCGGGCGGGGGTTTCATCTATATTAGCCCGAATCGGGGAAAATTTTGAAACGCGGCCGGCCGGGGCCCGGTCCCATGGGGTGAGTCCGGTGGATGCCGCCGGCATCCGGACAACGCAAAGCCAGTCGCGAAAGGAAACATGCCATGCCGTACTTCTGCAACATCGACCCCGAAGTGATCGCCGTATTCATCCCCATCCTGGGCGTCTGCGGCGGCGTCTTGATCGCCATCACGGCCGTTATCGTCAACGGCCGCAAGAAGGAACAGGAGCACCGCGAGCGTGTGCTGGCGCTCGAAAAGGGCATCGCGCTGCCGCCGGCGGCGCAGGAAGCGGTGGAGCGGCCCAAGTTCTCCAACCGTCGCGCCAACGGTATGGTCATGACGGGCATCGGCCTCGCGCTCACCATCGCGATGTGGGTGAACGAGGGCTCCGAGGCGGGAGTGTGGGGCCTGATTCCCCTCCTCATCGGCATCGGATTGCTGATCGCCGGCGCCATCGACAAGCGCGAGTACGAAGAGAAACAGCGCCTGCAGGGCGATCGCCGCACCGGCACGGGCATGTAACTCCAACCGGCGGGCGCGCGCGACGACATCGCGACGCTCATTGATGTCTGTCGCGCCGCCCGCTCCCCAAATACCATGCGTACACGAATCCTGTTTGCCGCACTCCTGTTCCTGTTGATCCCGGCCACGCTGCTCTTCGGCTACGCCTACACCCAGTCGCAGCACGCCGACATCGGCTGGGACATCGTCCTGTACGGCCGCACCTGGACGGAAAAGGGCCCGCGCCTTGCGATCGACCGCGCGCACCACAATGCGCACACCGCGCGCGGCAAGTATCGACCCTTTGCGACGCTCGTCGACATGGACGGCTGCCGCGTGACGAGCAACAAGAAGTCGTTCTCGGCGAAATCACTGGAGAACACCGACGTGCTCGTGATCGTCAACGCGTCGGGCGGCGGGAAGCGCAGCCTGATGGGGATCAATCTCCCCTTCGCGGGCAAGGACCGCCGCGAGCAGCCGGCGTTCAGCGACAGGGAGATCGAGGCGGTGCGGACGTGGGTCGAGAAGGGTGGCTCGCTGTTGTTGATCGCCGACCACGCGCCATTCGGCGCCTCGAGCGCCGGGCTCGCGGCCGCGTTCGGCGTGACCATGCACCGCGGCTTCACGGAGATTCCCGACGAGAAATCAGACCCGATGGAATTCTCGCGCGCTAACGGCCGCCTGCCGAATCACCCCATCGTGGAGGGCGGCGACTCGACGCTTCGTGTCGAGCGCGTCTTCACGTTCACGGGGCAATCATTGGACGGACCTGCGGACGCGACGGTGTTGCTTGCGCTCCCCGCGAATGCGGTCGAGTACGTCCCGCCCGCTCGAGACCACGACGGTCCGGTCGAGATGAAGGAAGAGAAAGCGGGCCCGGCGCAGGGGCTGGCGTTCGAGTACGGACGCGGTCGCGTGGTCGTGCTCGGCGAAGCGGCGATGCTGACGGCCCAGGTCTACAAGGGCGACCACTTCGGCATGAACACGCCGGGCTGCGACAACCAGCGCTTCGCGCTCAACATCGTGCACTGGCTCGCGCGCGCGATCTGAAGCGCTCTACTCTCCCGGTTCGCGGACGTCACCCTTGGTGCCGTCGCCATGCCCGTACCTCACCAGGTACCGTTCCTGGCAGCTGTGGTAGCGCTCGCGGATTTCCTCGTCCGTCATCGCGCGCGGGTAGATTGTCACCGCGTCAATGAGGCCGGTGTAGTACTGCCAGCCACCATAGTAGGAATGGTACACGCCGCCGCCGATCCGGACCCCGCCCCCACGATACGATAGAAACCCGGTGTACGGGGTGGCGGCCACCTGGTCACCGTTTATATACAGGCGAGCGTAGTACTTGTCGAACGTTCCCACGATGTAATACAGCTTGCTGGCATACAGCGGGGTCGTCAGCGACGCGTGCAGGCGAACCGTTCCTCCGTTGGTCCCGATGCCGAAGCCGACGCGACCTCCCGCGCCGGAGTCCTGGTACCACAGGTCGTACCCGTCCACGGTGTTCCAGAAGTTTCCGGAATACTTCACGACCAGCGGGTTGAATCCACTCTGGTTGGTAAGGTCGTGCTTCGGACTGATCCAGGCTTCCACGGTGACGGTCTCCGGTTCGAGGCTCGGATCCGGCGGAACATAGACGTAATCGTCCCCGCCACACTTGATGGCGCCGTCATTGCATCCCTCCTCGTAACCGGGTGTTCCGACAAACTCGACATCACGCTCATAGGAGCTTTCGTCGACGAGGTTCCTGTCGAAGCGCAGAAACAGCAATGCGTCGTCGACGCCGGGTGGAATCTGGGTAAGAGTGATCGGAGGGCTCGCGGGTTGGGATGAATCTTCGCTGCAGGCGAGCGCGACCAGACACATAATTGCTGCGGGGAGCAGCAGCTGGAACCGGTGCATTGCACACCTCCTGTGGTCGGCGCGGCAACCGGAATTCTACACCCGCACGCGGGTGAAATCCACGGTGACTACTCGAAGGCAAACGGGGTGTCGACGGCGACCTCGAGCTGCCCGGGTTCGCCGCCACCGATGAAACGGTGAATCGCGGCGTGCACTCCGGACGGCAGCAGGAGATCGCCGTGGCCGGCGTCGCGCACGATGAGATGGCGATGATCGGGCAACCCGGGTGAGAGGTCTTCCACGTTCTGCGGGGGCGTGCGGCAATCGAGTGTGCCGGTAATGAACATCACCGGCACGTTTGATTTTGGCGCGGCGCGGAATTCATCGCCCAGGTCGGGGCATCCCAGTGCTTCGCAGATCTCCGGCAGCGGAAAGTCAATCGTGTTGCCCAGGAGCGTCTCGCACGCTTCGCGCTGGATGAGGGCATGGCGCGACGCCATCGCGCCCGACGCGCAATCGAAAGCATAGCGCACGGCCGAGTGCGGAAGCTCATCGTGTAGCGCGTCCCACGCGCCGCGCAGCAAGGGCTCGTCGCGAATCACCTGGAAGTCACCACCCTCCATCCGCTCCAGCCACATGGGAAGTTTACGGAGCGCACGCGTGTCGGCCGCGAGCTCGGAGATGATCCACTGCAACTCGAAACGGTTTTCGCTTCGATCGAGCGCGCGCGACAGCATCCCGATGACGTCTTTCCGTGCGCGCTGCCCAAGGCGTTCGAGATGTTCCTGCACGCGGAGTGGACGCTTGAGGGTGTGATCGGGTCCTTCCGGTGCGGCGAGCACGACGCGCGAGAGCATCGCCTCGTGTCGCTTCATGATCGCCATGGCGAGGTGGCTTCCGTAGCTCCATCCAAGCAGAGCTATGCGCACATTGCTCCCGTAAAGTGTCCGCGCGATTAGAGCCACGTCATCGGCGCTCTGATTCGAATCCATCGCCGCGACCGGAATACCAAGGTTCGCGAGCGCAGCGATGTCGCGACTCACCGTCCGCGCGATGATCTCCAGCCATTCTTCCCTCGTGCGAGACCCCGGCGGCGCATCGTCCGCTTTCGGCACCATGCCCGCCACGACGCACGCGCGTTGATCGAGCAGGATCACGTCACCGTGGTCGCGGAGCGAATCGAAGAGCGGAAACAGCCGGCCCGAAGCCGATCGAATCCCCGACAGTCCCGGCCCGCCGGAGAGAAACACGAGCGGCGTCCCCGGACCGTCGCCTCGATGCGGCAGGCGCACGAACGACAGGGTGATCGCGTGTTTGCCCGGGGCCTCGTGGCGCGCGGGAACGTCGATGGTCCCCCGCTCCGCGTCGGTGTCGCGAAAGCGCTCCGGGACGAGCTTCAAGTTGGGAGAAAAGGGCGGTGTCATGCGCATTCGCGCGCCTTGTCAGCGGACCGCGCGGGGCCGTATTGTATAGCTTTCCGTTCCGACCACCAATCCTGGAATCACTCCCGACAGGAGTTCCGTCATGGAATACGCCCACGTCGATACCAAGCTCGTTCACGCCGGCGAGCCCGAGCCGAGGC
>DASVAK010000265.1:0-7790 GCA_036376395.1 Candidatus Krumholzibacteriia bacterium
AACTGAGCTAATCGCCCCAACCGGTTGCTGTTGAGTGAGTTTGGGAGCTTACCCTGCGAACCGGCGAGGGTCAAGCGAAAAGCAGGCGGCCGGCGCCACGATGGCACGCCGGCCGCTTCGCTCACACGGGAGCGCAAGCACGCGTCGGTTCGCGCGCCGGATTCTCGCCGATAGCGCGCGTCAGGAGCTGTTCCTCCAGCAGTACGGCGCGCTACACCGACGGTGCATGCGCTCCCCTTCCTCAGGCAGAACGGCGCGCTCCACCGATGTGCTTCCGCTCCCGACTTTGTGCAACCGCGTTCGCCGCCGAGGCTCGACGACTCCCGATCGGCACGCGCGCGGGCCGGGAGTGCGCGCCGTGATCGCGCACTCCCGCAACGCCAGCCGCGCTACTTCTTCTTGTCCTTGTCGCCGTCGATCACTTCGTACTCGGCATCGACCGCGCCGCCCGGGCCGCCGTCGCCGGACGGGTGCGCCTCGCCCTGCGGAGCGTCCTGCGCGCCGGCGCCGGACTCGCCGCCCGCCGATGCGCCCGCGCTCTCGCCGGCCTGCTGGTACATGCGCTGCGCCACTTCCTGCCACGTCGCGTTGAGCCGGTCGGTGGCCGACTTGATCTGCGAGGCGGAGTCGGTCTTGAGCGCCGTCTTCACCGCCTCCACGTCGGACTCCAGGCGCTTCGCGTCATCGGACGAGATCTTGTCCTTGTACTCGTTCAGATTCTTCTCGGTCTGGTAGACGAGCGCGTCGGCCGAGTTGCGCGTGTCGATCTCCTCGCGCTTGCGGTGATCCTCTTCCTTGAACCGCTCGGCGTCCTTCACCATGCGCTCGATCTCGGACTCGGAGAGCCCGCTCGACGCCTTGATGACAATCTTCTGCTCCTTGCCGGTCGCCTTGTCCTTCGCGGTCACGTGCAGGATGCCGTCGGCATCGATGTCGAAGGTCACTTCGATCTGCGGCATTCCGCGCGGCGCCGGCGGGATGCCCGCCAGCTGGAAGCGGCCGATGGTCTTGTTGTGCGTGGCGAGCTCGCGCTCGCCCTGGAGCACGTGGATGTCCACCGCGGTCTGGCCGTCGGCCGCGGTCGAAAACACCTCGCTCTTGCGCGTCGGGATGGTGGTGTTGCGCTCGATGAGCTTCGTCATCACGCCGCCCAGCGTCTCGATGCCGAGCGAGAGCGGCGTCACGTCGAGCAGCAGCACGTCGTGCACGTCGCCGCCCAGGACGCCGGCCTGGATGGCCGCGCCGACCGCGACGACCTCGTCCGGGTTGATGCCCTTGTGGGGCTCGCGGGCGAACAGCTCCTTGACCACGCGCTGCACCATCGGGATGCGCGTCGAGCCACCCACCAGGATCACCTCGTCGATGTCCTCGGGTTTGAGGCCCGCGTCGGCCAGCGCCTGTTTGCACGGACCCACGCTGCGCTGCACCAGGTCGTCGATCAGCTGCTCGAGCTTGGCGCGCGACAGCTTCACGTTGAGATGCTTGGGACCGGACGCGTCCGCCGTGATGAACGGCAGGTTGATGTCGGTCTGCATTGCGGTCGAGAGCTCCTGCTTGGCGCGCTCGGCGGCTTCCTTGAGACGCTGCAGCGCGATCGGATCCCGGGACAGGTCGATCCCCTGCTCCTTCTTGAATTCGGCCACGAGCCACTCGATCACGCGCTGGTCGAAGTCGTCGCCACCCAGGTGCGTGTCGCCGTTGGTCGCCTTCACTTCGAACACGCCCTCGCCGAGGTCGAGGATCGAGATGTCGAAGGTGCCGCCGCCGAGGTCGTACACCGCGATGGTCTCGTCCTTCTTCTTGTCGAGGCCGTACGCGAGCGCGGCCGCGGTCGGCTCGTTGATGATGCGCTTCACATTCAGCCCCGCGATCTTGCCCGCGTCCTTGGTGGCCTGGCGCTGGCTGTCGTTGAAGTACGCGGGTACGGTGATGACGGCGTCGGTCACGGTCTCGCCCAGGTACGACTCCGCGGCGTGCTTCAGGTACTGGAGAACCATCGCCGAGATCTCCTGCGGCGTGTACTTCTGGCCGTCCACATCGACGACGACCGAGCCCTCGCCCTCGCTCACCTTGTACGGGATCATGCGCGCCTCGTTGGTGACCTCGCCGAATCGGCGGCCGATGAAACGCTTGATCGAGTAGATCGTCTTCTGCGGATTGGTGATGGCCTGGCGCTTGGCCAGCTGTCCGACAAGGCGCTCGCCGTCATTGCTGAACGCCACGATGGACGGGGTCGTACGACCGCCGTCCGGGTTGGGAATCACCTTGGGCTCGCCGCCATCCATGATGGCCACGCACGAGTTGGTGGTTCCCAGGTCGATTCCGATTGTCTTTCCCATGAATGTGTTCCCTTTCTTGAAACCCTCTTTAATGAAGCACGGTGGTCCCGCCCCGGACCACCCGGTAATCCTACTCAAGCCACGTGCCAGCCGGTAAAGATTGCCCGGCATGTTGGCTGGTAACGAGTTACGAATGGGAGCCGGCCGGCGTGAGCGGTCTGGCCGCAGATCAGCCTGACATAACGAGTGAAAACAGAGACACCCTGTCAGCTAGGCGTCGTCCTCGGGGTGGAGCATTGACATGAGCAGCGCCAGCCCGACGCTGAAATCGTCGCGCGTATCCGGTGCGGGCTTCCCCTCCGCGGGCAGCCGGAAGCGCGCCCGGCCCCGGTCGCGGTGAACCTCGAGCGCCTTCCAGCGCGGATCCCCGACCGGGACGCCCTGCTCGACACAGCGCCGCAGGAACTCGGCCCAGACCTGGATCGCCTCGGCCTCCGAGCGGCCGGCTGCCGGCTCGAGCGGCGCGCGGGCCATCGAGGCAGCCACCTCGTTCAGGATCGTCACAAAACGCTGGTTGTTCATGGTTGAACCAATGGCAAACGGTCGGCAAACAAAAGCGTTGACACTGATTTTCCGTCCGTTATAGATTCTTCGGTGCAGGAAGCCTGGCGTAAGGAAGCTCTTGCCCCAGTAACCTACTCGACCTTTTTGCGGTTAGAGGGCTTGCCCTCGGCACCATCCAAAAAGGACCCCTGACACCCCTTACGCGGGCTTTCTGCATTTTATTCCTCTTCCCGCCCGCTTACACCGAAATCTTTCTTCGCTATTTCCAGCAGGGTCTCGCGGCGGTTGAGCGCCGGCGATTCCAGCACGCGTTCGAGCAGGTGTTCGAGCACGCGCCCGACCTGCGGGCCGGGCTCCAGGCCCAGCTCCCGCATGATGTCGTCGCCGTCGACGGCCAGGTTTCGAATGTGAACGCTGTTGCGTTCACTTAGTTCCGCGTCCACTCGCGCGCGCAGCTCGCGCAGCTGGTCCAGCTCGCCGACCAGGTCACGCGACCGGCAGTCCGCCTCCCGGAGCGCGAAGAGGCTCTCGATGTCGTCCAGTCCGACCCGCGCCATGAAGCGGCGCACGGTGGATGGCTTCCATTCCGGCTCGTAGCGGTACATGTGTTCGCGCACCAGGTGCGCGCACTGCTGCGTGAACGACCTCGGGTAGCGCAGGCGATCGAGGAGCCGCACGGCGATTTCGGCGCTCACCACTTCGTGGCCGTAGAAGACCACGCGCGGCCCGGTCTCGTCGGTCACGGTCTGGCGCGTGTCGACTTTCCCCAGGTCGTGCAGCAGCGCGGCCCAGCGCACGAGGAGCGAGTCGCGCGGCGCCGCATCGCAGACCTTGAGCGTGTGCCAGTACACGTCGTCTGGATGGTATTCGTTCTGGGTGACGCCCGCGCAGCGGTCGAGCTCGGGCAGGATCACGCGCAGGCCGCCCGCCTCGCGGAGCAGTTCGAACGCGACCGAGGGCGTCTCGCATTGCGTGAGCGTGCGCGTCATCTCCTCCTGGATCCGCTCCGCGCTCACGGTGGCGAGGAGCGGGGCGGCGGCGCGCATCGCGGCCGCCGTGGCGGGCTCGGGCAGCAGGCCGAAGCGGGCGGCGAAGCGCGCGCCGCGCAGGATGCGCAGCGGATCCTCCTCGAATGCTTCCGGGAAGATCATGCGCAGGCAGCGCGTGCGCAGATCGTCCACGCCACCGAACGGATCGATCAACTCGTCCCCCGGCAGGCGCTCCGCCATCGCGTTCACGGTGAAATCGCGGCGCCGCAGGTCATCCTCGACGGGCAACCGCCAGTCGCTCTCGATCACGAAATCACGATGCCCCGGCCCGGTCGATTTCTCGGTGCGCGGAAACGCGATGTCGCACGACGGCTCGCCGCGCGGTGAGAAGTGGTAGACGCCGAAGACCTTTCCCGCCAGCACGAACTTTCCGTGCCGCGCCAGGATGGTCTCGAGGCGCGCGGGCTCGATGCCGCGCACGAGGTAGTCGGTGTCGACGACGTCGGCGCGGCCGAGGACGCGATCGCGCACCGATCCGCCCACGCGGTAGAGCTCTGCGTTGTCGATGATCTCCTGTTGCCAGGGCGCGATCGTCACGGGCGTTCCGCGCGCCACTTCACCGGATGCCTCAGCCAGAGGAAGAATCCTGCCAGCGCGGTGAGGTAGGTGCCGATCAACAGGTAGAGAATGGAGAATCCCACCGCTTCGGCGGCACCGGCACCGATGATGGCGAAGAAGTAGATGACGGTGGCGTCGCGGGTGCCCAGCCCCGAGACGGAGAACGGAAGCAACTCGACCAGCGTGACGATGGGCATCATCAGCAGAATATATCCGGCGCTCACCGGCAGCGACAAAAGCCGCGCCACGTAGATCGCGAGACCGAAGATCAGCGACCAGCACAGCAGCGTGTACAACGCCATGACCAGGCTGCGCGAGGGCCGCGACCCGTGCACGCGCAGCGCGTCGTAAAAGGTGTGAAATCCGCTCGAGAGCGAATCGCGGAAGCGGGCCGGCACCAGCAGCGAGACGGCGGGCCGGAGCAGCGCCCGGACCCACGACCGCCGCGTCGCGGTGGCGGCGACCGTCGCGATCAGGAGGGCGCCGATCGCGAGGAGCGGAGCCGACGGAATACGGATGTAGCGTGCCGAGAACACCAGTGCGCTCACGGTACCCGCCACCAGGACGAACCCCAGGTCCCAGAGCCGGTCGACGAAGACGGTCAGGAACGTCTCGCCGATAGGACGCCCGGTGTCGTTGCGCAGGTACACGGCGCGGACCGCGTCGCCCGCCTTGGCCGGCGTCACGGCCGAGGCAAAGAAGCCGATGGCCCACACGGTGGTGGCGCGGGACAGGGGGTAATCGATCCCGACGCTGCGGATGACGTAGTTCCAGCGGGCGCCCCGAACCAGTGTGATCAGGGCGACCAGCAGCGGCGCCCACAGCAGCTGCGGCCATTCGATGGTCGCCAGCGTGGCCGCGATGCGGGACGGGCCGGCGCGGTAGACGATGAACGCGAAAATGGCCAGGCCGACGAGCGGCATTGCGACGGTAAGGATGCGTTTCATGGACAGAGGAGGCTTCGGGTCGGGAGATCTCGCTTGAACGGGTCGGGGGTACGCCCCTATAATACTCCAATCATAGCCCTTTTGGAGTCTATCGTGAAGCACGAGAAAGTAACCATTAAAATCCCCCGCCCGCTGTACAACCGCGTGCACCAGCTGATCGAGGACTCCGGGTTCAACTCTCCCACTGACTTCATCGTGTACGTGCTCCGCGACGTGTTGAGCGAACGCAGTGTGAACCACACTGACCGCTTTTCACCCGAAGAGCTCGTCGCGATCAAGGACAAACTTCGCCGTCTTGGTTACCTCGACTGAACGGCCGCTGGAGGAAACGCTTCCATGATTTCACCACACGGCGGGACGCTGGTCTCGCGCCTGGTCCCCCGCGAGCAACGCGATGCGATGCGTTCGTACGCCCGCACGCTCCCCGTGATCGACATGAACGCGCGCGAGGCGTCCGACCTCCTGCTGATCTCGATCGGCGGCATGAGCCCGCTCGAAGGCTTCATGGGCCAGGCATCCTATGAATCGGTCCTCGACACCATGCGCCTGCCCTCCGGCGAGGTGTGGTCGCTTCCCGTGACACTCGCGGTGAGCAATGCCGACATCGCCCGGCGCGCGACGCCGTTCACCGCCGCGCTCCGCGCGCCCGACGGCGAGATCGTCGGCGTCATGTCGGTCGAGGAGTTGTTCACGCCCGACAAACGCACCGAGGCGGTGCGGGCGCTGGGCACCGACGACGCGGCGCACCCCGGCGTCCAGTACCTCGCCTCGACGGGCGCCACCTACGCGGGCGGCAAGGTGTGGATGATCGAGCGCTCGAAGCAGGGCCCGTTCGCGCAACGCGAGCTCGATCCGGCCGAGACGCGCGCGCTCTTCGACGAGAAGAAGTGGGCGCGCGTGTGCGCGTTCCAGACCCGCAACCCGATCCACCGCGCCCACGAGTACCTCATCAAGTGCGCGCTCGAGATCGTCGACGGGTTCCTGATCCATCCCGCGATGGGCGAGACCAAGTCCGACGACGTGCCCGCGACGGCGCGCATGGACTGCTACCTCGCGCTCATCGAGAACTACTTCCCCTCGACCAACGTGGCCCTGGCGGCGTTTCCCTACGCGATGCGCTACGCCGGTCCGCGCGAGGCGATCCTGCACGCGCTGATCCGCCAGAACTACGGGTGCACGCACTTCATCGTGGGCCGCGACCACGCCGGCGTCGGCAACTACTACGGCACCTACGACGCGCAGAAGCTCTTCTGGCAGTTCGCGCCCGGCGAGATCGCGATCACGCCCATCATGTTCGAGCACTCGTTCTACTGCCGCAAGTGCGGCGGCATGGCGTCGCAGAAGACCTGCCCCCACGGCAGCGCCGACCGCGTCGCACTCTCGGGAACGCGCGTGCGCGAGATGCTCGTGAACGGCGATTCGCTCCCCGGCGAATTCACCCGCCCCGAGATCTCGGAGATCCTGCACCGTCACTACGCCCGGGACGTGGCGCGCTGACCATGTCGCGACGCCTCGCCGTCATCGGTCTCGACTGCGTCACGCCGCAGCTCCTGTTCGGGCCGTGGCTCGACGAGATGCCCAACGTCCGCCGCCTGATGGAAGACGGCACGCACGGGCGGCTCATGTCGACGATGCCGCCCATCACGGTGCCGGCGTGGATGGCGATGATGACGTCGCAGGACCCCGGCATGCTGGGGGTGTACGGCTTTCGCAACCGGGGTTCGTTCGCGTACGAGGACACATTCACGGTGAACGCCGCGCACGTGAACGCGCCCACGGTGTGGAACGTGCTCTCGCGCAACCGGCTCCGTTCGATCGTGATGGGCGTGCCGCTCACCTATCCCCCCAAGCCGCTGAACGGGATCCTGGTGGGCTGCTTCCTGACCCCCGACACGAGCGCCCAGTTCACGTACCCGCCCGAATTCAAGTCGCGGCTCAACTCCCTCGCGGGCGGCGAGTACATCATCGACGTGAAAGACTTCCGCAACGACAACAAGCGCGAGACCCTCGCCCAGATCGAGACCATGACCGAGCGGCGCTTCCAGGCGTTCCGCGGCACGCTCAAGCAGGAGGAATGGGACTTCGCGATGATGGTCGAGATGGGTCCCGACCGCCTGCACCACGCCTTCTGGCGTTACTTCGACCCGGAGCACCGCCTCTACGAAAAGGGCAACGAGTTCGAGGACGTCGTGCGCCGGTACTACCTGCGCATGGATGAGGAAATCGGTCGCACGGTCGACGCGCTCCCGTCGGGCACGTCGGTGATCGTGGTCTCCGACCACGGCGCCAAGCGCATGGTGGGCGCGGTGTGCATCAACGAGTTCCTGATCCGCGAAGGCTATCTCACGCTCAAGGAATACCCGTCGAAGCCGACGCGGCTCAAACCCGACATG
>DASVAK010000272.1:0-2352 GCA_036376395.1 Candidatus Krumholzibacteriia bacterium
GCCGAGGTTGGTCGCCCCAGGTTCCTCGGCCACCGGACCAGCGAACGTGGTGATGCGGATGATATCCCGGCCATCGCGGGTCAACAGCACCCGGATGGGCCCGCGCTCGCAGGCCTGCGCCCGGACGCCATCATTGAACGACCCCATCCACATGTCGTCGGCGCGGATGAAGTTGCGGCCATCGCCGCAGACATCGGCCCGCGAAGCAAAGTTGAACGTCACGTTCCCATCGGGAGCGCCCGAAATGCGGCGCTCCACCGTCTGGGCACCGACCGAACCCGCGGCTGATGCGATCAGCGCGAGTGCGGTGGCGGCCCGAAAGAGTCTCGACGTCACTTGATGATCTCCAGCAGAAGCTGCGTGGCCCGCGCATCCTTCTTGTCCGAGACGGCGCGGATGGCCGCGGTGCGCAGATTTGGGTCAGTACCATTCTTGACGATGTCGATGAGCTTGTCCGTCGCGGCATCTTCCTTCCGCTTGCCGAGGACGTTGATGATCTCGGAGCGGAAGCGTTGCTGGGTTGCGGTATCGTAGAGTCGACCGAGGTCCGCTATGGGCATCGTCTGGCCGATACGGCGCATGGCCGTCGCCCGGATCTCGCTCGGCTGGTTGTCGTCGCGGGCGATAGAGGCCAGCCATTGGTCGACCTCTGGACCACCGACGCGGACGATCGCCGACAGGGTGCGCGCCTTGAGCGAATTGGTCGTCACCTTCGCGTAGAGGGCGCGCAACCAGGCGACATCGTCGGCCGTGGCGCGTTCGGCATCAAACGCCGACAGTGCTTCGGACCGGACGCGCTCCGACACGTCATCGCGCTCGACCAGGGTCCGCACCGAGGTACGTGCCCGAGCGCTCGGATGCCTGACGAGTGAGCGAATCGACGCACGCTGGATCCGTTCGTCCTCATTCCGGGTCAACTCCTCGAGCACGGCCACCCCCTCCTCGTTCGGGAGGCGGGCGATGACGCCGATGGCTTCCACGCGGACGTCGACGCTCGGATCGTTGCGGGCGACACCGGAGAGGATGGTAACGGCCTGAGCGTCGCGGCGATTGCCGACAAGGAAGACCGCGGTGCGCCTGAGGGGAATCGCGCACTCGTCCTTCCTTGCCAGCACTCGCGTGATGAGTTCGTTGATGTTGCCGCCTTCCATGCGGCTCAACTGGTTCATGGCCTCGGCCTGGACCGCCTGTTCCTCGCGGTCGCAGGTGGAGGTCTGCTCGTTGGCCGTCGCGCGCAGTTCGGCCGCGGCCTGCGCGTCACCGCGCTGGGCAAGAACGCCGCGAATTCGCGTGGCGAGATTCGTCATCTCGGTCTTCGAACGCGGGTTCGGATATTTCGTCTTCGACGCCTCGAGCGCGGCCAGCGCCTCGCGGAGTTCCGCGGTCCCACCGATGCGGAAGAGCGAAAAGGCCTGGTAGTAGGCGGCTTCCGGCGCATACTGCGAATTCGGATAGCGCGTTGGCAGCGAACGGAAGGCCTGGACGGCCTGACCGTATTCACCACGGTTGAAGAGCTCGCGCGCGACTCGATAGGCGGAGTCGGCGACGTCCTGGTGCGCCCACGGCGCCGGCGCGGTCACTCGCGTTTCGGCGTGCGGTGTGTAGAGCGAGTGCGCCATGTCGGCCTGCGCGGCGCGAATTGCCTGCTCCACTTCACGCGTCTGGAGCCGGACCTGCATTTCAGATTCGCGCACCGCCTGCTGCGCGGCGCGCTCGATTTCCCGCGTCGTGACGCGATCCTGTGCTGCCAACTCGCGCTGCAGCGCGCGCTCCTCGTTCATCTGCTCGCGCATGGACTGCTCGATCTCGCGCTGCAGGGTGCGAAGCAGCGCATCTGCCTCACGAGTCGCTTCACGATCCTGCGCGGTCAGCGCGCGCTGGCGCTCGCGCTCGGCGCGATCGATCTCCTGGGTCAGTCGCCGAAGCTCGGCATCGAGCTCTCGGTCCTGCCGAAGCGACCGCGCGGGCGGTGCAATCCCCGGCCCCTGTCCCGGAAGGACGTCGAAGAGCAACGGCTCGCTCGGCCATGGCGTCATTGGAACCATTGGCGTGAGAGGAGCCATCGGTGACAACGGTGCGGGTGGTGCCAGCGTGAATTCGACCATCGGCGACTGACCAGGCATGGGCGCGAGCGCCATCAACGGCTCGAGCGCCATCAACGGCTCGAGCGGCTCCATTGGAGGCAGCGGCGTCAACGACCCCTGTCCCGGTGCGAGCAATGCCATCGGCGACGGCAGGTCGAACCTGAAATCCAGATCCAGCATCAACGGCTCGAGGAGCGGCTCAACGCGTCGCGGTCTCGGTGTGGGTGCTGGTGCGGGCGCTACGATCGAGGGTGCGGGCGTCGTAGGC
>DASVAK010000177.1:0-13410 GCA_036376395.1 Candidatus Krumholzibacteriia bacterium
ATCCTGCTCTCGAACAATTTCAACGCGGGCAGCGGCTGTGCGGCCCAGGGCTGGACATCCGTGGACCTCACGGCGCAGAAGGGGAACTTCTGGCACGTGGAGGATTACGCCTTCATCGGATTGCCGTTCGGCGCCATCGAAGGCACGAAGTCGCTCTGGTGCGGGCTGCCCGCGAACCCCGGCCCGTCCTACTGCAACTACCTCGCTCTGCCCGGTTACGGCAACAGCTGGGACCAGGGCTGGTGCACGAAGAACTGCATTCCGGTGGTGGGAGCTCTCGATGTCGCGTTCCACATTCGCTACGACTCGGAGCCCAGCTACGACGCCACCTCGCTCGAGTACACCAACGACTGCTCGGGCAACGCCGGTTGGATCGAAATCGACGGCGGCAACCCATCATGGTCGGGGCAGGCCGATCGCACCATCATGGACGCCTATACGGTCAACCCCGGCCCGGTGAAAGTGCGCCTGCGCTTCCGGTCCGATCCCTCGTGGTCCGATGAAGACGGGCTGTTCAATTCGGCGGCGGGTGCGGTGCACATCGACAGCCTCGTTGTGGAAGGACTGGCGCTCGAGAACTTCGAGGACGAAGCCGTCGGCGCGACGTCGTCCAACGACTGGCAGTCGTGCATCCAGAGCTACGGTGATCACGCAGGGCTCTTCAGCGGATCGACACTGCTCCAGGAGGATCCCTGCCGCACCAATCTCTCCTGCATGTGGGCCTTCATCCAGAACTCCACGGCAACCTACGCCTGCGGCGGCCATCCGGAACAGATCGCGGTTCCCTACCAGGATGCTTCCGGGAGGTACATCAACAACGATATCTGGTCTCCGCTCATCCCGATATCGGGAACGGGCACGCAATTCAAGCTCGCGTTCGACGTATACCGCGACCTTCCCTTCGAAAGCGGTCTGATCGTTTACATATGGAAGGTCAGGACCATCGTGAACGGCTGCCCCACGGCGTGGAAGACCGACAACTTCTACTACGGCGGCGACGCGAAGGACTGGTTCCGTCACGTCGCGGACCTGGGCAGCCGCGTCAACCTGACTGGCGCAACCCATCTCCAGGTTGCCATCGGCGTCTCCGACTTCTGTCCGTTCCGCTGCTGGTGGTTCGGTAACAACCCCTGCCACAGCCATGCCCCGCTGATCGACAACGTGGAGGTTTACCGCGTCAATGTCAGCGGGCCGCAGTGGACGGTTCGTGACGTCGATACGTTCCAGGATACTTTCTCGACCAACGGGTCGATCACGGGGACGGCGCGTGCCGACATGGCGCGCAATATCCATACGTTCGGCACCCCGTCGATCCTGCCGGGCGATTCGGCGGTGGTGAACTACCTGGCCGACCCGACCTACGGCGTCGGGGCCGGGACCGACGCGTCGGGTCTGTTGAACGATCCCAACCTCTCCACGTTTATCGGTCGGCACAAGACAAAGAAGCAGGCGTACCTCTATGTCTCCGTGTGGCCGCTGGGCCAGGCGAACAAGTCCGGCGCCGGGCTCTCCGAAGGACCGGGCGGCCAGGCCAACCGCTTCCCGTTCAGCGGGACAGTCGTGGCCAACGGCGTGACGTGGACGAAGATCCGCATGGACTACGCGTACACGGGAAACGCTGTAAATCCCGGCGTCGGCGATGGAACCGACCCCTTCAATGCGAACCGTTTTACTGTCGACCTGAACGACAACCTGTTCACGCCCGGCGACACGGTCTGCTATTTCTTCGGCGCAACGAGCCCGGGCGGAACGACCTACTACTCGGAGAGCTGGAAGCCGACGAACAATATCGACGAGGTCGCCGCCAACCCGATGGAGTTCACGATTCTCCCCGCGGGCGGTTACAACCGCGGCGGTGACGTTCTCTATGTCGACGGAGCTGACGGGCTCGGTGTGCAGCCGTACTATGACGGCGCGTTCATGGCGCTTGGGGCCGCGCTCTTCATCGATCGGTATGATGTGCGCGGGCCGTCATCCGCCGTCGGAAATCGACCCGCCGGCCGGGTTTACAACGTGGCCGCCCAGTTGAATGCGTGTTACCACGAGATCCTGTGGGACACGGGCTCGCTTCCGGTCACCCTCGGCGACGGAACCGGTAATCCCGAAACGAGCAATGACTGGGGTCTGCTCAACACCTTCCTCGACAACCTGACGGGCCCGGGGGGCGTGGTCCTCTGCGGCGATAACGTCGGGCAGAACCTGATTGCGTCGGCCGGGTCTTCGGCCGCCACCTTCCGTGGCACGTACATGCCGTTCAACCTCGCTTCGGGCAATCACCAGGCCGCCGGATTGGGCGTGTCCCCCTCAATCATGGCGTGGCCCGGGCGCATGTTCAGCGACAATTTCATTGCGTTTGGCGGTTGTCCCGAGCTGAATGGCTTCGACGTAATGAATGCATCGGCCACGTCCCTGGTGCAGATGTCCTATAGCGTCGCGCAGAGCACCAACGGCGCCGTCGTGTCCAACATCAACGGAAATGCGCGCGTCCTGCTCGCGGGGTTCTCGCTTTCCCGCGTAAGCGATGACGAGACCAACGGCGTCTCGGATCGTGTAATGTTTCTCTACAGTGCGACCACGTTTCTGGGGGGCTCCATCGGGTATCCGTCCGCGGCGGGGCCGTTGGCGGGCAACCATCTGTCGCAGAACTACCCGAACCCGTTCAACCCGCAGACCACGATTGCCTTCAGTCTCAAGGCGAAGGGTCACGTGGAGATCAATGTGTACGACGTGGGCGGACGGCTGGTCCGCACTCTGGTGAACGAGGTGCGGCCGGCGGGCGCGCAGGACGTCACGTGGGACGGCCGCGACGGCAGCGGCACCCAGGTCGCGACCGGTGTGTACTTCTATCGCCTCACGGCGCAGGGGTTCACACAGACGAAGAAGATGGTGTTGTTGAAGTAGCCCGGACTGGCGGGATGAAAACACGAAGGGGACCGTCTCAACGACGGTCCCCTTTTTCGTGCAAAAGAAATGGTCGGGGCGACTGGATTCGAACCAGCGACCACTTGCACCCCATGCAAGTGCGCTACCGGACTGCGCCACGCCCCGACCAGAAACAGGCAACTACATTAACAGAGATTGTCGCGCCGCATCAAGCGATGCCGCTGGCCTCGCCTTCGTCGCTCGAGAGCAGGTCGCGAAGTTCCTCGAGTTCCTTCTTCACCGTGAGCAGTACGTGGCGCGCCTGCGGATCGCTGAACGGGATCTGCATCTGCTTCAGGAGCGGCTCGGGATTGCCGAAGTTCTCCTGCAGCTTCTTGCGCGCGCCGTTGATGGTGAACTTTTCCTTGTACAGCAGGTCGCGGATGGCGAGCACCGCCTTGATGTCGCGCGGACGGTAGCTGCGGTTGCCGGCGCGGTTCTTCTTCGGGCGCAACGACGGAAACTCGGTCTCCCAGTAGCGAAGGACATGAGGTTTGACACCGGTGAGGTCGCTCACCTCTCCGATCGTGTAGTACATCTTTCCGGCAGTCGTCTTGTACCTCATCGGCGTTCTTCCTTTCCTCCCGGCGGGGGGGCTCCGGCCGACTCCGCGCGGGGTGGGCGGGCCATCAGCATCTGGATGGCTTCGCGCGGATCGTGGCCTTCGAACAGCACTCGATGCACCATTTCGATGATTGGCAGTTCGACACCGCGCTCCCGGCCGAGCTCGACGGCGGCTCGCGTCGTGCGCACGCCCTCCGCAACCATGCCCAGCCGCGCCAGCGCGTCATCCAGCCGTTCTCCGCGTCCGATCGCCTCTCCCACGCGGCGGTTGCGGCTGTGCCGGCTCAAACAGGTAACCACGAGGTCGCCCACACCCGCAAGCCCGGAAAACGTTTCCGGCCTCGCTCCCATGGCCGCCCCGAGCCTCGCGATCTCGGTCAGCCCCCGCGTCACCAGCGCGGCCTTGGTGTTGTCGCCGCCGCCGGCTCCATCGAGGATCCCGGCGGCAATGGCGATCGAGTTCTTGAGCGCGGTCGCGATCTCCACCCCGACGATGTCGGTGTTGGTGTAGATCCTCAGGTACGGCCGTCCAAACGCCTCCTGGACCGCGCGGCATTCCTTCTCTCCGGCCCCCGCTGCGACGATCGACGTCGCGATGTGCCGGCTCACTTCCTCGGCGTGGCTCGGACCCACCAGCGACACGACGCGTTCGGGAGCGCAGCGCAGCTCCTCGATCAGGATTTCGCTCATGCGCCGGTGCGTTCCCTCTTCGAGGCCCTTGGTACCGGTGACGACCACCGCATCGGCCGCGCGACCCGATCCCGCCATGGCCCGCGCGGTCGCGCGCACCGTGTGCGACGGCACCGCGAAGACCACCATGGCCGCGTCATCGAGCGCATCCGCGAAGGTGGCCGTGACGGCCACGCCCGCGGGGATCGTCACGTCGGGCAGGTAGCGCGCGTTCTCGCTCATGGCGGCGATCTTCTTGGCGCGCGCCGCGTCGTGGTCCCACAGCACCACGTCGTGGCCGTTCTCCGCGAGAACGATGGCGAGCGTCGTGCCCCAGCTTCCCGCGCCCAGGACCGCGATGCGCATGTCACGTCTCCCGGCGGCGCGCCAGGCGCGGCTCGGTGCCCGCCATGAGCCGCTTGATGTTGCCGCGGTGCTTCACGATCACGACCACCATGATCAACACCGAGCCCCAGAGCACGCTGCCGTGAAAGGGCGCCAGCCCCGCGCGCGCCGTCAGGTACACCGCGATGGGCAGCGCCACCGCTGCCGAGAGGCTCGCGAGCGACACGATCTTGCGCAGCGCGAACACGGCCGCGAACACGGCCAGCGCGCACGCGAACGCCCACGGCGCCAGCCCCGCGAAGGCACCCGCCGAGGTCGCGATGCCCTTCCCGCCCGAGAAACGCAGGTAGGGCGAGAACAGGTGCCCGAGGATGGCGCCGATCGCGGCCGCGATCTCGTGGATCGGCGCCTCGCCCGGCACATCCCACGTACGCGCCATCACGACCGGGAGCAGTCCCTTCGCGATGTCGCAGACCAGTACGATGAGCGCAATGCGGCCGCCGAGAATGCGGTACGTGTTCGACGCGCCCAGGTTGCCGCTGCCGTGCTGGCGCAGGTCGAGGCCCTTCGTCCACAGCCCGGCCAGGTAGCTGAACGGGATGCCGCCCACCAGGTATGCGCCGATCAGGACGAGCGGCACAGTGAGTCCCGGCGCCGAGGGAATCACGTCGCCACCCGCTTCCGGCCACCGGCCTTCTTCTTGAGCCGCGAGCGGCGTGTCGGGCGCGCGCGCGGTGAGTCCTTCGTATCCTTCGCCGAGCGCCGTTCCGTCATCTCGAGGCGGATCAGCGATCCCTCGAACCCGAACTCCTCGCGGAGCTGGTTGTTGAGGAAGCGCAGGTAATATCGATTGAAGTGGTTCGCGCGATTCACGAACAGCGTGATGGTCGGCGGCGACACATCGACCTGCGTCGCATAGAAGATCTTGCCGTTGCCGCCGCCGTAGAACGGGGGCGGGCTTTTTGCGGTGATTCGAGCAATGCTCCTATTGAGCTCCGAGGTGGGGATCCGCTTCTCGCGCACTTCCTTGATGCGCCAGGCGGTCTCGAGCACCTTGTCGACGCGCTGCTTCGATTTCGCCGAGATGAACAGCACGGGCGCGTAGTCGAGGAAGCCGCACTTGCGGCGGAACTCGCGCTCCATCTCGACCGAGGTCCGCTCACCCTTCTTCTCCACCGCGTCCCACTTGTTGAAGCACACCACCACGCCGCGCGCCGCGTTGTGCGGGTAGCTCGCCACCTTGATGTCCTGGTTGCTTAGCTCGCGCGTCGCGTCCAGCATGACCACGGCCACGTCGCAGCGCTCGATCGCCTCGAGGCTCTTGACGGTGCTCA
The DNA here is from genome assembly GCA_036376395.1 of Candidatus Krumholzibacteriia bacterium. Lineage (GTDB taxonomy): Bacteria > Krumholzibacteriota > Krumholzibacteriia > WVZY01 > JAKEHA01 > JAKEHA01. The sequence continues at coordinate 5,835 of DASVAK010000177.1, forward strand.
GCAGGTCGAGGTCGGCCGTTGTTCTCGCCTTGCGCCGGATGCCCGCCGTGTCGACCAGCGTGATCTTCTTCTTGCGCCACGCCAGCGAGACGTCGATGGAATCGCGCGTCGTGCCGGGGCGCGAATCGACGATGTTCGCCTCCTCGCCGACGATGGCATTCACGAGGCTCGACTTCCCCACGTTGGGCACGCCCGCGATGGCGAGGCGCAGGTCGCTGTGGGGTTCGCGAAGCCCCGAGCGCGGCAGAAGCTTCAGGATCTCGTCGAGAAGGTCGCCGGTGCCCTCGCCGTGGAGCGCGCTGACTTCATGGTAGGTCTCGAACCCGAGGCGATGGAATTCGGTCGCCAGGCCCTTCGCGATCGGACGCTCGGCCTTGTTGGCGATGAGCAGCACCGGCAGGTGCGTCTCGCGCAGCCGCTTCGCCACGTCGAAGTCCGACGGGATCAGCCCCGCCTCGGCGTCCACCACGAACAACAGCGCGTCGGCGCGCGTCGCTTCCTTGAGAGCGCGCGCTTCCACCTGCGAGACCAGCGGGTCGTCGATGCCGGAGAACAGGCCGCCGGTATCGATCAGCTCGAACGAGTGCCCGGTCCATTCGACCAGTCCGCGCTTCACGTCGCGCGTGACGCCGGCGGTCTTGTGGACGAGCGCGCCGCGCGAGTGCGTGAGCCGGTTGAACAGGGTCGACTTGCCCACGTTGGGGCGGCCGACGATGGCGACGACGGAGGGTTTCTTCATGCGGGGGCTGCTCCCGATGCCGCGTGGTCGCAGAGCGCTTCCACGAATGAGTCTGCCGGCGCCACCACGGGGGCGCCGATTGCACGCGCAAGGTCGTCGACGCTCATGGCGTCGATCGTGACCTGGTCGTAGTTCAAACAGTTGGGCGGGATGAACGTCGTGCGAGGCTCGCCGCCCGTACCCTTCACGGCGGCGACGATGTCGGCGCCGACCAGGAGCCCGGAACACGTCACGCCTTCGCCGAAGAATTCGTTGCGCACGTTCACGATCTCCGGCATCTCGCGCGCGCCGTGTGCGCGAAGCAGCGGGAAGACGTGGCGCTCGAACACGCGCGCGCCCAGCGATCCGGTCGCGATACGCACGCCGCCCAGATCTTTCGGAAGCTCGAACATAGCGAGATCCTCTTCGATCTCGCCCAGGAAGTGCCGGATGCTCCCGATGCCGTTGTCGAGCTGCGGGAAGCCCTCGTAGTCATCGAAGGCGAGCGGCTCGCGCACGGCGCCCACGTACCATTCATCGCTCGCGAAAACGAAGCGGCTCCCGCGTTTTTCGAGAAAGCGCGCCTGGTAGCCTTCAACCAGATCGATCACGGGCGCCATTTCGTCGTCGCGATACGAACGAATGATGGAGAGGCCGGAGCGGTGCTTGGTGAGCCCCACCGGAACCACCGCGAGCGTGGCGATGTTGGGGTGCAGCGCTTCCAGCGTCTCGATGGTCTCGCGCAGGTAGTCGCCGTCGTTCTTCCCCGGCACGATGACGGCCTGGCAGTGCACCGTGATGCCACCCTCGGCCAGCGTGCGCAGCGTCTGCACGATGTCGCGCTTCATCGGCCGGCCGAAGATGAAGCGGCGCATCCCGCCCTCGATCACGTGCACCGACACCCACTGCGGCGAGTTCTTCTGCTCGATGATCTTGGCGAGCTCGGCGTCGGTCATGTCGTTCATGGTGGTGAAGTTCCCGTACAGGAAGCTCAGCCGGAAGTCCTCGTCTTTCACGTAGAGCGTCTCGCGCATGCCCTTGGGCATCTGGTCGACGAAACAGAACGGGCACTTGCAGCGGCAGCGGCGGAAATCCATCGCCTCGAACCAGATCTCGAGCCCGGCGACGGCGCTCGTCGGCAGCACGATGTTCTCGCGCGTGCCGTCCTTGCGCTCGACGCGGATCGTCACCGTCCGGCCTTTCGAGGTGTGGAAATGAAAGTCGAGCTGGTCCTCGGCCGGCTTGCCCGCCACTTCGACAATGCGGTCGCCCACCGCGAGGATGTTCGGGTCGAGCCCGAAGTCCGCGGGGTTCTTCATCGAGACGATTTCGAGCGCCTTATCGGCCATGGTTCTCCGGTACCAGTCTCACGCGTTCCAGGATGGCGAGCGCCTCGGCTCCCGAGACGGGCTCGGTCGAGCGCGCCGCCTGTTCGTATCCGCCGGGCAGGATGACAGCCACCTGGTCAGCGCGCCCGCGCCCGGCGAGGATGCGGCTCACGATCACGTACAGCGCCGCGCGCGTCACGGGCGCGTCGGCGTGCGCCGCTCCGTCGGGCGTCGCGGGCATCCAGCCGCGTTGCGCGACGATCTCGAGCGGTGTCGGTCCGCCCGGGCTCGTGCCCTCGGTGGCGGTCTCGTCCATCATGCGCACGATCGCCCCCGCCAGCTCGCTGCGCGTCACCGCCTCCTGCACATGCATCGCCTTCGGGTCGCCCTCGACGTACTGCTTGAGCATCTCGAGGTACTCGATGCACGGACCGCGGTCGCCGTAGTGCGCTCCCAGGGTGAACGCCGTGATGGCGGCCTCCGTCTCGCCGAGCGCCATGTGGGCCCGGCCGATGTAGGCGTAGGCCTCCTGCTTGACGTCCGGGTCGGCGGACTCCTCCGCGATCTTCTCCATCCGCTCGACGGTGCCCTTGTAGTCTCCGGCCACGAAGCGCTCGACGGCCCGGTCGAAGTCGCTCCGGGGTGCCACGTCCGACTTCGGCGAGCACGCCGCGAGGGCGGTCAGGCCAACGACCCCGGCCAGGAGCACGAGCAGCATGCGGGGTGGGTGCGGCATCGGGAGATTGAAGATGGAGCGGGCAACGGGACTCGAACCCGCGACCTTCAGCTTGGGAAGCTGATACTCTACCAGCTGAGTTATGCCCGCTCCTGTAATGTGCATGTATATGAACATCTTAGCGTGACTGTGTCAAGTTGTTATTGAGGGCGTCCCCACGCAGGAAACCACCCGCCAGTTCGTGCGCCCGGGCGGTCGCGCCGGGCTGCGAGACGTCGATCCAGACCGCATCCTTCTCGCTCCGGAAGAACGTCTCCTGGCGCTTGGCGTACTGGTGGGTCGCCGTGGTCACCGCCCCCAGGCAGCCCTGCGGGTCGGTCCCCGCCACCAGCGCGGCCGCGATGGTGCCGTAGCCGAGGCTCCGCATGCCGGGGGCATCGAGCGGGGTCTGGCGCGCCAGCAGCCCGCGCACCTCGTCCACCCAGCCGGCATCGAAGAGCTGCTTCGTGCGTTCTGCGATGCGCTGGCGCAGCAGCGCGCGCGGCATGCTGAGCACCAGCTTGAGGTACACGACGTCCTCCGCTCCCGTCCTCGGTTGCGCGTAAAGATCGCTCACGGGCGTGCCGGTGTACGCGATCAGCTCGAGCGCACGCGTGACGCGCACGCGATCGTTGACCGAGAGGGTGGCCGCGCGCGCCGGATCGAACCGCGCTAGCTCGGCGTGCAGCTCCGGGGTCTCCCGGCCGGCGAACGTGGAGCGGATCTTCTCCAGCTCGTCGCGCGGGATGACGACGGCTACCAGTCCCCCGAAGAGCGCGCGGAAATACAGCCCCGTGCCGCCGGCGAGAATCGGCACCCGGCCCCGCGCCGCGATATCGCGGATCGCCGTCTCCGTCGCGACGACGTGGCGGCCGGCGCTGCCGTATTCGCTGACGTCGAGGATGTCGATCAGGTGGTGCGGCACGCGCGCGCGGTCGTCGCGACTGACCTTGCCCGTGCCGATGTCGAGGCCGCGGTAGGCCTGGCGAGAATCCATCGAGATGATCTCGCCGTCGAATGCTTCCGCGAGCGAGATGGCGAGCGCGGACTTCCCGGTCGCGGTGGCGCCCATGATGGCGACCGCCCGGATGCGTGCGTCTGCGTTGGGCGGGTGCGACACCGCGCGACCTGCTAGCGCCGGTGGAACCAGCGGGCGATTTCGTCGACGGACAGACGGTAGATGGTCGGACGTCCGTGCGGGCACGAGTACGGATTGTCGACCGCGAAGAGCTGGTCGGCGAGGAGCTTCATCTCCTCCACCGGGAGTCGCTGCCCGGCCTTGATGGCGCTGCGGCACGCGTAGCTCGCGATGAGCTTTTCATTGAGCGTATTGCCGGGCGCCCGGTCGGCGATGATGTCGTCGAATATCTGGAGCAGCAGTCGCCCGTCCGCCCAGTTCTTGAGCCCCTGCGGGTAGCCGCGTACCAGGATGCTGGTGCCGCCGAACGGCTCGAGCGTGAAACCGAGTTTCTGGAACACCGCGCGCGAGGTCTTGAACACTTCCAGTTCGCGCAGCGACAGCTCGATCGGGATGCTGAAGAGAATCTGCTGCGACGGCGGCGCCGCGTCCTGCATGAGGCGCATGCTCCAGTCGAAGATCACGCGCTCGTGCGCGGCGTGCTGGTCGATGACGACCACGCCCCCGCGCACCTGGATGAAGATGTAGGTCTGGTTGAACTGCCAGTAGAGCGCGTCATCGGCCGGCACGGCGGGCGCGATCTCCTCGCGTGTCACGGGCTCCGCGGATGACGCCGCGCGCAGCGTCGCTGGCGGCCAGCTCGATACCTGCGCAGCGCGCGATTCAGACGGTGCATTCACGTCGCGCGCATCGCGGTGGGCCTCGTAGTCGGCGAAGGCGTCGCGAATGCGCGCTTCGCTGCCGGTGGCCTGGAACATCACCGCCTGCGCGGGCTCACTCCACGCCGGCGCCGCCGCCACCGCTTCCTCGGCGCCGCGCGCAGCCACTCCCACCGCCATCGCGGCTTCACTCCGTGCGGTGAGCGCCTGCTTCACCGCGCCGCGCAGCGTCGCGAACACGACGCGCTCGTTGCGCACGCGCACCTCGAGCTTGCTCGGGTGCACGTTGACGTCCACGTCGGCGGCCGGGATCTCCTGGGCCAGCACCGCCACCGGGTAGCGCTTGTACGGGATCACGTTGCGATACGCATCCTGGAGCGCGTGCACCAGCGTGCGCTCGCGGACCGCGCGCCGGTTGATGAAAAAGAACTGGCTGAAGCGATTTCCGCGCGTGTGCGAGGGCAGGCTCACGAAGCCGTGCACGCGCATGCCGCTCGTTTCGGCCTCGACCTCCACCATGTGGCGCATGGTGGTCGAGCCGAGCACCGCGGCGATGCGTTCCTTCCAGCTCGACGACGCGAGCAGGTCCAGCACGTGGCGTCCGTCGTCGATGTAGTGGATCTCGACGTCGGGAAGGATGAGCGCGAAGGAGAGAATGGTCTCGAGGATGCGTTTGCGCTCGGTGAGCGACGACTTGAGGAAGCGCTTGCGCGCCGGCGTGTTGAAGAACAGGTCCTGGACGCGCACGGTGGTGCCGCGCGGATGCGGCGCGGGGCCGCGCTCGACGGGCTCCTTGCCCTCGATGCGCACGCGCCAGCCCTCGCCCTTCGTGGTGTCGCTCGATATCAGCTCGAAGCGAGACACGGCCGAGATGCTGGCCAGCGCCTCGCCCCGGAATCCGTAGGTGCGGATGCGCTCGAGGTCGCTCGCGTCGGCGATCTTGCTGGTCGAGAAATTGCGCGGCGCGAGCTCGACATCCTCGCGGCTCATCCCGCTCCCGTTGTCGCGCACCTCGATCAGCGATTCGCCCCCGCCCACCGTCATGACGGTGATGGTCGTCGCCCCGGCGTCGACGGCGTTTTCGAACAGTTCCTTCACCACGGAGGCGGGACGTTCGACCACTTCGCCGGCCGCGATCCGGCGCGCCACGTCATCTGGAAGTGTGTGAATGACAGTCATTTAGGCTCTTCGGTTCAGTGGAACGACGAAGACCTTAGCACGCGCCCCGGGTGAGGGCAACGAAAGCTTGGGCGGCGGGCGTTGATTTGTGGGGAAAACTGGCCGTGGCGGGGCGCGCAAGCGGCGCGCGGAGTATCAGGCGGCGGGATGGGGCTTGAGAGATCGCACGGCTTCGCTCACCAGCGCGTCCGCCGCACGGGCGGTGCCGGGGTACGACGCTGCGCCCACCAGCACCTCGCGGCGCGCTGCATCGAGACCGGCCTGGCCGAGATCCTTGTGCAGGTAGGTGACGAGGCGCGATACGAGGAAATGGATGCGCGCGCTCCCCTCGAGGCTGGCCATCGCGTACGTGTCGCGACGGATCCAGCAACCGTAGTCGCTCTTGCGTGTGCGCGTCTGGATGCCCTGCCGGATCTCGTCGGCGAGCGCGAGCGCGTGGCGCTCGTCCGCGGCGAAGAGGTCGGCCATCGCCGGCACGCGGATCACGAGCAGCGTGAAGGGATGGTGGTAGCGGTCCGCACGCGTCATCTCCGCGTCGATGATGCGCGCGAGGCGACGGCTGTTGCCGGCGAGCATTTCGTCGTAGGAGGGCTTGCCCTCGGCCGTGCCGCTGGCGAGACCGCGCGCGGCCGGCCACGCCATGGCGAGCACCTGTTCGATCACGGTCTCGTCGTGCGCCGAGAACGTGGATTCTTCCACCGGGCTCGTCGCGCGGCGGCCATACGCGATCACCCCCGCCACCAGCTCGTCGACGAGCTTGTACGGCACTGCCAGCACCGAAAGCGACGGATGGTACTGCTCGTCCGTCCTGGTGGCGAAATCCACCAGCGAGAGATGGTACGGCGCGCGCTTCTTCTCGAGTTTCGCGAAGCGCTCGGCGTCCTCGTCGCGCCACGCGGAGTCGGAGCGCTCGCCTCCTTCGTAGTGCGCCGTCGTCCACGCCTGGTTGGGCGACCCGCGCAGCCGAAGCGACACGCGCTCGCACTCGAGCGCGTCGGCGATCACGCGCGCCACCACGTCGGCGAGGTCCTGGAGCGACCGGCAGCCGAGCAACACGGGCGCCGCGTCGGAGACCCGGGCGAGCGCGTCGAGCTCGCTGCGCAGCCGGCGCTCGCGTCGCTCGTTGGAGATGAAGCGCGCGAGCTCGAGCGCCACCGAGTCGCGCACGGCAAGGAAGTCGTCGAGGCGGTGGCGCTCGGAGAATTCGAGCACGGCGACACCGAGCGCGTCGGTGAGAACGAGCGGGATGAACACGAACGACGACGCGATGGCGCCGCTCTGCGGGTCGACCGGCTCGGTGAGCACGATGGCGCGGCGTTCGAGGTAGGCACGGGCGAGCGCGCCCTTCCCCATGCGCACGAATTCGGGCGAGCCCGCGAGCCGGCGGCTCGACCCGCCCAGCACGAGCCATTCGCCCGCCTGCGTGCTCACGAACACCTCGACCGATTCGGCGCCCACGATGCGCGCCACCATGGTGGAGAGCAGCGAGAACTTCTCCGCCGTCGACCCCGTCTTCTCGGTGAGCTCGCCGAGCGACTGTCGCAGCGTCATCTCTTCGCGCCTGAGGTGCGCTTCCTGCAGCCGCAGCGAATCCGACAGCACGCGCGCCATGCGATGGCTGAACTTCTCCAGCGTCTCCAGGTCGGCGACCGTGAGCTCCTTGCCGCCGTTTCCCGACGACACGTTCAACACGCCGAGAAGCGTTTCGCCGTCGACGAGCGGCACCGAGCACGCCGATGTGATGTGCGAACGGTCGCGGTCCTTCGGGTACGGCGTTGCCTGCCGGATGAGCTTGCCCTTGCGCTCTTTCGCGACCGACCCGGAGATGCCTTCGCCGAT
>DASVAK010000282.1:0-3552 GCA_036376395.1 Candidatus Krumholzibacteriia bacterium
GGGCTCGGCTCGCGTCGGCGCTCCGCTCAGGTCTCCGCGCGCAATGTCATCTGTCCGAAGCGCGCGTCGACAAATCGCGTTCGCTGCCGACGCTCGACGAGCCGGGGTGAGACTCTTCGGGGCGCAGCCCCGCTCGCGGCCACCCGCTCGCAGCGAGAGGCGCGTGTACCAAAGGACCCGCGCGGGTCTCGATTGTTGGCGTTACTGGCCGACGGACTGGCCGACGGACGTGTGCTCAGGGAGCGGGGCCCGGAACGAGGTGCGCAAGGGGATGGTGTTCGCGCCCACGTGGTGAGCGAGCGCCGCGGCGGCCGCCGCATGCTCCTCGACCATCATGCGCAGGAACGCGACAAACGCGAGCGTCGTGAACGCGAGGCCCACGATGATCGGCAGCACCCATCCGAGCGCCGCGCCCACGCCGAGCAGGCAGAAGAACATCTGCATCGCGTAGAGCACGAACAGCGTGCGGCGCGGCGTGAGTCCGCTGCCCCGCAGGATGTGGTGCATGTGGAGATGGTCCGCGTTGAAGACCGGAGCGCGCAGCACGATGCGGCGCGCGATGGCGAGCGTCGTGTCGAGAAGCGGAACGCCCAGCACCAGGATCACCGCGGCGAACATGCCGGGCGAGGGCGCGCGCATCGACACCAGGCACGCCATGATCGCGAGCAACAGCCCGAGCAGCATGCTGCCCGTGTCGCCCATGTAGATCCGGCCCGGCGGGAAGTTGAAGACGAGGAATCCCAGGCTGGCGCCGCACACCGCGAGCGACACCGGCAGCACGTGCGGCACGCCGGCCACGGCCGCGATCACCGTGAACGACGCGGCGGAGATGATCGACACGCCGGCGGCGAGGCCGTCGTGACCGTCGATGAGGTTCACCGAGCTCAGCATGCCGAGGATGAAGAACGCGGAAATGACCGAGAGCATCGCCATCCACGCATCCAGCATCCACACCCCGGTGAAGAGCCGGTAGCCAATGCCGACCATGCAGGCCGCGGCGAGCATCTGGACCACGAGCTTGTGGCGCGCGCGCAGGTTGCGCGTGTCGTCGATGACACCCAGCGCAACGATCAGGCACACGATGGGAATGGAACGCACGACGAGCGACGATCCGCCGTCGGGCGACGCCATCAGCACCACGGGAATCAGCGCGGCGATGACGCCAAGGAAGAGCGCGATACCGCCGAGATGGGGGATGGGCCGAGCGTCCCGTTTGCGACCATTCGGCTTGTCGCCGAGGCGCCACCGCAGCGCGAACGCGCGGACGATCGGTGTGGCAATGAGGCTGACGATGAAGGCGGATGCGAACGCAATACCGCCGGGCACCCAGCTGGAAATACTCAACAAGACACTGCCTCCCGTGGCGACCCAGGCCCCGCGGCCGTCAGACCCGTATCTTGACGCGGGCCGAGGCTAAGCAAGGCGACCTTGTGTGTCAAGCTTAACATGGCTTATTAACCCTTGACTCTCAACAGGTTACCCATCAGGGGGCGAATCTCTGCCGGTCGGACCACCCGGAACGCCAGGATGAGCGCGGCGTACGCGGCCACGTGAATCGCGGCCAGCGCCAGGGTCCAGACCCACGTTTCAACCTGCAGCTGGCGGATTACCAACCAGATAGCGCCTGCCACCAGGCCACCTGCAAGAAGCGTGCGAAGTACCCGGCCGATGGCCCGGGCATGCAGCCGCACATCGAAAACCACGAACACTTCCCGAAGCCCCAGCACGAGCAGGAGCCCGTAGGACACAATGGTGGATACGATCGCGCCGCGCGAGTGCATAGTGGGGATCAGCACCACGTTCAGCACCAGGTTCAGCACCGCCGCGCCCGCCGTGAGCCAGGCGTAGGTCCGGATCCGGTCGGCCGCGAGCAGCGCCGGCAGCACCAGCGCGCCCAGGCTCCGGATCACGATCACCGACGCGAACCATGTCATCAGCTCGCCCGCGTAGCGGTACTTGGTCGAATACACCATCTCGAGCAGAGGCACCGAGAGCACCAGGAAGATCGAGCCGAACAGTACCCCCGCGACCAGCGTCAGCAGCAGCGACCGCTTCACGATGCGCGCGCACTCGCGCATCTCCCCGCGCGCGAAACGCGCCGCCAGCGCGGGACGAAGCGTCGTCACCAGCGCGAAGGCCGGAAACAGCGACACCTCCATCACCGCGCGCGCGATCGAGTACTGCCCCACTTCCTCCACCGTGTCGAAGTAGCCGAGCACCAGCTTGTCGATCTGCGTGTAGACGGCCACCGATGCGCTGCTCACCGCGAGCGGGATCGTCATGGCGAGGAGACGGCGCCGGATGGTGCGGTGCTCGGTATGGTCCTCCGCCACTTTCGGCAGGTACTTGCGGAGCAGGAACGAGAACGCCGCGATCCCCACCAGCCACGCCGCGACGTAGCCGGCCAGGATCGCCACCGCGCCCAGCCCGATTGCGACCACCACCACGTTGGAGATGAGTCGCAGCGAGAGCATCGCCGCGCGCACGCGCGAGACCGTCGCGTGGCGGTTCAGGCCGATCAGGAACTGTTCCTGGAACTCGTAGATGCTCGCACAGAAGATGATCCCCGCCGCGATGCGGACGGCAGGCGCGAGCGACGCGTCGTGCAGCAACACGGCGATCTGGTGCGCGAAGACGTAACAGACCAGCGCCGTGGGCAGCGTGAACGCGAGGCGCAGGTTCGATGCGATGCGGAGCAGGTCGCGCAGCACGCCGGGATGCGAGACGCCGTACTCGCTGGCGAGCTTGGATGCGCCGAGCTCGATCCCTACCTTGGCGACGATGAGGAGCTGGGTTGCAAACGCCATCGCCCATGAGACGGTGCCCCACACCGTGGGTCCCGAAAAGCGCGCAATAATCCAGGAGCTGACGAACGCGGCGACGACAGGAAGGAGCGAAAGCGCGAGGCTCCAGGCGAAGCTCTGCCCGACGGAGGACTCGTGAAAGGACCAGGAACTACGGCTGCTCATAGAGGAAACGGCTGATTACCTGTCCGATCCGCGGAGCCGCCTGACCGTCCCAAAGGTCAGGTAGTTTGGCGCCGCTTACACCGTGCTGAAGCACATCATGCGCTTCAGCGACAATCCGTTCCGGCCTGGTTCCGACGAGCCGGTTGGTACCGACGACGACGGTGATCGGACGTTCCGTATTGTCGCGGATCGTCAGACAGGGAATCCCGAGAGCAGTTGTTTCTTCCTGAATGCCTCCCGAATCGGTAAGAACAATGGAACTATAGCGCATCAGCTTCATGAAGTCCAGATAGCCGATGGGCTCCACCATGCGAATCTGGCCGTCCTCAGGCTCCAAACCCAGCCGTTCGATCACACGGCGCGTGCGCGGGTGGACCGGAAAGACCAGCGGGCACGTCTTGCCGAGCTCGAGCAATGCCCCCATCAGAGCGTTCAGCACCGTCGGGTCGTCGACGTTGGACGGCCGGTGCAGCGTGACCAGCCCGTAGCGCTGTCCCTCCAGCCCCAATTCCTTGAGGATACTGGACTTCTCGGCGTCCGCCGCGTAGTAGCGCAGGCTGTCGATCATGACGTTGCCGCTGAA
>DASVAK010000285.1:0-12635 GCA_036376395.1 Candidatus Krumholzibacteriia bacterium
CATGTCGGATCGCCGGAGAGATTAGCAAGGAAGCGCCCGGCCGCCGAAGGATAATTCGAGACGCAGCGCGGCGTCCGGTCAGTGATGGGCCGTCGCGGCGCGGGGTCGAAACAGCGGGATGCACACGACGATGAATACCAGCAGCACGCCCGATGCCCAGTAACGGCTGAGCGCGAATCCGCCAGCGCTCACCGGCTTGTCGAGCAGGTCGCCGAGCACCGCACCGAGCGGGCGGGTGAGAACGAACGCGGCCCAGAACAGGACCGTGCGCGAGATGCGCGTCCAGAAATACGCCGCCGCCACCAGCGCGAGCGCGGCGCCGAAAACAACCGCCGAGCCGGCGTAGCCAAACCCGGCGTCGTCCGCCATCCAGTCCCCCAGGGCGGTGCCCAACGTCTGCGAGAACATGATCGTCATCCAGTAGAACATCTCCGCCTTCGGCGAGCTCACGGTGTTGATCGACACCGATCCCAGCGTGCGCTTCCACACCAGCAGTGATGCGAGGAGCAGCGCCAGCAGCAACGTCGAGCCGCCGGCGTAGCCGATACCGAGCGAGCGATCGGCGAAGTCGGCCAGCGTGGTCCCGACCGTGGTCGTCGCGATGATGGTGGCCCAGTACAGGTAGGGGTGGAAGCGCTTCGCGGCAATCTGCGCGGCGACGGCCAGCATGAAGATCACGGCGAAGATGCCCGTCGCGACCAGGTAGCCGAGATTCATCGACATCGACACCGCGTCGCCGCCGGTTTCGCCCAGCGTGGTGGCGGCAATCTTGAGGATCCAGAAGGAGAGGGTGACCGCGGGGACTTTGCTCAGCGGCTCGGGATCGGTCGGGTCGTTGCGCATGGAAGGTTCAACACCCGTCCGTTGCGGCGGTTCCTATCCCGCCGTCTTCCCTTTCGCCAGCCGCGCGCCGTAGTGCTTCTCGTAGTACTCGCGGAAGGCGCCGGATTTGACGCGCTCCCACCAGCCGCGGTTCTCCACGTACCAGCGGATCGTCTGCTCCATCGCCTCGGCGAAGTCGGTCTTCGGCTTCCAGCCCAGCGCGCGCACCTTCTCGGCTTTGAGGGCGTACATGCGGTCGTGGCCCTTGCGGTCCTCGATGAACACGATGCGCGACTTCGTCTGCCCCACGTGCTTGAGGATCAGCTCCGCCACGCGCAGGTTGGGCTGCGAGTTCCCCACGGCGATGTTGTAGACCTCGCCGTCGTTCCCCTTCTCAGCCACCAGCGCGATGGCCCGGCAGTTGTCCTCGACGAAGATCCAGTCGCGCTGGTGCATGCCGTCGCCGTAGAGAGGAAGGTCCTTGCCCTCCATCGCATTGGTGGTGAAGAGCGGGATGAACTTCTCCACGTGCTGGTACGGCCCGAAGTTGTTCGAGCTGCGCGTGATCACCAGCGGAATCTTGTACGTGTTGGCGAAGGCGAGGCACATCAAGTCGCCGCCGCACTTGCTCGCCGAGTACGGATTGCCCGGCTTGAGCGGCGACTCCTCGGTGAAGCCCTCACCGTCGCTCGATCCGTACACCTCGTCGGTCGAGATCTGGACGTAGCGCTTCACCTTGAGCTCGCGCGCGTGGTTGAGCAGGTTGTACGTGCCCTGGATATCGGTCTCGATGAAGCTGGCCGCTTCCTCGATGGAGCGGTCGACGTGCGTCTCGGCGGCGAAGTTGAAAACGACCTCCGCGCCCGTCATCGCCTCGCGAACCGCCTTCGGGTCGCAGATGTTGCCCTTCACGAAGCGCACCCGCGCCGCGTTCACCAGGTCGGCGATGTTCTCCATGTTGCCGGCGTAGGTGAGCGCGTCGAGCACGGTGATCTTGCAGTCCAGTTGCTCGCGCGCCATCAGGCGCACAAAGTTGGAACCGATGAACCCGGCACCGCCGGTAACGAGGATGCTTTTGAAGCTCATGCTATTGTTCTTCCAATGCTTCGACGTCTGCCAGATCTTTGAGACGGCCCGTCGCCCGCTTGTTCTTGATCATCATTTCGCGACCAATCACCCAGACCGGAACGCCGCCATAATCACCGGACACACGTGAGGCGACAGCTTCATCCCACGCTACCCCGTCGATGGACGTCATGATGTCTATGCGCACGGGCGGCACACCCAGCTGCACGACATTATCCTTCGCCTCGAAGTCGGCCGCCATCAACCCGACCTTCCCAAAACCAAACTCCGTCAAAGCAGCCATCAGACGCGCGGCATTTGTCGGCGTTCTGGCTACAAGCACGTCGATATCGCCCGTGTATCGAGGAATGCCATGGAACGCGAGCGCTACTGCGCCCACGATGACATACTCAACCTCGTGAGCGTTTAACAACTCGAACAACTCTTTGTAATCTGGCTTCATTTCCGTGGAACTCAGAATGCAACCGCTCTACCGCTTCGAAACGTTCGGCAGAAGGGCGCGACAACCAGTACCTGCGGTCATCCGCTCCGGAGGCTGATTCCTTCAGGCCCTTGCGAGCTACAACAATCTTGATCTCCCGTGCCAACTAGCCGTCCTTGCGATCCCAGTCGTAGGGGATGTCGTTGTCGTGCGGGTGGACGCGGAACTCGTCGGGGTCGCCGTAGTTGTAGAGCTCGGTCGGAATGTTGATCATGAATCCCGGCGTGGTGCCGATGCCCTTCATCCCGTGCAGCACGAGCGGCGGAATCACCAGCAGGACGGGATTGCGCTCGCCCATGAAGAACTCGTTCACGAGCCCCTTCGTCGGCGAGCCTTCGCGACCATCATACAAAACCACCTTCATCATGCCGTGCACGCACACGAAGTGATCGGTCTGCTTCTTGTGGTAGTGCCAGCCCTTGACGACGCCAGGGTACGCCACCGTGAGGTAGGCCTGCCCGAACTTCTGGTAGAACTCGTCGTCGCTGCGCAGCATCTCCATCAGGAATCCGCGCTCGTCGGGGATGACCTTCAACTGCTTGGTGCGCACACCGTCGATCAACTTCATGATTGTCCTCTTCCGAAGCTATCGTACTTGAATCCACGCGCGGCGATCCGTTCCGGCGTGTACACGTTGCGGCAGTCGATGAAGACATCGCCGCGCATGGCCTGCTTGAGGCGCGCAAAGTCCATCTCGCGGAACTGGTTCCACTCGGTCACCAGCATCAGGGCGTCGCACCCTTCCGCCATCTCGTAGACGTTGCGACCGTACTCGACCGGCGCCTTGATGAGCTTGCGGAAGTTTTCCATGGCGACGGGATCGAACACCTTGACCCGCGCGCCGGCTTTCAGCAGCTCGTGCACCAGGCGAAGCGCGGGCGCTTCGCGCAGATCGTCTGTGTTGGGTTTGAAGGCGAGACCGAGCAGTCCGATCGACTTGCCGTTGATCTCACCCAGCGCACGCACAAGCTTCTCCATGGCGCGGTCCACCAGCCCGTAGTTGATGGCGTGCGCGGCACTCACCAGGGGCGCGTCGTAGCCGTGCTCGCGCGCGCAGTGGATCAGCGACGAAACGTCCTTGGGCAGGCACGACCCGCCGTAGCCGATGCCGGGGTGGAGGAACTTGTTCCCGATGCGCGGGTCGTAGCCCATGCCCTTCGCCACCTCGTCGATGTTCGCTCCCGCCAGCTCGCAGATGTGCGCCATCTCGTTGATGAACGAGATCTTGGTGGCGAGGAACGCGTTGGCGGCGTACTTGATCATCTCCGCGCTCTCGAGCGACGTGATCACGATGGGCGTGTCGCGCTCGTACAGCGGGCGGTACACCTCGCGCATCACGTCGGCCGAGCGCGCGCTGGCCACGCCGATCACGACGCGGTCCGGCTCGAGGAAATCCCCCACCGCCGAGCCTTCGCGCAGGAACTCGGGATTGGAGACCACGTCGAACTCGGTGCCCTTCGGCTTCGACTCCGAGAGAATCGCGTGCACTTTGCGGGCGGTGCCCACCGGCGCCGTGCTCTTCTGCACCACCACGGTGTAGCCCGCCAGGTGCTTCGCCACGTCGCGCGACGCCTCGAGCACGTAGGTGAGATCCGTGCTGCCGTCGGCAGCCGACGGCGTGCCCACCGCGATGAACACCACGTCGGCGTCCTTCACCGCGGCGGCCAGGTTCTTCGTGAAGTAGAGCCGCTCCGCCTCGACGTTGCGCTGCACCACGTCCTTCAGCCCCGGCTCGTAGATGGGAATCTCGCCCTGCTCGAGCCGGTCGATGCGCTCGCCGTCGATGTCCACGCACGTCACGTGGTGTCCGAAGTCGGCCAGGCACGCGCCGGAGACGAGTCCGACGTAGCCGGTTCCAATCATGCATATCTTGATCATTGTGGGTCCTTGTTCATGCGGCCAGTTTGCGATCCCAGTCCTCGAGCATGGACCGCAGCGTCTCCTCGATGGGGATGCGCGCCTCCCAGCCCGTATGTTCCCGGATCTTGGACGGATCCCCGCGCAGCTCGCGCATGTCCACGGGGCGAAGGCGTGACGGATCGACCTCGATCGCCACCTGCACGCCCGCGAGGTCGCACATCTTCTCCAGCAGGTCGCGGATGCGGTACGAATTTCCCGAGCACACGTTGTACGTCTCGCCGCGGCGGCCCTTCTCGAGCAGCACGAGGTACGCACCGCACACGTCGCGCACGTCGAGGAAGTCGCGGCGCACGTCGAGGTCGCCCACGTGCATCACCGGTTTGCGCTTGCCGCGCCGGATCTCGGCGACCTGGCGCGCGAAGCTGGCGAGCACGAAGTCCTCGCGCTGGCCCGGCCCGGTGTGGTTGAAGCTCCGCGTCATCACGGTGTCCACGCCATACAGCGCGCCGTACATCACGCCGTACTGGTTCTGGATCGACTTGGCGAGCGCGTACGGGCTGGTCGGGTGCACCGGGTGGATCTCCGGGATCGGCATGCGTCCGAGCTCGTTGGAAATCCCGTACTCGTCCGCCGAACCCACCAGCAGCACCCGCGCCTTCGTGCCGCTGCGACGAAGGTGCTCCAGGACATGGAGCGTGGGGAGCGTCCCGTCGCTCAGCGTGCCCACCGGATCGTCGAAGGAGCGTTTCACGCTCGCCTGCGCGGCGAGGTGCACGATGCAGTCGACCCGGCTCGACGAAATGACTTCACCCACGAAGGCCGCATCGGTGAGGTCGCCGGCCAGGTAGTGCTTCGGATCGAGCACATCGCTGGAATCGGCGCGGTCCACGCCGCGCACCTCGACCCCGGCCGCCTGCAGGCGCGCGACCAGCGCGCTGCCGACGAATCCATTGCATCCGGTGATGAGGGCTCGTTGCATCATTTCCAGCGGGCACGCGGGACTCGAGCGTTGCGTCGCGACACCGCGTAACTTCGCAGGTTACGGGAAGTTGGCCACCGGGTCAAAGGGTTTGCGGGTCCGGCAATGGCGCCCCCGCGACGGGTCCCGATGCTCTATAATGGTTGCCATGCGCCCGCGCTACGCTGGTGCGCTCATCGCACATCTCGTTCTCCTGCTCTCCATTCTTTCCGGACCCGCCGCTGCCGAACGCACCGGTACGCCACGTCTTCCGGGCGGGATCAACTACGACCCGTGGCTGTGGAATTTTCCGCCCGTCGTGGCGCCCGGGAACACCCTCGTTCTCGGATCATGGAATTTCGGCACACCGCCCTCGTGCACCGACGGGGGCTGGACATCGGTGGACCTCACCGCCGGCGACGCGAACTTTGGCGATTACGCCGGTCTGTTCTCGGGCCGGGATCAACACACGTCCGATCAGTGCATGGACAACCTGAGCTGCCTGTGGGCCTTCATCAACGGCTCCACGGACGACATGACCTGCGCGGGCCGCGCCAGCCAGATGGTGGTGCCCTACGGAGACGCACAGCGGGGTTACATCTGGAACGAGGTCCAGTCACCGCCCATCGATCTGGCCGGGACCGGGTCGTCGTTCGGAATGCGGTTTGCCGTGTACCGCGGCCTCCCCTTCCACACGCTCGTGTTTTACACGTGGCGCGTCCGCTCGTTGCACGGAGGGATCCCCGGTGAATGGAAACACGGCGAGTTCTGCTACTACGCTCCGACCGTCGAGCACGCGGACTGGCTCTTGCAGGAGGAGTCGATCGGCGCGTTGATCGAGCCCGGCGCCGATCAGATCCAGCTCGCGCTGGGCGTGATCGACATGGCGGGCGTGTGGGCCGGCCTGCTCGGCGACGGCGCCTGCCACCGCAACTCGCCCCTGTTCGACTCGGTGAAGGTGTACCGCGTCAGCACGGGCGGGCCGCAATGGCTGGTGGACTTTGCTGATCTGTTCCAGGACAACTTCGCGGGCGACGGCACCGTCACCGGCACCGTGCGCATGGACATGGCGCGCGACATCAACCCGCGCGACGTGAACTCCATCCACCCGGGAGACTCCCTGGTGGTCACGGTGAACGAGTCGACCGTCGGGCTGGATGTCGACGCCGGAGGCGGACCTGCCGTGTACCTTCACGTGCGCGACGTGTCCCCGGAAAAATCCGGCGGCAACATTTCCGACAATCTCGGGCGCTGGCGGCACGTCGGCGGCAGCGGCGGGTGGACGACCCTGCAATTCGATTCAGTGCGAACCGCATCCGGTGTTGTTCCCGGTCGCTACTGTGTTGACTTGAACGACGATCTCTACACGCCGGGCGACAGCGTCGTGTTCTATTTCTCCGCGCGCGACGCCGCCGGGCGCACCACCTACTGGAGTGAATTCATCGGCACCACCACGTTCGCCGCAGATGTCCTCGAAATGCCGATGGAGGCGACGTGCCTTCCCACCACCAATCGCGACGACCTCGGAATCCTGTTCGTGGACGACGCGGACGGCGGGGGCGCGCAGGTATATTTCGAGGGCGCGTTCCAGATCCTGGGCATCGGGGCGAGCGTGGACCGCTACGACGTGCGCGGCCCCCACGAGCTCGCCGGCAACGGCCCGGGCTCGCGCGTGCGCAACGTCGATGCGCAGCTCGCGAACTACTACCACAGCATCCTGTGGACGAGCGCCGCCCTGACCGCGGGGACCATCGGCGACGGCACCGGCGCGCCGGAAAAATCTCCCGACGCCGCCATGCTGGCGGAATTCATCGAGAAGAAGGTTTCGATGGGTGTCGTGTACCTGGCCGGCGACCAGGTCGCCGCGGAGCTGGCGCGGCTCACCTCGAGCTCCGCCGCCGCGCTGCGCAGCTACATTCAATACGATCTCATCGCCGCCACGCATTCGCCTCTCACCGGCGTCATCAGCCCATCGGTTCGCGCGGTGCCCGGGTCGGTGTTCGTCCACCAGGGCGTACCGGACAGCTACAACCTGTTCGGCGGCTGCCCGCACCTGAACAGCTTCTGCCTGCTCGGGCCCAGCGGACCTTCGGTCACCGAGATGCTCTACGGCAACACGTCGTACGCCGAAGAAGTGAGCCAGTGGAACAGCGGCAAGTACGTGCTCATCTCGGGAGCGGGGTTCGAGTTCATCCGCGACGACGAGCTCGACGGCATCAGCGACCGCGCGCGGCACCTCGGCGACATGCTCCACGCCGGCGATATCATCATCTGCTCGGGCAACAACGGCAGCATCGACGCCGAGGACGCCGGGGCGAAGTTCACCTGGCACGCGGGCAACTGCACGCGCACGATCCGGATCGTCCGCACCGCCCCCTGGGCCGGGCTGGACGAAGTCATTCACACCGCGGCGGTCCCGCCCGAGACCGGCACCTTTCACGACCGCATTCCGTACGGGCAGACGGCCTGGTACCGCATCGAGGCACAGGACCGCTACGGGTCCTCCGTCATCAAGAGCGCGGTGATCACGCGCGACGTGGCCATCACGGACTTCAGCGCGACCTCCAACGATCTCGGCATCCGGGTGGCATGGAGCATCGAAGACCGTACCGGCATGGAGTCGCTGTCGGTGCAGCGGCGTGTCGCGGGCGGGGGAGTTTTCGCGGCTGCGAGCGACGATTCGCTGCTTCCGCCGTCCGCCACACATTTCGTCGATACGCACTTCACGCCGGGAGCAAGCTACGAGTACCGGCTCGCCATGCGCTACACCGGCGGCCCCGTCGTGTACGGCGAACCGGCGCACGTCGATGCGCCGGACGCGCTGACGCTCGGGCAGAACGCGCCCAACCCCTTCAATCCGGCCACAAGGATTCCCTTCCTCCTGCCGTCGGCGGGCGAGGTCGAAGTCACCATCTTCAATGTGAACGGGCAGCGCGTGCGCGCGGTGTGGAGCGGTGCGAAGAGTGCGGGCTACACCGAGGTGGAATGGGACGGGCGCACCGATTCCGGCGCGCCCGCGTCGTCGGGAATCTACTTCTGCCGGCTGCGCGCGCTCGGGCAGACCCTCACGCGCAAGATCGTGCTCGTGCGCTGAGCTACGGCCGCTCGCGCCAGTACGCCAGCGTGTCGCGCAGCGTCTGCTCGAACGGGATGGTCGGCTGGTAGCCCGTGTCCTTGCGGAACTTCGAGCAGTCGCCGAGCAGGAGTTGGACGTCGGACGGGCGCAGCCGCCCGCGATCCGTCTCCACCTTCACCTTGACGTTGGACATCGCGAGCAGCAGGTCGAGCATCTCGCGCATCGACCAGCACTTCTCCTGGCAGATGTTGTACACCTCGCCCGGCTTGCCCTTCTCGAGCGAGAGCCAGTAGCCGCGCACCACGTCGCGCACGTCGGAAAAATCGCGCTTCGCGTCGAGGTTCCCCACGCTGATCACGGGCTTCCTCTTCCCCCGCTCGATATCGACGATCTGCTTGGCGAAATCGCTGATCACGAACACCGGCGCGCGCCGCGGCCCCTCGTGGTTGAATCCGCGCGTGCGCACGATCTTCATCCCGTAGCTCATGAAGTACTGGTAACCGAGGAGATCCTGGCCCACCTTGCTGACACCGTAGGGCGAGAGCGGGCGCAGCGGGTTGGTCTCCTTGATGGGCACCTCGTCCTCGTACACCATGCCGTACTCCTCGCTCGAGCACGCGAGCTGGATGCGGCAGTCGAGGTCGAGCTTGCGCACCGCCTCGAAGATGTTGAGCTGGCCGATGATGTTGGTGCTCAGGCTCTCGGCCGGCGCCTTCCACGACGTGGGCACGAAGCTCTGCGCCGCCAGGTGGAAGATGTAGTCCGGCCGGACCTCCTCGACCACGTCGCGCGTCGAGGTGGCGTCGCGCAGGTCGCACTCGTGGGTGATGATCCTCCCCTCGAGGTGCTCGATGTTCTCGGTGCGGCTGCGCCAGCGCACGACGCCGTGGACTTCCATGCCGCCGCGCGCGAGGCAGAAATCGGCCAGGTGGCTTCCGGCGAAGCCGGTGATGCCCGTGATCAAGACTTTCATGGTTCCCTTTCAGACGACCGCGGCCGCGGCCGGGCCCTACAGGGTAGGGTAAGTATGTTGGGAAGTCAAACGTTACGCCATCGCGCGGGGTGAGGCTTGGATTGACGCGCGCACCTCGCGAGGGCTAAGGTGGCGCGACTGGAGGGTGCCCATGTTAAACACGACAGGGATACGTCTTTTCGCCTGCGCGGCGTGCGCAGGTTTTCTTCTGTGCGCCGCCGATGCGGCGCATTCGCAGGATACCAACTACTGGACACTCCAGTACGGCACGCGCGGCGAGCTGCTCGGCGGCGTGGTCGTGGGAAGCGCGGTCGACCTGAGCGCCACCTACTACAACCCGGGTTCGCTCGCGCTCGTCATCGATCCGTCCACCATTCTCACCGCCACCGTGTTCGGCATGGAGACCATCAAGGTGTCGGATGTCGACCCCAACGCCGCCGCCGTGTCGTCACGCAATGTCGGCCCCGAGCCGAGTCTCTTTGCCGGCACGCTTCCGGTGAAGTGGTTCGGTGGGCGGTGGGCGTACTCGTTTTTGACGCGACAGAAGATGGATTTTCGGCTGACCGAGCGCGAGGGTGCGGTGATTGCCCTGGCGACGCCGGATGAGACGCCGGGCGATTCGCTGTCGATCGGCGGCGAGGTGCTCTTCGAGCAATACCTCGGCGAGCAATGGGGCGGTCTCACCTTCTCACGCAAGGCGAACGACAACATCGGGTACGGCATGACGCTGTACGGAGTATACCGTTCGCAGCGACGCAGCACGCGCCAGACCGCGGAGGCATTCGGAGCCGGCGGGTACGGCTCGTCTCTCCTCGACTGGACCGACATGGACTACTACACCTTCCGCGCGCTTGCGAAGCTCGGCATCTCGGCGGAATTCGGGAACACGACGCTGGGATTTGCCTTCACGACGCGCAGCCTGCCGCTGTTCGGGCATGGCACGATCCTCATCAACCGAGTCGTCGTCGGGGACACCGATTTGGACGGAGTCGATGATTCGCGCGCGGATGTGGCGTACGGCAAGGACCTCGACGCCGACTACCGTTCGCCGTTCTCGTTTGCCGTGGGGGGATCCCACCACTGGACGGACACATCGGTGCACTTCACCGTGGAGTACTTCACCGGAATCTCGCCGTACACGGTGATGGAAGTGCCGGCCACGAGCAATTCTCCGGGCGTCACCAGCCACTACGCCGCGTTCGACCACGCCCTTGACAACGTGTTGAACTGGGGCGTCGGCGTCGAGAAACGCTTCAGCGAGAAGACCACGGCGTACGTCAGCTTCATCACGGACAACTCCGCCAGCCATCCCGTCGAGCCGTACGACATTTCCGTCTCGACGTGGGACATTTATCACCTCAACGGCGGTGTGGCTTTCTCGTTGCTGGGCACGGACCTCACGCTGGGAGGGGGGTTCGCGTGGGGGAAGGAGGGGCTCCATTTCGACCCCGATTCCGAAGGGATTCTGCCGTCGGCGGCGCAGCCTTCGGCGGTCAGCTACACGCGTCTCAAGGGCATCCTCGGTATTTCGCTCTAGCAAACAAACGGGCCCCGGTCGCGACTCGCGCACCGGGGCCCGCATCATCCATTCTGCCCGCCGCCGCTACTGCGCCGCACCACCCTGCAGGAAGAACGAGAAGCCGAAGGCGATGAAGAAATCGTTGCCGCTTCCGTCTTCATAGGAGCCACCCAGCAGGGCTGCCGGCGAATCTTCGTGACGGTAGCCGCCGGTAAGGTTCAACGAGACGACGTCGCGGAACGGCCAGCGAACACCCGCCAGCAACTCGGGAACGATCAGCGTGGTGTCGTCCTCGTCGTCACCGAGGTCTCCACCATGAATGACAAACCCCAGACCGGCGCCCACGAACGGGATCACGGATCCCGACGTGTTGAAGTGGTACAGCGCGTCGGCCGTCAGGCCGAAGTCGGTGATGCTCCCGTCTGCGTCGCCGCCAAAGCCGAGGTGATCTACAACCAGATTTCCCAGCAACTCCCAGTGCGAGTTGAAGAAATAGCCAATGCCGGCCTGCATCTCGATGGTGGTGATGCTGAAGTCAATGTCCTCTGCAAATATATCGGGATCATCGATTGAAATGCTGTTGTGGTCGAACGAGAACCTCGTGTCCAGCTCGATCGACTGCGGTTCGATCGACGCCGCGCGCGCGGCGAGCGGGGACAGGAGAACCAGAACGCCCATCAGAGCCCACATTCGGTTCAGTTTCGTCATCGCGCCGTTCCTTTCGTCAGGGTGAATTTCAAGGGCACCAACGAATCAACGAGTCACAGCGGATTGCATGCGCGCCAGCACGTCGTGGCACGCCGCGACGGGATCCTTCGCCGCGATGATGGGACGGCCGACGACGAGATAGTCGGCGCCATCGCGGATGGCCTGTTCCGGCGTCACCACGCGGGTCTGGTCGTCCTGCTTCGCGTCGGGAAGCCGGATACCCGGGGTGACCACCACGAAATCGTTCCCCATGGCGCGACGGATCGCCGGCAGCTCGCGCGCCGACGCCACCACGCCGCTCATGTTGCCTTCCTTCGCCACGCGCGCAAGCGCCACCACGCTCTCCTCCACGGGTCGCGTGGAAGCAAACGTCGCGTTGAACTCGGCGGGCGAGAGGTGTGTCAGCACGGTGACCGCGACGAGGATGGCGTCCTTTTGTCCCGCCTCCTCCGCCGCGGCGCGCGCGGCGGAGAGCATGGTGGGGCCACCCGAGGCGTGGAGCGTGATCATCTCCGCGCCCAGCGCGAGCGCGCCGCGCACCGCGCCCTGCACCGTGTTGGGAATGTCGTGGAACTTGAGATCGAGAAAGAGCCGCGAGCCGGACTTGCGCACCAGCTCGCACACGCGCGGGCCTTCGCGCATGAACAGCACCGGGCCGATCTTGAACCAGCCCGCGCTGCCGCCGAGCGCACCGATCAGCGACCGCGCCTCGTCGAACGAATCGACATCCAGCGCGACGATCAGGCGGTCTTTCGGGGCGGTGCTCAACTCTCTATTTCACTCCGTGCATCAGGCGCTGGATGAGCGGCGCGATCAGGAACAACAGCAAGCCCGGAATCAGGAGGGCCCAGAAGCCGAACGTGTAGCCCGAGAGCGCCGACGCCGTCGTCATGCCCTCTTCACCGCTCACATGACCCGCAAAAATCCCGGAAAGGTTGTTGCCGATGCCCGTCGAGAGAAACCAGCCGCCCATGCCGAAACCGACCAGGCGCAGCGGCGCCAGCTTCGTCACCATCGAGAGACCGATGGGTGAGAGACACAGCTCGCCGACGGACTGGATGCAGTACACCGTGAAGAGCGTCCAGAACGGAATCTTGCCCGCGTCGCTCACCAGCGTCGAGAGCGCGAACATGAGCAGCAGGAACGCGAGTC
>DASVAK010000287.1:0-6396 GCA_036376395.1 Candidatus Krumholzibacteriia bacterium
AGCGAGGCCAACGGGATGGACGGAGCCAGGCCCTGCGAGCGCACCGCTGGTTGCGCCCGGTCAATCTTCCTCGTACTGGCTGCGGAGCTTCTCGATCACCGCGGCGTCCGCGAGCGTGGTCACGTTGCCGAGCGCGCGCCCTTCGGCGACGTCACGCAGGAGTCGCCGCATGATCTTCCCCGAGCGCGTCTTGGGAAGGTCGGCGGAAAACACGATGCGATCGGGGATCGCGAACTTGCCGATCTTCTTCGCGACCCATTGTTTGAGCTGGTCGTCGAGCGCCTGGGTGGCGTTCACGCCCTCCTTGAGGCTCACGAAGGCGACCAGCGACTGCCCCTTGAGCTCGTGCGCCACGCCGATCACGGCCGATTCCGCCACGCCCTCGTACTCGACGAAGATGCTCTCGAGCTCCGCGGTGCCGATGCGGTGGCCGGCGACGTTGACCACGTCGTCGACGCGCCCCACGATCCAGAAGTAGCCGTCCTTGTCGTAGTGGGCGCCGTCGCCGGGAAAGTAGATGCCTTTCCACTTCGACCAGTAGGTCTGCTTGTAGCGCTCCGCGTCGCCGTAAATCCCGCGCAGCATGCCCGGCCACGGTTTGCGGATGGCGAGAAAACCGGCCTTCGTCTCTTTTCCCTTTTCGTCCAGAACGGCTGCATCGATCCCGAAAAACGGCAGCGTCGCGCTCCCCGGCTTGGTCGCGATCGCGCCCGGCAGCGGCGTGATCATGATGCCGCCGGTTTCGGTCTGCCACCATGTGTCGACGATGGGGCAGCTCTTGTTGCCGATGGTCTTGTGGTACCACATCCACGCTTCGGGATTGATGGGCTCGCCCACCGTGCCGAGCAGGCGCAGCGACGAGAGATCGTATTTGCCCGGCCACTCGTCGCCCCATTTCATGAACGCGCGGATCGCGGTCGGCGCGGTGTAGAAGGTGTTCACGCGGTAGCGCTGGATCATCTCCCACATGCGGCCGCGGTCGGGCCAGTCGGGCGCGCCCTCGTACATCAGGCAGGTGGCGCCGTTCTGCAGCGGTCCGTACACCACGTAGCTGTGCCCCGTGACCCAGCCGATGTCCGCCGTGCACCAGAACAGGTCCTCGGGCTTCAGGTCGAAGACGTACTTCGTGGTGATGTACGTGAAGACCATGTATCCGCCCGTGGTGTGGATGATGCCCTTGGGTTTGCCGGTGGTGCCGCTGGTGTAGAGCAGGAACAGCATGTCCTCGCTGTCCATCCGTTCCGGCTCGCACACCGGCGACGCGCCGTCCATCAGGCGGTGGTACCAGTGGTCACGGCCCTCGCGGATGTGGCACGGCAGCACTTCGTGGCCGCGCTTCACCACCACCACGTTGCGCACCGACGGGCACGCGGTGATCGCTTCGTCCACCGTGTCCTTGAGCGGAAGCACGCGCCCGCGCCGCCAGCCGCCGTCGGCGGTGATCACCAGCGCCGCGTTGCAGTCGTTCACGCGATCGCGGATGGCCTCCGCCGAGAATCCCGCGAAGATCACGGTGTGCACCGCGCCGATGCGCGCGCACGCGAGCATCGCCACCGCGAGCTCGGGGATCATGGGCAGGTAGATGGCGACGCGGTCGCCCTTCTTCACACCGAGGCCGCGCAGCACGTTGGCGAACATGTTCACCTCGCGCGCGAGGTCGCCGTAGGTCAGAACGCGACGGTCGCCGGGTTCGCCCTCCCACACCAGCGCCGCCTTGAGGCGCGTGCCGGAGTCGAGGTGCCGGTCCAGGCAGTTGTAGCTCAGGTTGGTCTTCCCACCCACGAACCAGCGATAGAACGGTGCCTTGCTCTCGTCGAGCACGGTCTTCCACGGCTTGAACCAGTGCAGCTCTTCCGCCACCTTCGCCCAGTATTTCTCCGGGTCCTTGATGCTCTTGCGGTAGAGGCGCTCGTATTCCGCGGCGGAACCGATGTGGGACCGGCTGGAAAAGGATTGGGCGGGCTTGAAGCGGCGGGCTTCCTTGAGTACCGACTCGAGCTGTTTCATATCCACGGCGGCCATGTACGATCCTTTCGATTGTCGCGCGTATGCGAACCGGGCTAGTCTAGCCGACGGCGCGCGGGCCCGTAAGCCGGTTTCTCGCGCCGTGCCGCATGAACAAGCGAGCCCCGACAGATCGCGCCGTGCAGGCGTGGGCCATGTACGACTGGGCCAACTCGGCCTTTTCGACCACCGTCATGGCGGGCTTCGTTCCCGTGCTCTTCAAGGAATACTGGAGCGCGGGCGTCGGCGCGGCGGAAAGTTCCTTCCGTCTCGGACTCACCAATTCAATCGCGAGCCTCGTGGTCGCGCTGATGGCGCCGGCGCTCGGGGCGATCGCCGACGCGGGACGCAACCGCAAGCGGTTCCTGCTGGTCTCGACCGCGCTGGGCGTGCTGGCCACCGCGTGGCTGGCCGGTATCGGGCGCGGCGAATGGACATGGGCCGCCATCGTGTACGGCATCGGCATCATCGGGTTTTCCGCCTCGATGATCTTCTACGATTCCCTGCTGGTCGACGTCTCGACCCCGGAAACATCCGACCGCATCTCGGCGCGCGGGTTTGCGCTCGGCTACCTGGGCGGCGGCGTCCTCTTCGCGCTCAACGTGTTCATGGCACAGAAGCCGCAACTGTTCGGATTGCCCGATGCGACCGCGGCGGCGCGCGTGTCGTTCCTCACCGTCGCGGTGTGGTGGACCCTGTTCTCGATTCCACTCTTCCGGCATGTGCGCGAGCATTACGCGACCGTGGCTGCCGGGGCGGACACCGGTGCGTCGGTTCGCCGCGGCCTGCGCGAGCTCCTCGACACCTTCCACCACCTGCGCCGCCATCGCAACGCGTTCCTGTTCCTGCTGGGCTACTGGTTCTACATCGACGGCGTGAACACCATCGTGCGCATGGCCGTCGACTACGGCATCTCGCTCGGCTTCCCGTCGTCGGCGCTCATTCTCGCGCTGCTCCTGACGCAGTTCGTCGGCTTCCCGGCCTCGATTCTCTTCGGGCGTATCGGCGAGCGGCTGGGCGCGCGCACCGGCATCTTCATCGCGATCGGCGTCTACATGGGGATCTGCGTGTGGGGCTACCGGCTGGCGCACATCTGGGAGTTCTACGCGCTCGCGACCGCGATCGGCCTGGTGCAGGGCGGCATCAACAGCCTGAGCCGGTCGCTCTTCTCGCGGCTGACGCCACCCGAGCGCTCGGCGCAGTTCTTCGGGTTCTACAACACCGTCGGGCGCTTCTCCGCCGTGCTCGGCCCGGTGCTCATGGGCGTGGTCGCGCGTGCGACCGGGCAGCCGCGCCTCTCCATGCTGGCGCTGGCGGTGCTCTTCGTGGTGGGTGCGATGTTCCTTGCGCGCGTTCGCGAGCGACCGCTATCCTCGAGCCAGCCGCTCGCAGGATGACTACCATGATCGACCTCCCGGCCCTCGTCGCCCGCTTCAACGACCACCTCGACCAGGCCCTCAAGACCCCCGGCATCCCGGAGCCGACCGCGTTTGCGCTGGCGACCGTGGGCCCGGAGGGGCGGCCGTCGGTCCGCATTATGCTTCTGAAAACCGCGGATTCCCGCGGATTCGTCTTCTACACCAACACCCGGAGTCGCAAGGGCGGCGAGCTGGCCGCCAACGACCGGGTGGCGATGTGCTTCTGGTGGGGCGCCCTGGTGCGGCAGATCCGCATCGAGGGCCGGGTCGAGCCGGTGACGCCGGAGGAGGCCGACGCCTATTTCGCCTCCCGGCCGCGCGGCAGCCAGCTGGGGGCCTGGGCCTCCAATCAGAGCCGGCCGCTCGGCTCCCGCGAGGAGCTGCTCGCCGCGCTAAACCGCGTCGAAGCACAGTACGGCAACGGACCGGTCCCGCGGCCGCCCCACTGGTCGGGGTACCGGGTGCTGCCGGACGTAATGGAATTCTGGTACGGACGGGAGGACCGGCTCCACGAGAGATACGAGTATCGACGGGAGGGGAATACCTGGATTGAACGGATCCTATCTCCCTGAATAGAAAGGTCTTGCGGATTTCGAGGCGGGGGTGTTAACATCTTGATGTCCCACCCGAGTCAGCGGCCCCCAAACCGGCTGGCTGGCATGCCCCGATGTGCCGTTACGATTGGAGTGCGCCTGTTGAATAACAAGCATGTCGTAATTTGTGCCGCGGTTGCAGCGTTCGCGCTGGGACAGACGAACGCGAGCCACGCCTTCGCGCTGCAAAGAATCGCAGCCGCCGTGGACATCAGCAATGTGGCTGCGTCGGGAGCCATCGCTCCGCTTCCTGCGAGCACTCTCGCCACCAGCGTTCCTGCCCGTCTCGTCGTTCCGCCATCCATCGATCTGCTCGGTCCCACCACGGAGATTCGCATCGGCATTCCCGCCGAGTGTGACGTGACGATCGAAGTGGCCGATGACGCCGGAGCGCCGCTCTTCCTCGCCGAGGTTCACATGCCGGCGGGGTGGCAGAAGCTGGGCTTCAGCGGGCGCGATGCGCTCGGGAAGCTGCTGCCGAACGGAGTCTATTACTACACGATCAGCGCCGACGGCACCTCGCGCACGACGCGCGTGGTGGTGAACCGCTGACCTCGATCCACATGTGCAGAGAAAGCCGGGACCGTGTCCCGGCTTTTTTTGTGCTCCTGCCCACACATTCATCGCGGCTACGATAGCGCGCGCATGGAGCAACGCTTCGACATCGTGGTGATCGGCGCGGGCGCCGCGGGCCTGATGGCGTCCATCCAGGCCACGCGCGCGGCGCCGGGCGCGTCGATCGTCGTGCTGGACGGCGCGCGCAAGCTCGGCGCGAAAATCCTGATCGCCGGCGGCGGGCGCTGCAACGTCACCCACGACCACGTCGACGAGACCGCGTTCGCGGGCTCGACGCGCCCGGCCATTCGCAAGGTGCTCCGGCGTTTCGACGTGCGCGAGACGGTCGCATTCTTCGCGGAGATCGGCGTCGACGTGAAGCGCGAGGAGACGGGCAAGCTCTTCCCCGTCACCGACGACGCGCGCACGGTGCTGAACGCGCTCCTCGCAGAAGCGCGCGCACGCGGCGTCACCATCGCGCACCCGCGGCGCGTGCAGTTCCTCGAGCGTTCCGGCGACGATTTCCGCGCCGGCGGCGACTGGGGCCACGTGGCGGCGCGCCGCGCCATCCTGGCCACCGGGGGAATGAGCATTCCGAAGTCCGGCTCCGACGGCTTCGGGTATTCGCTCGCGCGCGCGCTCGGCCACACCACCACGTCCCTCTTCACACCCGGGCTCGTGCCGCTCACGCTTCCGCGCGACCATTTTCTCTGCGCACTTTCTGGCATCACGCTGCCCGCCACCCTCGAGCTGCGCGGCGGCACCGGAAAGCGGCTGGCCGCCTTCACCGATTCGACGCTGCTCACTCACTTCGGGCTTTCGGGGCCGTCGGTGCTCGACATCAGCCGCTACTACCTGCACGCGAAACACGCCGACGCGCGGACCACGCTGCTCGCGAACTGGCTGCCGGGCACGAGCGCGGAGGCGTTCGATGCGGCGCTGCAATCGCTCGGCGGCGGCCACGTGGGAACACTCCTCCGCACGCGCCTGCCCGAGCGCCTCGCGCTCGCACTGTGCGACCACGCGGGCGTCGAAACGAATACGCGCGGGGATCAATTGAAGCGCGACGCCCGGCGCGCGCTCGTCGATGCGGTCACGCAGTGCCCGCTCCCCGTGACGGGGTCGCGCGGTTACACCTTCGCCGAGGTGACCGCCGGCGGAGTGCCGCTGTCCGAGGTTCGACTGGAGACAATGGAATCGCGCGCGTGCCCGGGACTTTACCTGTGCGGGGAGATATGCGACGTCGACGGCCGCATCGGCGGCTACAACTTCCAGTGGGCGTGGTCGAGCGGTTTCGTGGCCGGGATTTCAGCGGCCGCGTAGCGGGGCTACTTCGCGGCCGGCAACTGGCGCCAGTCGGTGACCAGGTTGAGCGACACGGCGGCGCCGCTTCCCTGCGGGACGAGAACGAGCAGACGCTTGCCGTCGGGCGCAATCAGCCACGGCCCCTCGACCGGTTTGCCCGCAAAGATGCGCGTGGTATTGCCGACAATGAGCCCCTCCCCGCGCGCGTCCACATCCACGCGCGCGATGTGCCGGTCTGCCGTGGTGTAGAGAATGCCGCGTCCGTCCGGAAGCCACTTCGGATTGGTTCCGCCATCGGACGAGATCTGCCATCGACCGTCGAGGGTCGGATAGCGCACCACGACCACCTCGTCACGGCCCGATTCGTCGGTCTGGTAGGCGAGCCAGCGTCCATCGGGCGAGAACGACGTCGTGCCCTGGTTGCCCGGCGCCGCGATCAGGTCGCGCGCCTCACCGCTTCCCGATACCGGCACGATGCGAATGTCGACGCCGGACTGCGGGCGCTGAATCCCGCACACGAT
>DASVAK010000289.1:0-8604 GCA_036376395.1 Candidatus Krumholzibacteriia bacterium
CCGCGCTCGCGCGACACCCAGCTGTTGCACACGAAGCCGGCGGTGCGATAGCCGTCCGCCTTGAGCGCTTCGGCGATGGTCAGGTTGTCGTCGGGAAGGTGGAGTGTTTCGGACGTCGCACCCGCCTGCAGCGGGTGCAGCCCGGTGAAGATCGAGGCGTGCGACGGCAGCGTCCAGAAGCAGGTGGCGAACGCGCGCGTGTAGAGCGCACCCTGTGCCGCCAGCGCGTCGATGCGCGGCGTGGTGGGACGGTCGTAGCCCATGCACGAGAGCCGGTCGCCGCGCAGCGTATCCAGCACGATCAGCACGACATTGGGCTTCGGCGCGCGGGAACAACCCGCGAGCGCGACACAAAGCGCAACAAGGATGGACAGGCGCCGGCGCACTAGTTCCTCAACGGCTTGCCTTCCTTGAGCATGAAGGCCATGCGATCCTGTGTGCGCTTCTCGCCGCACAGCTTGAGGAACACTTCTCGCTCCAGCGCCAGCAGGTAGTCCTCGGTGACCTTTGTGCCGCCCGGCAGCTCGCCACCGCAGAGCACGCGCGCGAGCTGCGCGCCGATGTGAGCGTCGTACTCGGAGATGTATTTCCCTTCTCTCATATTATAGAGCGACGCCTTGATGGCGGCGATCCCGCCCTCACCCGCCACGGGGATTTCGCGCGTGCGATCCGGCGGCTGGTAGCCGCGGCGCGCGAGCGCGAGCGCGGTTGCCTTCGCGGCGTTGAGCAGGCGATCCGGATTCATCACGAACGAATCGCCGTCGCGCAGCAGGCGCAGCGCGAACGCCTCCTCCGCGCTGGTGGACACCTTCGCGAGCCCGATGGTCTCGAACGCGGCGCGCACGAACGGGAACGTGTCGATGCCGTCGACGTTGGGCATCCCGTCGAGAGAGCGGATGACCATCTCCTTGCAGCCGCCACCCGCGGGGATCAGCCCGACGCCCACTTCCACGAGCCCCATGTACGTCTCCGCGCTCGCCACCGCGTGCTGCGCGCCCAGCACCATCTCGCACCCTCCGCCCAGGGTCATGCCGAACGGCGCCGCGACGACAGGCTTGCGGCAGTACTTGAGTGCGGTGGTCGCCTTCTGGAACTGGCGCACGACCAGGTCGATCTCGTCCCAGTTGCCCTCGCGCGCTTCGAGCAGGAGCAGCATCAGGTTCGCGCCCACCGAGAAGTTGGCACCCTGGTTTCCCACCACGAGTGCTTCGAAGTTCGCTTCGACCTCTTTGACGCCGGCCATCACCATCGAGATGATGTCGGACCCGATGGCGTTCATCTTGGAATGGAACTCGAGGCAGAGCGCGCCGTCGCCGAGATCCACCAGGCTCGCGCCGGCGTTCTTCTTCACCACGCGCCCCTGCGCTTTGAGCGCGGCCAGGTCGATGGTGGCGGGCGGCGCCTCGACAGGCTTGAACGACCCGCGGCTGAGCTGGTACACGCGCGCCGCCTCGTCGCGCTGGTAGAACGACTTCGACGGCGTCTTCAAAGCCTCGTCAACGAGCGCCGGGATTGTCATCCCTTCGGCGCGCATGCGCTCCACCGTCTTCTCGACGCCGACCGCGTCCCACAGCTCGAAGGGTCCCTTCTCCCAGCCGAAACCCCAGCGCATCGCGCGATCGATGCTCACCACGTCATCGGCGATCTCGCCCATGCGCGCCGCCGCGTACAGGAACGTCTCCGAGAGCGTGCGCCATGCAAACGCCGCCGCGCGATCCTTGCCGCCGATCACCGCGCGCACGCGTTCGCCGAGGTTCTCCATCGTCTTCGCGGCTTCCAGCGCGGGAAACTTTGCGCTCTGCTTCGCGCGGTACGAGAGCGTCGCGGCATCGAGCGTCTGGATCTCCGACGCACCACCCGCGCCGCGCACCTTCTGGTAGAAACCCTTTCCCGCCTTGTCACCGAGCATCCCGCCGGCGAGCATCTTCGCAAGCAGCTCCGGCGCCTTGAAGTAGTCGCGTTTCTCGTCGCCGGTGGCGCGGTCGTACACGGTGGTCGACGCGTGCACCATGATGTCGAGCCCCACCAGGTCGAGGGTGCGGAAGGTGGCGCTCTTCGGACGTCCGAGAAGTGGGCCGGTGAGCGCATCCACTTCTTCCACGGTGTAGCCGCCGTCGATCATGGCGCGGATCGCGGACATCACCGTGAACGTGCCGATGCGGTTGGCGATGAAGTCCGGTGAATCCTTCGCGACGACCACGCCCTTGCCCAGCACCGCATCGCCGAACTCACGCATGAACGCGAGCACGTCCGCGTCGGTGCCGGCGTGCGGAATCAGCTCCAGCAGGTGGAGGTAGCGCGGCGGGTTGAAGAAGTGCGTGCCGAGAAAGCGCGGCCGCAGCGCCTCCGGGAGCGCCGCCGCCATGTCGGTGATCGAGAGTCCCGACGTGTTGGTGCTCACGATGGCGGTCGGCTTCACGTGCGGCGCGATCTTCTCGAAGAGCGATCGCTTCACGTCGAGCTTCTCGACCACGGCCTCGAGGATCCAGTCGCACTCGGAGAGCCGGGCGACGTCGTCCTCCAGGTTCCCCACGCTGACGCGCCGCGCGCGTCCCGCGGTGAAGAACGGTGCCGGCTTCGCCTTGAGCGCGCGCTCCAGTCCGGCGCGCGCAAAGGCGTCGCGGTACTCGCGCGTGCCCGGCGTCGCTTTGACGCTGGTGCCCGCGGGCGGGACGATGTCGAGCAGGAGGGTGGGGATGCCGGCGTTGGCGAGGTGCGCGGCGAGCGCGCTTCCCATCACGCCCGAGCCCAGCACCGCGGCGCGTTCAATCGAATGGCTCAATCGTAGACTCCTTGCCGGAAAAGCGAATTCAGCGGCTGCCTGAGATAACGTCAGCTTCCCCGCCGGTGTCAATTGCAACGCTGCGTGTCGGGGCACAGTCCTTGCCAATCTGGAATGGCACCCCACGCGCGAACGCAAGGAAACCACGGGGAATTCATGGCAAGCATGGGAAAATTCAGCCGCCTTCTCCTCATTATAGTGACCATGGCGATGGCCGCGGCCATCGCGGGCTGCGGCGGCTACTCGGGGGTCGAGTCTCCTTCCGGCGAGCCGGGCGAGTCGCAGTCCGGGACGAAAGACGCCGGCAAGACGGTGGTCAAGCTGGCCGAGGAGTACATCGGCGCGCCGTACCGCTCGGGCGGCACCACGACGAACGGCGTCGACTGCTCGGGCCTCGCCTTCGCCGTGTACCGCCAGGTGGGTGTGCGGCTTCCGCGCACATCGGAAGCCATGGCGCGCGCGGGGAACCACATCGACCGCGACGAGCTCCGCGCCGGCGACCTCGTCTTCTTCGGCAGCGGCAGCAACGTGAACCACGTCGGCATCTACGCCGACGGGGGCGAGTTCATCCACGCATCGACGCGCGCGCGCAGCGTGCGTTTCGACCGCCTCGACAACAAGTACTTCCGCAATCGCTACATAGGCGCTCGCCGCGTTCTCTAGCTCCCGTCCCGCATCAGGGAACTCCCCTGCGAAATCTCCCGGATTCCCTCAGTGGTGGTCGGCACGCCGACCCGTCAGAATATCCGCATGTCCGCCAACCGCCTCGAATCCTTTCCCGGTGTCGCCGCGCTCAACGTCGAGTTGCCGCACACCTCCAACGTGGAAATGGAAGTGCTCAATCGCCGGGGCAAACGCCTCTGGGCGATGCAACTCCTGCACGAAAGGGCGGGCGCGCACACCATCCTCTTCGACGGTCGTGATCACCGGGGCCGTCCCCTGCGCACGGGAACGTACTTCTATCGCATCACCGCGAACGGCTCGAGCGTGACGAGAAAGGTGACCGTATCGGCGGAGCCGTTGTTCGCGCGACTGCTGCGCATGGACCGACGCATTCGCCAGGCCCGGTCGACACTCCGGCAATGTCTCTCGGGCCTCGGCCGCGTGAAACACGCCTCGTTCTGAACCGCCTTTCTGCCGAGCCCGCCCGCCACCTAAGGATGAATTGTTCCGATTCTATTATTGTCCTAATTGGCTATTGAACTGGTGTTCACTGTTCATTAGACTGCAGTCTGACTTCGTCCCCGTTGAAGCCGCATCTCCAGCCGTCTTTCTCTCCTCGCGCTCCGAACGGGATCCTCGTAGTTGATCCGCGCGTTTTGCTGCGTGCACTGGCATGCGCGCAGCGACGTGTTCTCTTCCAGCGCGTTCGGGAGAGAACACGTTGCGAATGTAGACCGCCGTCTGATACCACAGTCGATGGTCAACACGAAGGGGAGCCCGCGGGGGCTCCCCTTCTGTATTCACGGCCTGCGCGAGGCGGGGCTACTTCAAGTTGCGGATGAGAACCACGTCGACGCTGAGCTGTCCCGCGTTGGTGACGAGCCGCCTGCTGTCATCCGCCCAGTCGATGTTCTGAATCGTGAGGCCGGTGAAGTTGGTGAGCTGGCGTGGTTTCGAACCGTCGCGGTTCATGACCCACACGTTCTCGTCGGTTCCGAGCCGCCGCACCACGGCGAGCTGCTTTCCGTCGGGTGACCACTCGTGGCCCCTGAGGATACCCTCGGTGAACTGTGTCACCTTCCTGGGCACGGCCGCGTTGTCGACGTCCGCCGAGTAGACGTTGCGGTTGGGATCGGCCGCATCGATGAACGACACGCTCCGGGTTCCGGGCACACCGGACCAGTCGTCGCCGCGCGGTGGAAGGCGCAGCGTCGCGACGGCCGCACCGCCCTCGATCGGCATCACCTTGAACACCGTGCGCGCAAATCCCTTCTCGTCGACTTCGTACTCGATCGTGATGACCTCCTTGCTGTCAGGCGAGAAGCTCCCAACACCCTGCTGCGCCGCCGCCGAGACGAGACGCCCCTCGCCTCCATCGGTCGGCATGATCCAGACGCCGCGCGTCGAGTCGGTGACGACGTACGTGAACCACTTCCCGTCGGGAGACATCCGCAGCAACCGCTCGCCGCCACCTTTCGTGAGCTGCTTTATCGAGCCGGAGGGTTCCATGCGCCAGATGTGCATCTGCTGGTCGGTCGTGATGCGCCAGAGCAGGATGGTTCCGTTGGCGGCCAGGAGCGCCTGCACGTGTCCATCGCCGGTTTCATACGTGGTGGCGTCGCCGCCCGCGAGCGGCACGGACGCGGCGCCGAGGAAGTCACCGTGGAGGCGGCTGAAATAGACCCGATCGCCCAGCGGCGCCAATCCGACCGGCGAATTCTCCGGGCTCGCGGTCGATGTGAGCGCGCGCGACTCGCCGGTGGCGGTGTCGACGACGTAGAGGTTCGAGATGGCGGTGGTCCGCGCCGCGCTGACCGCGGCGTCGGCTCCTCCCGCGGTGATGTTGCTGTAGGTGTTGAGATCGTTGGTGAGACGACGAAGGTTGCCTTCCGGGTAGGAGAGCATGAAAATCTGGTTGGTCAGCGTCGCCGACAGGTCGAAGCCGGCCAGCACGATCCCGCTGCCGTCCGGCATTCCGGCCAGTCCGCCGAGGAAGAACGCGCCCTTGCGCGTGAAGAAATCGCTGCGCTTGCCGGTTTCGGGATCGAACAGGGCCACCACGCTGTTCGCGCGCGGCGGCGCCGACACGATGCAAAGCGCGATGTAGGTCCCGTCGGGCGACCACCACGGCGAGCCCAGCGGCGTACCGGGGCCCGGGACGCTGGCGATCTCCTTCTGCTGGCCGCTGGCGAGATCCTGCATCACCAGCGCGACCACCGATCGCTGCGGATAATTGCGGATGAAACACGCGCGCTTGCCGTCGGGCGAGAACGCGAGGCGCGAATCCACGTCGAAACCCCGCTCCTGCTCGGGGCCGCCCAGCGAGGGCACGCTCATCAGCACGCGGTAGTTCGGTTTGTCCGCGCTGCGCTTGCAGTAGTAGATGTAGTTGCCGTCCGGCGTGAAGCTCGGAAACTCCATCGAGGCGTCCTGCACCGGGAGGATCTCGACATCGCTCCCGGTCGCCACCTGGCGCACGCGCAGCGTGTGCTGGTTCGCGCGGCCCGCGACGTAGGCAATGTAGCGGCCGTCAGGCGAGAGCGCGCAGTCCGCGATGTCGCCGCGATTGGTCTGCGTGGACAGGCGCATGTTCTCGAACGGCTGCGCGTGGTCGCCCTGCTTGCCGCGCATCATGCCGAACCATCCGAACGCGATCGCGGCGATCACGACCGCCGCGACCACCACGACCAGCGGCATGACGTTGCGCTTCTTGATCGCGGGAATCGTGCTCATGGTCTGCGTGGCCGAGGTGTTGGACGCCGAGAGCGAATCGTACTCGTCGAAGATTTCGCGCAGCTCGATGGCGATGTCCTTCATCGACTGGGCGCGCTGGTCCGGCGCCTTCGCGAGGCAGCGGCGGATGACGCGGCGCAGCTCGGCGGGGCACTCGGCGTTGAGCTCCTCCACCGGGCGCGGCCGCTCGTTCAGGATCTTGTGCATGATCTCGACGTTGGAGTCGGCGAGGAACGGACGCTGGCGTGTGGCCGCCTCGTAGAGAATGCATCCGAATGCAAACACGTCCGAGCGCGCGTCGACCGCCTTGCCCTGCACCTGCTCGGGCGCCATGTAGCTCACGGTGCCCATGACGGCGCCTTCGACGGTGCGCTGCGACGCGATCTCGGTGGCCTCCAACGGCCCCGCCGTGCTGCTCTTCTCGGTGAGCTTCGCGAGACCGAAGTCGAGCACCTTCGCGTAGCCGTCGTCGCTCACCATGATGTTGCCGGGCTTGAGGTCGCGGTGCACGATGCCGACCGCGTGCGCCTTCGCGATTCCCTCGGCGGCCTGCGCGAGGTATCCCACCAGGGTCTTGAGGTCGGTCTTCTCCTCGTGGATCTTCGCTCCCAGCGTCTTGCCGCTGATGAGCTCCATCGAGATGTAATGGAGCGGTCCGCTGTCGGGGTCGCCGCTCGCCGACTTCACGGGCTCCTGGCCGATCTCGTAGATGGTGACGATGTTGGGATGATTGAGCGACGACGCCGAGCGCGCTTCCTGCACGAAGCGGCGCACGCGGTCGTCGCTGCGCGTGAGCTCGTGCGGGAGCACCTTGAGCGCGACGCTGCGCTCGAGCGACTGGTCCTGGGCCAGGTACACTTCGCCCATGCCGCCCGCACCCAGCGGGCCCACCACCCGGTACTGTGCAATCTGGTCTTCGGGATGGAGTGTCCGAGAATTGCTCATGCGGTCCCCTTCGACTTCCCCGTGGGGCCGGCGTCGGGACGCTCGGCCGGGGCGTCATACCACTTGTCCCTGGGCACCCACACCTTGTCGTCCGGATCGCCCTCGTAATGCGGCGACATGATCTGTACCCCGTTTACGTTGAAAGTGTCCTGAATGTTCGCGTGCAACTCGCTCAATACCGTCGCCCGTGACTGTGGCACCTCTAAACGGGCAAACAGGGTGTATTCGACATAAAAATCCGAGAGTGCGGTCTGCAGCACCCTCGGCGCCGGATCCGTGCGCAGCCCCGGCGTCTCGGCGGCGGCGCCCAGCAGCATGGCGTGAACCTGGCGCCAGGGCGCGTTGTAGCCGATCGTCACCGTGGTGGTGACCGGGGCGCCCGTCTCCTTGTTGAGCCGGGTGTAGTTCTTGATCGTCGTCCCCACCACCACGGCGTTGGGAACATTGATCTCCTCGTCGCGAGGCGTGCGGAGCTTGGTCGAGAGCATGCCCACCGACATGATGGTCCCCTCGTACTCGCCGATGCGCACGTAGTCGTTGGGCCGAAAGGCCCTGGAGAACATGATCATGTAGCCGCTTGCGGCCTGGCTCACCACGTTGGACGACCCCAGCGAGAGCATCACGCCCAGGAGCACGCTGAGCCCCTTGAATGCGACCCCCTGGCTGCCCGGGATGAAGGGGTACGCGATCGCGATCACGACCACCCACAGGAACAGAACCACCAGGCGCCGGACCGGGATGGCGGTATCGGCGTCCACTCCGGGCGGGTCGATACGCCCCTCTTTCACCGCGTCGAAGAAGAGCTTGATCCAGCGCTCCACGAACCGCCCGATGAGCACGATGATGGCCACGATGACCAGGTTGGGAACGGCGCGCAGGATGGCCAGGCCGATCCCGGACGTCACGCGAATCAGGAAATCGTCGATCTGGTCGCCCCATGGGTAGGTATAGGGGAACTGCTTGAGCACAAACGTGAGCCAGACATCAATGAGCACCAGCCCGATGATGACGCCGACCGTGCGCAGCGCACCCCGCACCATCGTTCCCAGCTGCCGGAACATGGGAACATGCGTGTCGGTGATTGGTTTGCTCCGGCCCAGCACGCGGGTGTGCAGCAACCGGCCGGTCCACCGCAGCAACGCCACCAGCGCCCGCAGCGCCACGATCAGCAGCACGGTCGCGATCACCGACAGCACGATGGAACGAATCAGGCGCGACGTGGTGCGCTGCTCGAGTGCGGCCGCGACGGCTTCCTGGAGATTGGTCCTGGTCCGCGCGATCAACTGATCGTAGGTCTCGCCGGTCAGCCGGTCGACATCGCCCGCGACGACGCCGAACACCATCCGGCCGTCGACCTGGAAGATCGTTCCCATTTCATGGGGCGCGACGTCGACGGAGACGGCCTGGTCATTGCGCGGGTGGGCGCGAACCACGTCGCGCAGCCGCTCTTCGGCCGCTTCGGCTCGCTGCGCCGGCGAGTA
>DASVAK010000303.1:0-6091 GCA_036376395.1 Candidatus Krumholzibacteriia bacterium
CATGCGCGATGCACCCGACATCGGAATTGTTGCGCCCAAGATCTACTACGCCGAGCCGCGCGACCGGATCTGGTTCGCGGGCGGCGAGATCTCGCTCT
Organism: Candidatus Krumholzibacteriia bacterium; assembly: GCA_036376395.1. GTDB lineage: Bacteria > Krumholzibacteriota > Krumholzibacteriia > WVZY01 > JAKEHA01 > JAKEHA01. The sequence continues at coordinate 99 of DASVAK010000303.1, forward strand.
GGCGCGGCACGGCGCGGCACATCGGTATCCGCGAGACCGACCGCGGACAGTACGACCGCGAGCGCGACATCGACTATGCCAGCGGGTGCGCGATGCTCGTGCGTCGCGAGGTGTTCGAAAAGGCCGGCGAGCTCGACCCGGGCTACCGCGCGTACTTCGAGGACGCCGATTTCTGCCTGCGCGCGCGCGCGGCCGGATTCCGCATCCGCTACGCGCCGGCCGCGAAGGTGTGGCACCGCATCTCCGCCAGCACCGGCGGACAGCTCTCGCGGCGCAAGGCGACACGCAAGCTCTCGAGCGCGCGGCGCTTTTTCAGCGCGCACGCGCGCCCGTACCACTGGGTCACCATCCCTTTCTTTTTCGTTCTCGATGTGCTACGAATTGCCGGCCTCGTGCTCACGGGCCGGATCCGTGACGCGAACCCGAAAACACCCTCTTCCACCGGTTAGACATGAAGGTCGCGATCTTCGGGGTCAGCGGTCAGCTCGGCAGCGATGTGGCCGCGGCTCTCTCCACCCACACCGTCATTCCCATCGACGAGACCGACGCGGACATTCGCGACGAGCAGGTCGTCGTCGATGCAGTGCGCGACGCGAATCCCGACTGGGTGGTCAACTGCGCCGCCATGACCCACGTCGAGGGCTGCGAAAAGGACCCCCTGACCGCGTTCGACGTGAACGCGCGCGGCGCCGGCAATATCGCGCGCGCGGCGACGCGCGCCGGAGCGCGCCTCGTGCATATCAGCACCGACTACGTCTTCGACGGCGCGAAGGCCACCCCCTACGCGGAAGACGACCTCCCCCGCCCGCTCAATCTCTACGGCGCGAGCAAGCTCGCGGGCGAATGGGCGGTGCGCGGCGAGAGCGGCCGGCACGTCATCGTGCGCACCACCGGCCTGTACGGGTTCAACGCGTGCATCGGCAAGGGCACGAATTTCGTCGAGACGATGGTGAAGCGGGCCGACGCGGGCTCACCGACGCGCGTCGTGAACGACGAGGTGCTCACACCCACGTTCAGCGTCGACCTGGCCGCGCAGCTGCGCGCCATGATCGAGCGCGATGTGCCCGCCGGCCTCTACCACGCCACCAACGCCGGCTCGTGCTCGTGGTTCGAGTTCGCGCGCGAGATCTTCTCGCTGCGCGGCGCGACGCCGGCGCCCGAACCGATCTCCGCCGCGGAATGGAACTCGCCCGTGCGGAGGCCCCGCTATTCCGTGCTCGACCACCGCGCGCTCGCCGCGCTCAACCTGGACATCATGCCCCACTGGCGCGACGCCCTCGCGCGCTACATGACGGGAAGGAAGGTCGTCTGATGCGAACGATGCTCGTTGCCGCGTTGCTCCTGGGTGCGAATGTCGCGCTGGCGGCACCGCCGGCGCTGGCGCCGGATCCGCTCCGCTTCGTCTCGCCGGGCCGGACCTACACCACGACCCACACCGCGCTCGACCTCGACATCGATCTCGAAAAGCAGACCGTCGCGGGCAGCGTGGTGCACACGGTGCGCGCGCTGCGCCCCGATCTCGGCGAGGTGTCCTTCAACTGCGTCGAGCTCACGGTGGATTCCGTCACCGTGGACGGAAAGCACGCGCGCTTCGACTACCCGGTCATGTCGGAGCTCAGCACGTCGTGGATGGCCGGCCAGGAGGAAGCGAGCGCCGACGACCGGCTGGTCGTTCACCTGCCGACGCCGCTGGCGCGCGAGGCGAGCGCGAAGATCGCCGTGTACTACCACGGCGCGCCGAAGATCGGACTGTACTGGATCCAGCCCGAGAAAGGCCTGCCCGACAAGCGGTGGGAAGTTTGGTCGCAGGGCGAAGGCGAGGACAACCGCCACTGGATCCCGTGCAACGATTATCCCAACGAGAAGGCGACGTTCGAAGGACGCTTCCGCGTGCCGAAGGGTTCCTTCGCGCTTTCGAACGGCGCGATGGTCGAGAAGAAGGAGCTCGGCAAACAGACCGAGTTCTACTACAAACTCGACCAGCCGCAGACCTCCTACCTCATCATGCTCGCCGTATCGACCTACAGGGTGTACGAAACGAAGTGGCGCGACATCCCCGTGCAGTACGTGGTCCCGCCCGGGACCGACGACGCCACCATCCTGCGCGGCTACGGCAAGACCGTCGACATGATGGAGTTCTTCTCGAAGACCACCGGCATCGATTATCCGTACGCGAAATACGCGCAGGTCGTCGTGCAGGATTACATCTACGGCGGCATGGAGAACACCAGCGCCACGGTGATGAACATCCGCACGCTCTACGACGAGCGCGACGCACTCACCCACACCGAGGTGAACCTGGTCGCGCACGAGCTCGCCCACCAGTGGTGGGGCGACATGCTCACCTGCCGCGAGTGGAGCCACATGTGGCTCAACGAGGGCTTCGCCACCTACTACGCGTATCTCTACAAGGAACACGACGAGGGCGTCGATTCGTTCCGTTACAAGATGCGCGACGCGCAGAACGACGTGATCAACGCCGACCGGACCGACCCGCTTCCCATGGTGGTGGACTTCTACAACCGCAAGGACACGCGCAACAACGCCAACGTCTACGTGAAGGGCGCGAGCTTCCTGCACATGCTGCGCTTCCTGCTGGGCGACGCGCTCTACCACGAGACCATCCGCCAGTACGGAGAGCGCTTCAAGTTCAACGTGGTCGAAACCCAGGACCTGATGCGCGTGGTGAAGGACGTCACCGGCGAGAACCTGGACTGGTTCTTCGAGCAGTGGGTGTTCCTGGCCGGTCATCCCGATTTCAAGGTGACGAAGTCGTGGGACAAGGCCACCGGCACGCTCGCGCTCACGGTCGAGCAGACCCAGAAGACGGGCGGGCTCGTCCCCGTGTTCCGTGTTCCGGTCGACATCGACGTGGCGTGGGAGGGAGGATCGGCGACGCGCCGCGTCACCATCGAGGAGGCGAAGCAGACCTTCTATTTCAGCGCGCCCAGAGAACCGGTGATGGTGCTGTTCGACAAAGACGACTGGATCCTCAAGACGCTCGAGTTCCCCAAGAGCACGAAAGAGTCGCTCCACGAGCTGGCGAACGCGCCCTGGATGGCGCGCGTGCGCGCCGCCGAGGCGCTGGGTGCGAAGGGCAAGGACGCCGGCGTGGTGTCCGCGCTCGAGGCCGTGCTCGTGGCCGACGGCCACTACGGCCTGCGCCGCGAGTGCGCGCTGGCGCTGGGCAAGATCGGCAGCGACGACGCGCTCTCCGCGCTCGAGAAAGGCATGAGCGCGAAGGACGGCCTGGTGCGACTCGCGTGCGTCGAGGCCGCGGGGAGTTTCTATCGCAGCAACGACGCGGCGGCGCTGCTGGAAAAAGCGCTCAACAACGACCCCGCCTACGGCGTGCGCGCCGAAGCGCTGACCAGCTTCGGCAAAATCAAGACCGACAACGCCGCGAAGGTGTGCCTCAAGGCGCTCGACTCGCAGGGCTCCGACCGCGAGACGGTTCGCCAGGCCGCGATCAACGCGCTGGTCGAGCTGCACGAGACCGCGGCCATCGATCGCATCAAGAGGTACGCGATGCCGGGCACGCGTCGCGAGCTGCGCCACGTCGCCATCACCGGATACGCGAAGCTCGCTAAGGATCTCCCCAAGGAGTCCGACCGCCGGCGCGCGTCGGACGTGATTGCGTCCATGACGAACGACTGGCACCTGCGCACGCGGCGCACCGTGCTCGACGCGCTCGTGACCATCGGCGATCCGTCGGCCATTCCCACCCTGCAGCGCGTGGCCTCCACCGACCCGCTGGCCGAGCTTCGCGACCGGGCGAAGACCTCCATCGACCGGATCACGGTGGCGAACGCGGCCACCCGGGCGGCGGGCGACGAGTCGGCCACCATCGAGGCGCTCAAGCGGCGGGTCGAGGAGCTCGAAAAGGAAGCCGAGAAGGTGCGCCGGCTGGAGGCCGCGTCAGCGCACGACGAGAAAGCGGGCCAATAACTTGGCCCCGCTGGGCAGACGCCCATGAATCTTCTATTGCTTTTGATAAAGGTTTCACATACCCTAGTGGCCGTTGTGCTCGGCGTTCGGGCGCGGTACAGTCGGACTCCTTGAGGAATGGGCCCACTGGCCATCGCGTCGCCGACCCCCTGAGGTTCTTCCATGAAGAAAGAGAAGGACCAGTACAACTGGGCGCGGCAGATGGGATTGCTTTCGACGATCCCCTTTTTGATGGCCGTGCCGCCGATCGCCGGTCTTCTGATCGGCCGTTATCTCGACAAGCGTTTCGACATAAACCCCGTCCTTACCATCATCTTCTTGTTGCTGGGGTTCGCGGCCGGCGTGCGCGAAGTAGCGCTCGTCCTGAAGAAGGCCAACGCCCCCAGTGATGGAGACAAGCGTGACCGAGGTGCGACATAGCGTCGTCACGGCGACGTGGGCGTCGATCGACGCCGACCTCCTGCGCCGCGTGCGCAGGACATCGATCCTCCTCGGGATGGTGATGGCGGTACCCCTGGCGTTCTACATCGGATGGCTGCAGGCCACGGCGTGGATCGCCGGATTCGCGTGGTCGCTGGCGAACCTTGCCGTTATCCGGTCGATCGTGGCGCGAATGCTGGCCGACGGGCCGCGCGACAAGAAAGCCCTCGCGCTGGCGATGGCGATCAAGTTTCCGGTACTCTACGGCGCGTTGGCCGTGATGCTCGCGGTGCTCCGGTTGCCGGTGATATGGTGGATGGCCGGTTTCAGCTGGCCGTTTTTCGTGGCCGTGATGAAGTCCCTCGGCCGTTTGTATCTCCGTCTCGACGAGAATTCCTGACCAGGCAGAACACAACTTGTTGCTCACACGACTCACTGATTTGATCGGCGGGCTGGCACCGGTCCGCCTGGCGTCCGCGGCGGCAGACAGCGCCGCCACGCACGCGCACGAGGCCGCGGACACCGTGGCCGCTCACGCTGCCCACGCCGCTCACACCGCTCACGCCGCCGAGGGCGGCCACGAAGCCGCGCACGAGCTTCCCAATCTCATCACCCTCGTCACGCGGTTCATGGCGGACGGACCGGCGAAGGACTTCCTCCACAACTGGGAGGGCATGATCTTCGCCTACGCGATCGCGGCGCTGATCATCCTGGTGGCGCACCTGGCGTCGCGCAACCCGCAGATGGTGCCGGGCCGGCTCCAGAACGTGGTCGAGATGGTGGTGGAGACGCTCTCCAACTTCATCACCGGCATCCTGGGTCCGGACGGCAGGCGTTACGTCCCCTTCCTGGGCACGCTCTTCATCTATATCTACGCGATGAACCTGGCCGGCGCGCTGCCGCTCGGGAAATCGCCGACGGCCAGCCCGAACACCACGGTCGCGCTGGCGCTGTGCGTGTTCTTCTACGTCCACTACATCGGGTTCACACGCAACGGGCCGCTGGGTTACGTCAAGCACCTGGCCGGCAATCCGCAGAGCCCGGTCGAATGGGCCTTCGTGCCCATCATGTTCCCCATCCACGTGCTCGGGGAAATTGCGCGGCCGGTGTCGCTCTCGCTTCGACTTTTCGGAAACGTCTCGGGCGAGGACGTGCTGCTCTTCGCCTTCTGCAGCCTGGGTGTCACGGCGCTCTCGGCATTCCATTCGCCGGTGGGCATTCCGTTCCAGGTGCCGTTCATCTTTCTCGCGCTGCTGACGAGCTTCATCCAGGCGCTTGTCTTCACGCTGCTGAGCACCATTTACATCTTGTTGTGGCTGCCCCATGAGCATCACGCCGAAGAGGGGCATGCGCATCACTAGTCGTATCGGCGTGAATCTTTCGCGTTAACCACGGAGGAGAGAGAAAATGGATTCATCAACCGCTCTTGGCTTCGCACTGCCAATCGGACTCGGCCTGGCCGCGATCGGCTCGGGTATCGGCTTCAGCCGCGCCATCGGCTCGGCGATGGAGGCCATCGGCCGCCAGCCGGAAGCGTCCGGCAAGATCCAGACCGCGATGATCATCGGCGCCGGTCTGATCGAAGCGCTCACGATCTACGCGTTCGTGACCGTGTTCCTGCTGAT
>DASVAK010000005.1:0-6971 GCA_036376395.1 Candidatus Krumholzibacteriia bacterium
GCGCGGCCGTTGTCTGGTACATCAGCAGACTCAACGACTTTACCCGGGCGCGGCTCCGTCCTCGGGGCGCAGCCCCGCTCGCGGCCACCCGCGCGTGAAACAAAGCTCGACGAGCGTCGGCAGCGAACGCGATTTGTCGACGCGCGCTTCGGACAGATGACATTGCGCGCGGAGACCTGAGCGGAGCGCCGACGCGAGCCGAGCCCCGGCGCTCAGGACCCGCGCGGGCGACTGTCTAGAACGAGAATGACGCCTGCACTGCGGGGATCAGGTCCCATTCCGTGTTGTCGACGCGGGTGAATTGCCCGACGCCCTTCACGATGAGCTCGCGGCTCACGTGGTAGCTGATACCCGTCTCCCAGCGATCGACCGGCGCATCCCACGTCACGTCCTGGCCCGCGCTGTTCATCACCTTGTTGAAGCGCATCGCGTCGAAGCGAACCGACGCGTCCCACCCGGCCAGGAACGAGTACACCAGCTGGCTGTAGTACGACTGGTTGTCGAGCCCGTTCGAGCGCACCGGCGTGTCCCAGTGGTTGCCCCAGTACTCGCCCATGAGCCACAGCTTCCAGATCTTCCAGTCGGCGCTCACACCCCAGAGGTTCTGGTAGTAGTCGTTGGCCGTCTTGCCGGCGGGCAGGTACGGCGACACGACGCGGTCGAAGTACGCGCCGCGCTGCACCGAGAGCCACGCGCGCAGTCCGGGCGTGAAGGCGTAGCCGATCTTGCCGTGAACGGCGAGGTTCTCGTTGCTGTCCGAGCCCTGCACGGATGCCGACGCGCTGCCCAGCGTGACGCCGCCCGCGAACTCGACGCGGCCGAGTGTCCCCAGCGCGTAGACGCCGTAGTTCCAGCAGTTGTCGTAGAGAATGGGGCTGGCCGCGTAGCGTTTGCCGCGCACCGCGCCGGTGGAGTCGGTGTAGGCCACGCCGTAGGCCTGTCCCTTGCCGCGCATCGAGAGCAGCTGGTCCAGGCTCACCGGCACACTGAACGCGCTCATGCTCGTCTTCCAGTAGTACGACATGGGCAGGCCGACCAGGGGATTCTTGTTGGAGTACGTGGTGCTCGCCCAGATGCCGTCGTGCACGGGAATGAGCCCGGCTTCGAGGAAAAGGTTCTTGTCGTCGAACAGCCGCTGCATCACGTAGCCGCCGAAGAAGCGGTACGCGCTGTAACTCTCCGGCGACACCAGGAATTGCAGGTAGACCGACGTGTTGCCGCGGTTGCCCTCGACGAAGAGCCGCGCGCGCAGGCCGTCGAAATTGGTGTCATTGGTGTTGAGCGTGTTCCATGTGCGGTAGTCGCTGTCGTCGCCGGCGACGATGTCGACCAGGCCGCGCAGCTGGATGGACCCGCTGCTCTGCGCACGCGAGCTCACCGCGACGGCGAGGAGCGCGAGCAGGATCGCCGCGCCGAGCGCAAGGCGACGCCCCGCGCGGGAGGGGACCATTGGGGAGACCGCCCACGTGTGTTTCATACCAGCACTCCTTCTTTCTCGGGCGCGGCGACGTTTCCGTTCGCTGTCGCCGACACCCTGGGCAGCACGATGGTGAAGGTGCTGCCGCGGCCCAGCGCGCTCTGCACCTGGACCCGGCCGCCGTGCTTCTCGACGATCACCTTGCACAGCGCCAGCCCCATACCGAGACCTTTCGTTCCGTACTGATGCGTTCTTCCCGACGAGTGATTCATCACGTCGCCGACTTCGTAGATCTTCTCGAAAATCCACTTGAGCTCGTTTTGCGGAATGCCGATGCCGGTGTCCTCGACCGCGATGTGGATCGAGCCGTTCACGGCTTGCGTGCGTACGCGCACCGAGCCGCCGTCAGCCGTGAAGCGGATGGCGTTGTCGACCAGCGCCAGCACGGCGTCGACCATCTTGGACGCATCCGTCATCACCCACAGCGGATCGGTGCCGAGCTCGACGGTGAGACGCAGGCGCCGCACCTCCGCGATCTGCTTGCGACTCATGGCGGCGTCGCGAACGATGTCGCGCACGTCGCGGCGCTCGAGCTCGAGCTTCTGCAACCCCTGCTCGTAGTAGGTCAGGTCGAGCATCGACTGCACCAGGCGGTTCAGGCCGGTGAGCTGCTCGGTGATCAGGTTCGTGGTTTCTTTGACGTCCTTGGGCACCGCGCCCAGCGCGCCGCTCGCGATCATCTCGTTGAACCCCGTGATGATGGTGAGCGGGGTGCGGAGCTCGTGGCCGGCCAGCGCGATGAAATTGCTCTTGGCCTGGTCGACGCTCTTCAGGTGCTGGACGTACGTGGCCAGCGATTCGCGCATGTGCGCAAAGTTCTTGCTGAGGATGGCGACCTCGTCGTGGCCACGCTGGTCGATGGGGAAGTCGTACTCGCCCTTCTGCAGCGCAACCGAGGCTTCCACCACGCGCGAGAGCGGGCGTGAGATCGAGCTGGCCGTGATGTAGCAGACGAGCAGCGTCACCATGACGGCGGCCAGACCGCCGGCGATCAGGCGACGCTCGAGCACGATGATGGGCGTCATCTCGGAGAGCAGCTCGCGGCCGACGAAGGCGTCGAAGCCGTCCGCGGGGTCGACCCCGCCCACGCCGACGTGGATGGTGAGGTACTCGCGGCCCTCGTGCTCGCGGCTGAACGCCTCCGAGAGCGTCACCGAGCCGCGCGCCGCCGTGGTCGCCACGCGCGCGGTGGGCCGCCACGCCTCGATCTCGCCCCCGCTGGAATACGTGGTCGCCAGCGGGATGCCCGCGCGCGCGAGGCACAGGTCCGCGCCGGTCAGGCGCTTCACCTCGGCGACGAAGTCATCGTCGAGGAAACTGCCGATGCGGATCACCGCTTCGAGGTTGTGGAGCACGTACACGGGTGCGACGGCCGCGGCCACGAGCTTGTTGTCTATCTGGTAGTAATCGGCGACCGCCGAGCCCTTCATGGCCATCTGGATGCCGGCGAAGCCGCTGCGCTCGTGCTTGCGCCGCTGCTCGGCGGAGTTGAGCCAGGCGTCGTCGCTCGAGCGCGTCACGCAGGTGATGAACTTGCCGTCGGGATCGTAGATCTCGATGAAGTCGGCGTCGGTGATGCGGAGGAAATCCGACGCGACACCGCCCACGGTGGGGATGAACTCGGCGCCGCGCTCCTCGGCGGGAATCGAAAATGGTGCAAAGAAGCGCGGATCGCGCACGGTGACCTGCGCCATGCTGACGAGCTCGTTCCGGCGCGACGTCAGCATCTGCACGAACACCGATCCGGATTCGGAGAGGCTCTGCTGCACGCGGTCGCGCACCGCGCCGTTGGCGGCGTGGATGGCGGACACCAGGATCGTCACGAGGATCGCGATCAGCGGGATCGTCGTGAGGACGATGATGCGCGTGCGAATTCTTCCGAATCGAAACATGGGGTTTCCGGTTGCGGCTCCGGTTTCCGCTACAGGTTCACGTCCACGTCGTTGACCCCGTCGCCGACCGTCACCTTCATGGAGCGGTCGCCGAGGTCGGGGTGCCACACGCGCAGCGTGTAGCTCCCGTTGGGGAGATCTCCGAAGTCATAGGCGCCGGTCTCGTCGGGCTGCGTCACGAACGGTGAATTCACCACGAGCACGTAGGCCGACATGTTCGAATGGATGTCGCAGAAGACCTGCACCACGCCCGGCTTGTCGAACGTGACCGTCTTCGACTTGCCTTTGCCGTAGTAGCCGAGGTCGAACTTCTTCGTCTTCGAGTACGAGAAGACGTTGTGGTAGACGAGGTCGCCGTTGGGGAACTCCACCGTCGTTCCGACCGGCACGCCGAGCACGTGCGGCTCGAACGACTGGTTGATTTGTTTCAGCTGGGGCTTGCGGGCGTCCCGCGCCGCGGCACCGATGCCCGGCCCTTCCAGGTAGACCACCACGTCGCGGGGCGTCGTGCCACGCGCGCCGTGCGGGGCACCGGGCGTGCCGGCCGAATTGAGCGTGCCGGCGTACGGGTCGAGCGTGGACGATTGCATCGTGGGCGCGTCGCTCACAATGCGAACGCGGCCCTTCAGTTCGCCTCCCAGCACGGGGGTGGCAAGAAATGACCACATGGCGGGGACCAAAACCAGCCACCAGCGCGGGCGGCGGATGCGTCGTCCGGGGCGTCGAATACGAAGCGGTGCAGTGCTCATAGCGCGTTCACTTCCAATGCGTTGAAAACCGGGCGCGCGGAGCGGGTGGTCTCCGCGCGTCCCGTGCCGGCCATGCCGGCTGCTCAGCAACCGGGCAATTCCTGCCCTTTGGAGGTACGTCAGGAAGGCGAGTGCAACGGACGTGCCGTTGGAGGAAGCGGGGGAAACGACTGAGGACAACGTGGTTATTTTCTGCAACAGGATGGCGAGTCCGGCGGTTTAATATGACAGGATGAAGTCCCACACATGTCATGCGATCCGGGTCGCGGGGGCCCTGTTGCTGCTGCTCCCCGCCTGCCAGAAGAAAGAGACTGCTCCTTTATATGAGGAGGCCACGGCGGAGCGGCGCACCATCGTGGTCAGCGCCTCCGCGACGGGCGCGATCGAGCCCGTGCGCGCCTTCGACGTGAAGTCCAAGGCGTCGGGCGAGATCATTGAGATGCCGGTCGAAACCGGCGACGAGGTCCGCGCCGGGCAGCTCCTCGCCACCATCGATCCGCGCACGCCGCAGAACACGCTCTCCCAGGCGAGAGCCGACCTCGATGTGGCGCAGGCGCAGCTCAAGAACTCCACCCTCAAGCTCGGCCGCGCCGACACGCTGCGCGCCAGCCAGGCCATCACCGAGGAAGCGTTCGAGGACGCGCGCCTCGCGCACGTCGAGGCGCAGGCGCAGGTGGTGCGCGCGACGGCCGCGCTCGAGACGGCCCGCGACCAGATGAACGACACCAAAGTGCGCGCGGCGACGGCCGGCACGCTGATCGCGAAGAACGTCGAGCTCGGCACGGTGATTTCGTCGCCCACGCGCGACGTCGGCGGCGGAACCGTGCTGATGCGCATGGCCAACCTGGACACGGTGCAGATCCGCACCCTCGTCGACGAGACCGACATCGGCAAGGTGCGCCCCGGCATGGAAGCCGTGATCACCGTGGACGCATACCCGAACCGCCCGTTCACCGGGCTGGTCCTGAAGATCGAGCCGCAGGCGACCGTGGTGCAGAACGTGACGATGTTTCCCGCGCTGGTGCGCATCGCGAATCCGGGCCACTTGCTCATGCCGGGGATGAACGCCGAGGTGGAGATCCAGATCGGCACGCGCGAGAACGTGGTGACCATTCCGTACGCGGCGCTGCGCACGCCGCGCGACGTCGCCTCGGCCGCGACCGTGCTCGGGTTGGATCCGGAGGATGTGCAGGCGCAGCTCAAGACCGCTGCCGCGGCGCCGGCCGGCGCGGGCGCACCCGCCGACACCGCGCGCGCGAAGGCGGACACGTCGCGAACGAAAGCGACCGCGGGTGCGAAGCCGGGCGGAGGCAGGGCGTGGGCGGGCGGCGCGAACGGGCCCGGTGGCGGAGGCGGCGACGGCGCAGCGATGCAGCAGCGCGCGATGGGTGGTGGTGGTGCGGGCGCAGGCGGCGGACAGTCGCCCGGCGGTGGCGCCGGCATGCGGGGTGGCATGGGTGGCGGGCGTGGCAGCATGGGCGGCCGGTACATCGTGTTCACGTTGCGTGACGGCAAGCCCACACCGGTTCCGATCAAGACCGGTCTCACCGATCTCGATTACGTCGAGGTGCTCGACGGGCTCAATGAAGGCGACAAGGTGATCGTGCTGCCGAGCGCGTCGCTCGTCAATTCGCAGCGCGAGATGCGCGAGCGCATGACGCGCATGACGGGCGGCGGCGGTATTCCGGGCATGCGGCAGCAGCAGCAACAGCCGACGGGCGGAACACCACCGCCGCAGCGCTAGCCATGTTGTTCCGTGAAGTCATTTTTGTGGCGCTGCAGGCCATCCGCAACCACCGCTTGCGCTCGATGCTCACCATGCTCGGCATCATCATCGGCGTGGCCGCGATGATCACCATGGTGGCGCTCGGCCAGGGCGCGCAGAAATCCGTGCAGGGACGAATCGAGTCGCTGGGCCCCGACCTCCTCACCGCGTATCCCGGGCAGATGTTCCGCGGCGGCGTGGCCTCCGAGCAGCGCGTGAGCCTCACCGTGGACGACGCGGCGGCGCTCGCGGGCGACATGCGCTATATCCGCGCCGTCGTCCCCGAGCTCTCGCGCAACATGCAGGTCAAGAGCGGCAACCAGAACATCAACGTGAACGTCGTCGGCACCACGCCCAACTACGTCGAGGTGCGGCGCTTCAAGGTGGCGGCAGGGCACATGTTCAGCGCGGGGGATGACAACGCGCGCGAGCGCGTGTGCGTGCTCGGCGCCAACGTTCCGGGCATGCTCGGGTTGAACTCGAGTGCGTCGATTGGCGGCCTGATCGAGGTGGGCGGCGTGCAGTTCGAGGTGGTGGGTGTGCTGGGCGAGAAGGGATCGCAGGGCTCGTTTCAGAACCTGGACGAGCAGGTCCTGATTCCGCTCCAGACCGCGCGCTACCGTGTCATGGGCACCGACCGGTTGCGCTCGCTCTCCGTACAGGTGGCCGATGTGCGCAACATGAACCTCGCCATGATCGACATGGAGCGCGTGCTCCGGCGCGAGCACAAGATCCGCCCCGGCATGGACAACGACTTCATGCTGCGTCGCCAGGCGGACCTGCTCTCGACATTGGAGGACACGACCAAGACCTTCACGCGCTTGCTCGCCGGGATCGCCGCGGTGAGTCTCATCGTGGGTGGGATCGGCATCATGAACATCATGCTGGTGTCGGTCACGGAGCGGACGCGCGAGATCGGCGTGCGCAAGGCGCTGGGTGCGACGCGGCGCGTCATCATGACGCAGTTCCTGGTCGAGGCGCTGGTGATGTGCCTGCTGGGCGGGACGATCGGCGTGGTGGTGGGTTCGGCGGGGGCGGTGCTGCTCGCGAAGATGAATCAGTGGAACACCAGCGTGTCTCCGCTCGCC
>DASVAK010000009.1:0-2066 GCA_036376395.1 Candidatus Krumholzibacteriia bacterium
TCGGCCATCTTCTGGGTCAGCCGCATGGCCTTGCTGACCTGGATGGGGCGCTTCTGCTCCACGGCGCGCATCACCTCGCCGACAAAGAGCACCGCGCGCGACATCACCTTGTTGCTTTCCTCCTGGATCGACTTGCGATTGATGCGGGTATCGCGGAGCGTTTTCACGCGCTCGATCTGCTCGGTCAGCCGGACCGCGGTGACACCCGCGTCGGCGAGACCGCGCGAGAGCGTTCCAAACGCGTCCTCTTCCTCGCCGGGCTCGGCGAAGAAAACCTGGAGGAAGCGGCCCAACTCGTCGATGCCGATGCCCGGCGCGATATCGATCTCCTCGACGTGGCGCTTCTTCATCTCGTCGATCACGAAGAGCACGGGCGCGACGTGCTGGGAATCGACGACGAGCCGCGCGTCGTTGACCACCAGCAGGTCGGTCACGACCGCGATGGTGACGTGACCGTCGAGACGGCCGAGCTCTTCGATGGCGTCGAGCAGCCGCTGCAGCACCGCCTGGGTGGCGCGGTTGTTCATGGCGTGGATGCGCACCGTCCGGCTCGCCCCGAACAGGCCGTACGCGAGCAGCGGACCCAGGCGCGCGCCGGGGTCGGCGATGACCTGCGTTCCCGCGGAGATCTCGTCGAATGGCGTGCTCACGCCGTCCCTCCGGGTGTGCGTGTTGGTGCGGCCGGGTAGTCGACATCGCTTCCGGAGCCGGCCTGCCTCTGTTTGAGCACGTGCAGCGCCTTGGTCTTGACGAGCTGGTCGGCATCGCGCGAGAGCGATTCGAGCAACGCGCGCGACTCATCGCCGGGTATGTACTTGAGCGCCGTGATGACGAGCAGCTTGTCGCGCTTGCTCCGCGCCTTGCCGGCGGGGAGGTAGTGTTTCTTTCCGATCACCTGCCGGATGGGCGGCAGGGCCTCGATGCCGGCGCCCTTTCCGAGAGCGCGGAACATGTGCTCGAGCTCATCGGGCGCCCTCTGGACGGCGTCATCGGCGAAACACATCGTGGTCAGCGTTGTCTTGATCGCGGGGTGGGCAAACTGTCCCACGGACGAAAACGCGCGCACCCGAACCGCGAGGCTGGGGTCGTTGAAGAGCGCACACAGGCGTTGCGCCGACTCGTCCGTCGCCAGGCGGGCCAGATAGTCGATCGCGCAACGGCGGATCTCGGGGTCCTGCGACCCGAGGATGCGCTGGATGACGGGCGGGATCGTCGTCGGGGTCGTGCGCAACAGCAACCGGACCGCGTCCGCCGCGAGCCACGCATTCTCGGTGTCGAAGGTCTCCACGATCCCGGGCAGCGCGGCGCCGGCGCACCCGTGCAGGATGTCGCACGCTCTTTCGTGGATGGTCTCGTCGGTCGATCGCGCGAGGAGGTCGCACAGCGCCGCCGTCGCGCCGTCGCCGGCCAGGGCGAGGTAGCGGAGCACCTCGTGCGGATCGTTGCCGGCGCGCAGGCCGCGCGCCAGGGACACGAGGTAATCGGGATTGGTGAGCTCGACCTCGATGCGGTCGGGGAGCGCGGCGAACCCCGCCTCCAGCGCATCCGGCTCGATCCCCGCCACGATCTCGAGAGTGGTCGTGAGCGTGGCGATGTTGCCTTCGTCGCGGATGTAATGAACCAGTCGTTCGATGGTGTCGTTCACGTCGCGGATGACGGGCGGTGTGAGGCGCATGGCGGTGAACTCGAGCACGCCGCGCAGGAACACGAGCAGCTCGTCGCCGGCATCGCCGGCGCGCGGGCCCTGCATCCACGCCGACAGCTCGCCGGCGCTGAAACCGACCTGCTCGACATAAAGCTGCTGCAGCCGTTTTTCGTGCGCGACGGGATCCGCACTCGATCCGGTGAGCGAATCGAAATGCGCCCCCATCGTTTCGAGCAGCGCATCCGCCGCATGCCGCGATCCCGCCGCTGCGGGCGCCGGGAGGTCCTGGTGGTCATGGGAGCGAAGCGGTTGTTCTCGCCCGCTGCTCCCGCTTCCGGCGCCGTCGTTCGCAGCACCGTCGGACTGCTCGTCGAGCACGCGGTAGAATATGTTCGCAAATTCGGCCTGCCAGAGCGCCGTC
>DASVAK010000012.1:0-9099 GCA_036376395.1 Candidatus Krumholzibacteriia bacterium
ATCAGAATTGGCTGTGGATGCAGCGTTCTGAAGAGATAGACACTCAGGTGAATGAACGGAATGAGCAGCGCGCCGAGTATTCCCAGTACCGCGCTGTATCGCGCGCGCATGTCATGATCTTCGATCGCGCCGCGCATCACCAGATAAGCGACATAGATGAACCACAGGAACAAGGTCAGCGTGAGGCGCGCGTCCCACGTCCACCAGATGCCCCACACCGGCTTGGCCCAGATCGGGCCCGTGATCAGCACCAGCGTGGTGAACAGCACGCCCACCTCGGCGCCCGCGACCGCGCGCGCATCCCACTTCGGGTCGCGCGTCGCGAGATAACGGAAGCTGCACCAGAACACGATGGTGAAGCCGAGGAACGCGTTCCACGCCAGCGGCACGTGGAAGTAGAAGATCTTCTGCGGCAACCCCATGGTCTGCTCGACCGGCGCGTAGAAGAACATCAGCGCGATCGATACGAGCATCCACATGCAGAGCGCGTAATTGAGCACATTATCGGCAATGCGACGCTGTGACACGTTACTCCTCCAGGGCGTACTCGAAAATCAACAATGACACCGTGACGAACACCACGTCGTACACGATCAACAGGCGAAACCAGAATCCCGCTGTGTCGCTCGCACCCAGCGCGAACGACGTCGTCTCCACGGCGGCGATCAGCGCCGGCACCGTGACGGGGAGAAACAACAAGGGCAGCATGAGCTCGCGCATGCGCGTGTTGGACGCGATCGCGGAGAACAGCGTCCCCACCGCACCGAAGCCGATCGAGCCCAGGAGGAACGACGCCACCAGCGCCCACCACCGGTCGGCGACAATGCTGGCGTCGAAAAAGATGATGAAGGCCGGCAGCACGACGACCTGCGTCACCAGCAGGAAGAACGCGTTGGCGAGAAATTTACCCAGGTAGACGCCCGCCGCATCCACGGGAGCGAACACCAGCGCACGACCCGCGCCCGATTCCTTCTCGAGCGCGAACGACCGCGCCAGCGACAGCGTCCCGCTGAACGCGAACGCCACCCAGAAAAAGCCCGACGCCAGCCGGCGCAGCTCCGGCGTGTTCGCATTCAAAGCAAAGTTGAAGATGACGAGTGTCAAAAGGCTGAAGACCAGCGCCGCGCCGATCGCGTCGCGCGTGCGCATCTCGATGCGCAGGTCCTTCCAGAGAATGACATTCGCGGTGCGCAGCATCGCGATCAGCCCTCCGCCCGGGCCGGCGCCGCGCCCGAACCGCTCCGCGCGCGGCCCGTGAACAGCACGTTCCAGTACGCGTGCCGGAACGTTGCCGCGTCGAGCCCCTTGGTCGGCTGGTCGAAGGTGATCACACCCTGGTCGAGGATGACGGCGCGCGTCGCGCTGTCGAAGGCGCGCTCGACGTCGTGCGTGCTCATCAGCACCGTGCCGCCCTCGCGCACGAACCGCTCCAGCATCGAGGAGAGCGCCTGGCTCGACGGCTCGTCGAGACCCGTGTAGGGCTCATCGAGCAGCAACAGCCGCGGGCCGTGCACCAGCGCGCGGGCCAGCGCGAGGCGCTGCTTCATCCCGCGCGAGAGCTCGCGCGCGATGCTGTGACCGCGCGACTCCAGGTCGAACTGGACCAGCAGTTCCCGCGCGCGCGCCTCGTAATCCTGGACGCCGTAGAGGCGGCCGAAGAAGCGCAGGTTCTCGAGCACGGAGAGGTCCATGTACAGGCAGGTATCGTGGAGCACGAGTCCGACGTGGCGCCGGTGCTCGGTCTCGCCGCGCTTGACGCGGTGCCCGAAGATCTCGGCGCTGCCCTCGTAGGAACCGATGAGCGAGCCGATGATCTGGAGCATCGTGGTCTTGCCGGCGCCGTTGCGCCCGAACAGGGCCACGCACTCGCCGGCAGGCACGGTGAGATCCACCGAACGAAGTGCGGCCACGCGGCCGTAACGCTTCGTCAGCCCGCGACAGGCGAGCGCGACGGGGGAACCGGTCATTGCACCCTGGTCTTCGGTGCCGCGTGAGCGGTGTCGTCGTGCGCGCGGACGCCGCCGTGCGCGCGCAGCTGCATGGCCAGCGCGGCCAGGCGCCCCATGAGCTCTTCGCGCGAGGCGCGGTACGCATCCGACGGAATCGTGTTGGCCGCGTGCAGGTCGTCCAGCTTGGCCAGGCGCGCGAGCAGCAGGTCGTAGTGAGCGCGAAGCACCTTGGCGTCGGAGAGCGGGTCGTGATGGTCGCGCATCGCCATGGCGACGATGCCGGTGAGCACGAGCAGCACGGTGATCATCATGAAGATCGAGAACTTGTAGTCGTCGGTGCCCACGGTGCGGATGTTGTCGGGAACTTCGCCGCCCGCGTGCTCGTGCTGGTCTTCGCCCTCGACGTGCAGGCCGGCGAAATTGGGATCGCCGCCCACGAAGTTGAGGATCAGCTCCTCGCCGGCCTTGATCTGGTGCAGCGCCGACGCCGTCATGCCGTGCACCGACTGCTGGCTGATGAATTCGTGCGAGGTGGTCGTCACCTGCAGGGTCGAATCCACCGCATACACCATCATGTGCGCGACCGGCATCGGGAAGCGCGCGCGCATCGTGTACATGCCCTCGCCGTAGGGCACCGAGTACGAAATGCCGACGCGCGTCATGCCGGGACGGATCGGGTACTCGATGGCGTAGATGTCCTTCTTGTCGGTCGGAACCGGCATGCGCTTGACCGGCACTTCGCCCGCGATGACGTAGCAATCCTGGATGCTGTCCATGTCGGCGGGCAGCCACATCTCGAACTGGCCCCGCGTCTTGGGCGGCGAGGTCTCGTTGGTGACCTCGTACATCTGCTCGATGTAGAGCTCGTTGCCGCGGCGCGTGACGGCGAGGTGCGGGACCATGACGTTGATGCCGTCCCACGACTTGGCGACGTCGAAGACTTCCACGGCGACGGTCTGGTCGCCGCCGCCCATCACCGGCACCTGCGTGTTGTAGGTGACGCCGGCGTAGTCGGTGCGCAGCATGACCATGGGCGCGTCGTTGGGCATGTTCTCGAGCGTGAAGACGCCGTTCTTCGCGTCCACCGCGCCCACTTCGCGCATGCCCTGCGAGGGCACGATGGCGGTCACCTTGAGATCGGCGCTGGCGCCGGTGGTGCCGTTCTTGACCGTGCCGTGGATGGTGAATGCGTTCGCGGCCGTGGCCGAAACCACGAGGACGAGCGCGGCGAGTGTCCGGGCGATGTGTCTCATTTGATCCTCCGCTGCGCGCGCGCGTCCGCCTCGATCGCGTCCTCGACTTCGCGGCGGATGTGGGCCTCGTCGATCTCCTTCACGATCCCGGCCGCCTCGGCCATGAGACCGTCGCGGAGCCGTCCGTGGTCCTCCACGGAGAGCTTGCCCATCTGGAATTCGCCGTCGAGGTCGCGCAGGTTGTCGTACACGACGCTGCGACGCGCGTAGAGGTAGTTCAGCTTCTTCTGTTCCTGCAGCCCGAGCATGTCATCCAGGTAGTACAGGTGACGACGCGGGCTCACCAGCGGGTACACGACGAGCGCGAAGGCCGCGGCGGCGAGAATGCCAATGAAAAGGATCCCCATGGTCTACTCCGATTTCAGTTCTTTCTCGATGCGCTGCTTGAGCTCGACGTCCACCGGCGCGGCCGGCGCGGTGGAGACGTTGCGCTTGGAAGCCCATCGCGAAGCGATCGTGAACACGATGAAGAGGCCGACGAGCAGGCCGAAGCCCGGCATCACCCATGCGGCCAGGTTGAAACCCGTGGCGGGCGGCGACGAGAGCACCACCTTGCCGTACTGCGACACGAACGACGCGATGATGACGTCGTCCGTCTTGCCCTCCGTGAGCTGCTTCTCGATCTCATGGCGCATCGGAACCGCGGAGGGGCAATTCACGTGGTTGCACACACGCAGGATCATCTGGCAGCCGCACTGGCACACCAGCGCGTCCGAGATGGTGTTGAAGCGCGTGGCGAGCACCGGGTCCGCGAGCTCTGTCTTGGCGGACTGGCCGATGGCGCCGGGCACGCCGGCGAGGAGCACCAGCATGGCCGCGAGAAGAAGTCGCTTCATCAGACGCCCACCTTGTCGGTTTCCTTGAGCAGGCTCTCGACCGCCTTCTTGCGGCGGTTGAGGCGCTGTTCCACGCGGTTGGGAAGCAGCGTGATGATGGTGCCGATGGCGAGCACGTAACCGCCCAGCCACACCCAGCTCACCAGCGGGTTGATCCACACCTGCATCACGGCCTTGTTGGTGTCTTCCTTGATATTGGCGAACACGACGTACACGTCCTCGGTGGCCGCGTGGTACATGCGCACCTCGGAGGTGGTCTGTTCACTGTTCGGGTAGAAGCGCTTCTCGGGCGAGAGGCTGGCCAGCTTGCGGCCTTTCTTCGACACGTCGAGCGTGGCGCTCATGCCGCTGTAGTTGGGATCCTTGATGTCCTGGATGTTGGTGCACTCGAAGTCGTACTTGCCGATCGTGAACTTCTCGCCGACGTTGACCTCGCCCCAGCCTTCGGTGGTGAACGCCTGGCCGGTGAAGCCAACCAGCAGCATCAGGAAGCCGAGGTGCGCGATGTATCCGCCGTAGCGGCGCTTGTTGGTGGCGGTGATGCCGTAGAGCGCGACGGCCGGGTTCTCCCTGGTATTGCGCATGCGCGCGCGCGTCGCGCGACCGAACTCGTTGATGAGCGTCATCAGCACGAAGGCCGCGATGGTGAACGACATCAGCGGGTAGATCGAGCGCACGCCCATCACGAGCGAGAGCACACCGGCCCCGAGGCCGGCCAGTGTCGGCCACAGGAAGATCTTCTTCATGCTCTGGAACGACGTCTTGCGCCACGCGAGCAGCGGGCCGACGCCGGTCAGGAACAGGAGGAAGAGCCCGATGGGCACGTTGATCTTGTTGAAGAACGGCGCCCCGACGGTGACCTTCTCCTTCTGTATCAGTTCGGAGATGACGGGGAAGAGCGTCCCCCACAGCACCGCGAAGCACGCGGCCAGCAGGATCAGGTTGTTGAACAGGAAGGAGGCTTCACGCGACGCGTACGAGTCGAGCTGGTTCTCGCTCTTGAGGAAGTTGAGCCGCGTGAGGACCAGGTAGATCGAGACGAGCAGACCGAGCACGAGGAACGCGCCGAAGTAGTAACCGATGGACGACTGCGCGAACGCGTGCACCGAGGAGACGATGCCGCTGCGCGTCAGGAACGTGCCGAATATGCACAGCGCGTAGGTAACCAGGATCAGCACCACGTTCCACACCTTGAGCATGTTCTTGCGTTCCTGGACGATCACGCTGTGCAGGAACGCGGTGCTCGTGAGCCACGGCAGCAGCGATGCGTTCTCCACCGGATCCCAGGCCCAGTAGCCGCCCCAGCCCAGCTCGACGTAGGCCCAGCGCCCGCCCAGCAGGATGCCGGTGCCGAGGAACAGCCACGCGGTGAGAGTCCAGCGCCGCGCCATCTTGATCCAGCCGGCGCCCAGCTCGCGCGCGAGCAGAGCCGCCACGCAGAACGCGAACGGCACCACCATGCCGACGTAGCCCAGGTAGAGCATCGGCGGGTGGATCACCATCGCGGGGTGCTGGAGCAGCGGGTTCAGGCCGCGTCCGTCCTGCGCGGTGAACACGCGCGTCGCGCCCTCGTGGTCGAACACCATCACCTGGAAGGGATTCGCGGCGAACTTGTTCATGATCAGGAAGAACATCGCCGTGACCGACATGACGCCCAGGGTGTAGGGCACCAGCTTGCCGGCGTAGTTGCGGTTGCGCCACGCCACCAGCGAGGCGTATCCGCTGAGGATCAGCGTCCAGAACAGCAGCGAGCCCTTCTGGCCGCCCCACAGCGCGGCCACCTTGTAGAAGAAAGGCAGGTCGCGGTTGGAGTATTCGGCGACGTACTCGACGCTGAAGTCGCTCCGAAGGAGGAGCGCTTCGAGCGCGACGACCGCCAGCACAACGAACGCGAACGTCGCGTACACGGCGCGCTCGCCGCTGCGAACCAGTTCGCGGCGGCCCGTCTTCGCGCCGTAGAAGACGGCGAAGGTCGCGTAGACGCAAAACGTCAGCGCCAGCGCGATGGCGTAGTTTCCTAGTTGAATCACGGAAGGACTCCTGTCGTGGAGAGGTTGCGGCGCGGGCGATCAGGAGCCCAGCGGCCTGTTCAGTTGACTAGCTTCCGCCCGATGCGTCGCTCCCGGTTCCATTGCTCGCATCAACGCCCTTCGGGTGCTGGGCGTCGGCGCCGTACTTGGCCTCGTACTTGGAGGCGCACTTGGCCTGGATGTGGTCGGCCTCGAAAGTGCCGTCGGGAAGACGCTTGCCTTCCACCACGGCCTCCGCGTGATCCTTGAACGTGTCGGGAATGGGAGCGGTGCCGACGTAGTTCACGACCAGCGTTTTCTCGGTGCTGGCGACGTCCTGGGCGAGCACGAAGCGAAGCGACCGGCCGTCGCGCTCGATGGTTCCATCTTTGACGAGTCCGGCGACGCGAAGTCGTTTCGCGGCGTCGTTGGTGTCGAGGGCGGCCACTTCATCGATGGTCTTGTAGTACGCCTTCCCCTCGTTGTAACCGGCGAATGCGAAGTAAGCGATTGCGACCAGCACGACGCCGATCCCGACTGCGAAGCGAAGCTGTTTCTTCATCAGTGAACCTCAAACGGTTTGGTGACCTGCCGAGAATATACACCCATTTTGTCTTTTTTTCAATGGAACGATCATATTCTATTTAGCGCATGACGATATCACATTGGGGGAGCGGCACCTTCGAGAACCGGCGTTGAACATTAATCGCCAAAAGTGGAGAGTATTGTTCACTTTGTGCAGCTCGACGCGATTGTGATCCGGCCCGTACCCGCGCATCAACCGCTTGCCAGTAAATAGCATAGAACCATCCGGCGCTGGCAACGGGCACGTGGCACTCGCATTGCCGTAGAAAGGCGGGATACCAATGACACGCACCGCCTGGAAAATCATGTTCGTTCTGCTCGGGGTGGGGTGGGCCGGGTCGGCCCTCGCGGCCGAATCCGTCCCCGGACCTGATACACCGCGGACGCTCGAAGAGTACCTGCGCGCCGCGCGCGCGGCCAACCGCGGGCTACAGGCAGCCACGCTTCGCGCCGATGCAGCGCGCGAACGTGTCGGTGCGGTGGCGCCGCTCCCGGATCCACGCCTCATGTACGGCTACTACGTGAGCCCCGACATGCTCGAGGGCCGGCAGGAGCTCTCCCTCACGCAGGAGTTTCCGTTTCCCGGCAAGCGCGGGCTGCGCCGCGAAGTGGCGCGTCGCGACGCCTTCGCCGAGTCGCACAACGCGCGCTCGACCGCGCTCGACATCGACTACGAGGTGAAATCGTACTTCTACCAGTACGTCGGCCTGAGCGAGACGGCGCGCGTGCTCGACACCGAGGCCGACCTGCTGCGCCGCATGCGCGACGTGACGCAGGTGCGCTACTCGTCGGGGACCTCGGAGCAGCAGGACGTGCTCAAGATCGAGCTCTCGCTCTCGCGGCTGGCCGACGAGGAAACGATCAACCGCCGCGACCTGGCGTCGACCCGCGCGCGCCTCAACGAGCTCATCGGCCGCGCGGCCGGCGACAGCCTCCCGGTGCCGGAGTGGAAGACGCCCGACGCCACCACCATCGACGCCATCGCCAGCCCGGACTCCGCGTTGGCGCGGCGGCCCGACGTGGCCATCGCGCGCGAAGGGATTGCACGCGCCGACGCCTCGAAGCGCCTCGCGAAGCGCGAGTACTGGCCCGACCTCATGCTCGGCGTCGACTACGAGTTCGGCGGCAAGTCGGACGACATGATCCCGTGGATGAGCGACGACTGGTGGCAGCTCCAGGCCGGCATCGGTCTGCCGATCTGGATCGGGTCGCGGCGCGCGATGTCGCGCGAGGCCGACGCGATGCGAAGGAGTGCCGCCTACGAGCTCGAGGCCGCCACGCTGCGCGCCGGGCGCGAGGTGGAAGAAGCGACCGCGCGAGCCCGCGCGGCGCGCGAGCGCTACGATCGCTTCGCCCACACCATCCTGCCGCAGGCCGAGGCGGCGTTCGCGTCGTCGGAGGCGGGCTACCGCAGCGGCCGCGTGGACTTCATCGATTACCTGGACAGCGAGCGCATGCTGCTCGACATGCGCAAGGAGTTCGCCATGGTGATAGCCGACCTGGGAATGCAGATGGCCGCGCTGGAACGGGCGGTGGCGTCACGATGAAAACGCCGCGCGTGCTGGTGTGGTTGCTCGTCGCGGCGCTCGCCGTGGGCGTTGCGTTGGCGAGCGGCTGCGCGAAAAAGAAAGCCGCCGACGAGGCGGGAGAGGGCGTGGTGGTGAAGTACACCTGCCCGATGCACCCGGAGATCATCCGCGATGAGCCCGGCAAGTGCCCCATCTGCGGCATGGACCTGGTGAAGAAGGAAATCCAGCAGGAGACCGCCGCGAAGAAATACCACTGCCCGATGCACCCGCAGATCGTCTCCGACAAGCCGGGGAGCTGCCCCATCTGCGGGATGAACCTGGAACCGTTCGTGGAGGAAGCGCCGATGGATTCGACCCACGGCGCGTCCACCGTGCCGGGCCTGGCGCCGGTCAAGATTTCCGCCGAGACGCGCCAGGCCATGGGGCTCCAGCTCGGCGCGGTCGAGAGGCGCAACCTCTCGCGCGAGATCCGCACCTCTGCGCGCATCGTCGCCGACGAGACGCGGCAGCACCACGTCACCGTCAAGGTGGACGGGTGGGTGAACGAGCTCTTCGCCTCCGTCACCGGCCAGGAGGTCAAGCGCGGCGAGCCGCTGCTCACCATCTACAGCCCCGACCTGCTCTCCGCGCAGCAGGAGTTCCTGACAGCGCTCGACCAGCGCGACAAGGTCGACCAGAGCCCCGATCCGGAAACACGCCGCAGCGCCGCCGAGCTGGTGCAGGCGTCGCGGCGGCGGCTCGAGCTGTGGGACATCACCAATGAGCAGATCAACCACCTGGAGCAGACGCGCGAGGTGGACAAGTACGTGACGCTGTACGCGCACCAGAGCGGTGTGATCGTGCAGCGCAACATCCTGGCCGGCCACCGCGTGGAAGCGGGCGAGGACCTGATGACCATCGCGGACCTGAGCCAGGTGTGGGGCGACGCCGACATCTAC
>DASVAK010000182.1:0-13529 GCA_036376395.1 Candidatus Krumholzibacteriia bacterium
GCCGCCAACAACATGGAGACGGTGCGCCTCGAGAAGGCGCCGCGCGTGGCCATCTACGTGCCGACGGTCAAGCAACCGTGGGACGACGCCGTGATGCTGGCGCTCGAGTACGCGCAGGTTCCGTACACGCGCGTGTTCGACGACGAAGTGCTGGGAGGCGAGCTCGCCAAGTACGACTGGATCCACCTCCACCACGAGGACTTCACCGGCCAGTACGGTAAGTTCTACGCCGCGTACCGCAACACCGACTGGTACCAGGCCGAGCAGCGCGACGCCGAGGAGCGCGCCCGGCGGCTCGGCTTCAAGAAGGTGTCCGACGAGAAGAAGGCGGTGGCCGAGAAGATCCGCGACTACGTGGAGAACGGCGGCTTCCTGTTCGCAATGTGCTCGGCGGTGGATTCGTACGACATCGCGCTCGCCGCGCACGATGTGGACATCGTTCCGCCCGAGTTCGACTACGACGGCCTCACGCCCGGCTACCAGGACAAGCTCGATTACGATCGCTGCTTTGCGTTCACGAACTTTCACCTCGTGACGAGCGCGCTGGTCTACGAGTTCTCCGACATCGATACCAGCGACTACGCCACGGCGCGCGGTCCCGACTCGGACTACTTCACGCTGTTCGAGTTCTCGGCCAAGTACGATCCCGTGCCCGCGATGCTGACACAGAACCACGTGAGCTACGTGAAGGGCTTCCTGGGACAGACGACCGGCTTCAAGAAGTCGCTGGTGAAGAAGAACGTCGTGATCCTCGGCGAGGACGCCGTGCACGACGAGGTGAAGTACCTCCACGGCAACGCCGGCCGGGGGACGTTCACGTTCCTGGGCGGCCACGACCCCGAGGACTACCAGCACGCCGTCGGCGACCCGCCCACGGACCTGTCGATGCACACGACGTCACCGGGCTACCGGTTGATCCTGAACAACATTCTCTTCCCGGCCGCGAAGAAGAAAACGCTGAAGACGTAGCGTCGCGGCGGGCCGGAACCCCGTTTACAGCGAAGCGGGGTGCACAACCGTTCGCGTCCGTGCGAGAATTGGCTCCCAGTTGTAACGGGGGGCATGGTGGACGTCCGGCGTTGGTGGAGCAGCACAACGGCGTTGATAGCGATACTCGTGGCGGCGCTCGCGCTGCGCGTGGTCGGTCTGGGCTGGTCGCTTCCCTCAACCTACGAAGAAGCAACTCCTCTCAAGACCGCCGTCGCCATGTGGGGATGGCCGGCGGGCGTTGACCCGACCCTGAATCCGTGTTTCTTCAACTATCCCAGTCTCACTTTCTACGTTCATTTCGTCGTTCAGGGTGTTGCCTGGTTGATCCTCAAGGCAACCGGCCACATCAGTTCGCCGGTGAGCTGGTACGTGCAGTACCTCACCGACCCGACACCGATGTACCTGGCGTCGCGTTTCACCAACGCCGTCATTGCGACGCTCACCGTGTTTTTCATTTTCAAATTGGGCAAGACGATCATCGGCTCGCGCGGTGGATTGATCGCTGCGCTGCTGCTGGCGACCAGTCCGTACCACATCGCCCGGTCACAGATGATCGATGTGGACATTCCCCTGACGTGTTTCGTCGTGTTGGCCATGTACGGGATGGCGCTGATGGTGCGCCGTGGCGGTACGCGGAGCCACGTGCTTGCCGGAATCACGATAGGATTGGCGGCCTCCTGCAAGTACACAGGGTGGCTATTGCTTCTGCCGTTTCTGGTTGCGGGGCTCGCGGCGCCGGCGAGCACATCGAGGTGGCGACATCTTGGCATGGCAGTACTTGTGGCCGTCATCTCATACGTGGCGACCTCGCCATACACGATCATCGAATGGTCCAAAACTCGTGCGTCGCTGGCGCTGGAACGGGAGCACATGAGACTCGGACACTTCGGATCCGATACATCCGCATCATGGCAGTACTATGCGCAGGCTCTGCCGTCGATTGTCGGCGTGATCGCCGGGATACTCGCCCTGGCTGGTGCGGTGCGCTTGCTGGTCCGAAAGGAGCGGCGTGCATACCCGGCTCTGGCATTCGTCGTTCTGTATCTTCTCATCGTCAGCACGTGGGCAATGAAGGCGGAGCGGTACCTGTTGCCGGTCCTGCCTCTCGTCCTGGTGTTCACTGCGGCGGCGTTGGCGCCTCTGGTCGAGCGCGGAACGCGAGCCGTACAGTCTGCGGCGTCGCGTTCGAGGATCGGCTGGCTGACCGTCGCGCTTCTGCTGCTTTTCAACGCGCGGGCCATTTCAGGCCATCGAGAACACGCGCAGAGTGACGCCCGTGATGACGCCCAGGCGTGGATCGAAGAGAACGTGCCACCCGCGTCTTTCATTGTGAGCGAAAACTACGGCCCCGATCTTCTCAACCCATCCTTGCTGATTCAATTGAGTCCCGAGGTGCGCCGCGAGGTTCTGGTGCGATGGAAGGCCCGGCCGCTCTACGCCCACGTCGCGCTGCCGATGTACCAGACACGACCGGAGCGATCGGGGCCGTTCTATTCGGTGGCCGCCTATCCCGAAGCCGACTATTTCATCACCACGAATGCGATTCGGAGACGGTACGAGCGCGACCCGGAGCGGTTCGGTGCCCAGGTGGAGTTCTATGCGGATCTCGAGAAGCGCTGCGAGAAGGTCAACGAGTTCAGCGATGCGCAGGGAGCCAGGATCCTCGTCTATCGACCACGAGAACGGCGCGAGCCCTTCGGCAAGCGCTTGACCGTCTCCCCGCCGCCCGTTCTGCGCCGCGATACCGGCGACAGCACGGGACGCGAAGCGGGGTTCTATTTCACACTTGGTACCGACTACGAGTACTTCAAACACCTGCCGGAAGCCACCGAGAGCTATCGGTTGGCGCTTGCGTACGGAGCCATCAACCGACAGTTGTTCTCGCAGTGCGTATTCAGGTACGCACAGTGCCTTGTCATGCAGGGAAAGCGCACCGAAGCGCTCACGGAGCTGGGGCGCCTTCAACAGGGTGTCCGCGACAGCGAGATGCAGGGGATGATTGGGCAGTTGATCAAGCAGATCGAGTCGCTTTGAGCGCGCTATCGAGATTGAGTTGCCCCACGCAGCTCGTTTCGCACCGTTCAATTCAAAGCTTCGACACAAACGTGGCTTGCTGAAGCCAACAATCTTTTGCCGATAGCACGTTGCAGTTGACAGGTTTTTTCGGTGACAAGACAATTGTCTGTACCCACCCGCCAACGTGTTCGTACGATGCACCTCCCCGCGTCCTGAGTGCTTCTTTTCGATTCCGGACGAATTTGCTTCGAAGCTCGCGTTTCTCGCACCAGGGACCATTGGGTTGCGCCAAAGTTGGGTCGTTTATCATTCATCACGTTGAACTCGAGAGGAGTAACGCGATGAATCTGCAATCGCTCAATGACCGCGACCTGATAAACGAAACCGAACGCATCGCGCAGAACGAGCGCGCGTGCACGATCCAGCTCCTTCACCACCTCAACGAGCTCGCCCGGCGGAAGCTTCACCTCGATCTCGGCTATTCGTCGCTGTTCGATTACTGCACGAAGAAACTCAGGTACTCCTCCTCTGCGGCGGGGCGCCGCATTGCGGCGGCGCGTTGCATCCGGCGCTGCCCGGAGGTGCTGGCGCTGCTCGAAGCAGGCGACCTCAGCCTGTGCACGGCGGCGATGATCGAGCCCATCCTCAACGAGGAGAATGCTGCCACGATCCTGGCTCGCGTCACCGGTGCGTCGCGACGCGACGTCGAGCGCGTCCTGTGCGACTACCGGCCTCCCATGGCGCTCTGGGATCGTATCCGGCCGGTGCGGGTGGCGGTTAACGAGCCCGTCGAAATAGACCGCCTGATGTTCGAACGCGAGTGTGCGCGCGGCACGGAGTGGGGCTGGGAAGACCGGCGGCAGATCAAAGACCAGCTCTACGTCCAGTTCCTGGCCGACGAGGAACTGGTTGCGAAGTTCGAACAGGCGAAGGCGCTGCTGTGCGGCCGGCACAGTGACATGTCCTTCGCCGATGTGTTCGACGTACTTGTTACAGAGTTCCTCGATCGCCGTAGTCCGGCGGCTCGAAAGGAGCGCCGCGAAGCGAAGAAAAAGGACCGGGAAGTCCACACTCCCACTGGTGGGAGTGAAACTGCACCGGCGCGTGGCACGGAGAGGAAAGAAGATCAACCGGTCCGTACTCCCACCGGTGGGAGTAAGTCGCGCCACATTCCTGCCGCCGTTCGCGACGAAGTCTACGTGCGCGATGGCGGTCAGTGTACTTACCAGGGCGTGAATGAAACTCGCTGCGAAGCAAGAAAAGGCCTGGAGATCGACCACATTGTACCGGTCGCGGCAGGAGGGACGAACGAACTGTCGAATCTGAGGCTGTTGTGTCCCGCTCACAACCTGCGTGCAGCAGAACGGGTGCTGGGAGCGGGCGTGATGGCCGGCTTCTGGCGGCAGGAATAGGCCCCGACGACTACCGCGCCGCTGCGATTCGCCGCGCGATCGCCTCGCGCGTGCGGTAGAGCGCGCCCGCGTCGGGGTTCCACTCCGTCCAGCTCGACGCCACTTCGCGCACGAGTTCCTGTGCGCGCGTGAACCCCTCGCGCTCGGCGAGCAGCTTGAGGTACTCGTAGTCCTCCAAGCCTTCGCGGATCTGCTTCAGTCGCACCGACATCACTGGTCCGTCGACGCCGGCGTCCACGCCGGGGTAGAACAACGCCCCTTCGCCGTTGTAGACGTCCTTCCCCACGCGATAGGTCCCCGGGTCTTCCCACATATCCCGCGTGACGCTCCACCACACCGGTGACCAGTACAGAATGCCCTCGAGCCCGTAGCGCCAGCTGATCCACATCGGCACCCGGAAATCCAGCAGCGGAAAATCGATCTCCCAGTACGGCGTGTCCTGCCCGCGCTTGCCCTGGGTCTGGGCCGTGTAGGTCCACACTTCCTCGCCGGCTCGCTGGCGTTCGCGGATGGACGCCTCGTCGAAGAGGGGCCACATCGGAACCCAGATGTCGACACTTCCTACCAGCGTGCCCCAGCCCGCATGGTCAGGCACCGGCTGCTCGGTACACATCACCTTGAGGTCCGGCACGGCCTCGTGCACGAGCGCGGCGCGACGGCGCACGTCCTCGTACTCGGCGGCGCTGTTGGGTTCATCGAGGACGTACACGTACGCCATCTTTTCCCAGCCGTGTTCTTCGAGGTACGCGACCATCGCGCGCAGGTGGGTGAGGTTGCGGATGCGGTCGCGCCCCGTGGGGTCGTCGCCGAGCAGCCGCAGGGGGAATCCGGTGACATGGAACGTGCTGATCCATCGCTGCAACCCCGCGTGCGTCTTCGACGGGTCGATGCTTCCGTCCGGTCGCACGATGGGGTAGAGCGTGTTGGGAATGATGGGCGAGATGCGGCACGCGGCCAGCGCCTCGCCGTAGTACCACTCCGGCACCTGGAACTCGCGCGAGTTCATCTCGACGCCGTGCTTGATCGCGATGTCGAGGCCGAGCTTGCCGAAGTTGGAGCGCATCGACGGCGTGTCCGGGAGCGTGAAGCCCCACACCGTGAGTGTCACCGTGATTTCGCGCGGGCGCTCCTCTCCGGCGGTGACGGTGATGACGGCGGTGTACGTGCCCGCCCGCGCGTCGCGCGGAACGTACACGTCCACCCACACCGGCTGGTTGACGTCGGGGTCGACGTCGAACGGTGCGCCGCCAAAGCGCGCGCCCTGCCTGCGTATCGGCGCCGCGGCGGTGAAGGGAACCAGCGCGTCCGGGTACCAGCCGGCACCGTCGCGCGAGCGCGGCGTCGCCTGCGCCACGTTCACGTACTGCTCGCGGTAGAACGTCACGTTGGAGGCCGCGATGACGTCGCCGTCGGAGGTCTTGAAGTCGGTGATGTTCATCCGCACGCCCCGCAGCGTCTCCCGCCCGCCGCGCACGACCACCTGCAGCGGCTCGTACTCGTTGCGCGCCGCGCCGATGGCGATCCGGTCCGCGGAGAGAGCGCGATCGCGGGGACGCACGCGGGCGAGCGCGTGCACGGCGTACACCGTCATGTCGGCGCGCGCCGGCGAGCAGTCCATGAAAACCATCAGGCCCAGGATGAGGGACAACCGCTTCATCGGCAAAAATCTGTAGCAGGTCCGCCATGCAAAGTCACGGACTAGCGTAGTACCCTTGAGACACCCGGACGAGGAGGACATTCGTGCCGCAGCACTTGCTTCGCTCGCTCGTCATCGCATGCGTGGGCGCGCTCGTGGCGGCCAGCATCGACGGCGTCGTCGGGCTGGTCGCGTCGGGCAACCGTTTCGCATCGCCCTCGACCGCCGTGGTGGCCGTTGCCGCGGTGGCGCTCCTTGCGTTCCTGGTCACGCTTGCCGTTCGCTGGCTGGTCCTAGCACCGATCTTCCGCCACGCCGACGCCGAGGCGCTTTCCGTCGCCGGCGCGATGGCGGTGGTCGCGCTCATCGTGGCCTACGATGTGGGCGCCCGCCATACCGGCATCGTGCGTCTGCTGGCCTGGGGCCTCGACGTCGTGCTTGCGGTCGCGACCGCCATCGGCTGGTACGCCATCGCCACCAACGACCACGAGCGCGCCCGGTCATCGCTCGCACGCGTCACGGGCCGCGCGCTTGCCTTCGTGATGCCGCTCTCGCTCGTCGCCGCGTGGGTGATCTTCGGGCCCATCAACGACGTCACATCAATCGGCGCGGTGATCACGCTGGTGGTGCTCGCCGTCGCGGTGGGCGCCACGCTGCTGGTCGTGCAGCTCGCCTCGTCGCGCGCGTGGAGCGTCGCGGCGATCGCAGTGTTCGGCGTCCTGGTCGCCTTCGGCCTCGCGGAGGGCGTGTCGCTTCGCGACGGGAATCCCGGCGCCGTGACGGCGGCGCACGCCCGCGGCGCGGGCAAGGTGCAGCACGTGATCTTCCTTACGGTCGACACCCTGCGTCGCGACGCGCTCTCGTGCTACGGGTCGACCACGGTGCGCACACCCAACATCGACCGCATCGCCGCGCACGGCTCACTGTTTCGCCGGGCGACGTCCTCGTCGTCGTGGACGATCCCGGCTTTCGCCACCATGATGACGGGGCTCCCCGCGTACGGGCACGGCATGGTCGATGCCGAGACCGTGCTGCCCGACACCGTGGTCACGCTGGCGGAACGCTTCCGCGCCGCCGGCTACGCCACCGCCGCCATCGTGGCCAACGGTGTTCTCGCGCCGCACCGCGGATTCGCGCAGGGCTTCGACCGCTACGACCTTCGCAATGTGCGCTTGAACCCGGTGTCGGTGGGCGACGCGATGGTGGCGCGCTTCGAGCGTCATCCCATCGAGGAGAAGACGGCGACGCGCGACGTGACCGGGCTCGCCATCGACTGGGCGTCGCGCCATCGCGACGAGGACTTCTTTCTCTGGGTGCACTACCTCGACCCGCACCTTCCCTACGAACCGCCGAAAGAATACGTCGAGCGCATGAACCTGCACGACACGCTGGGCTACGCGCTGGGCATCAACTCGATGGTGCGGCCCACCAACGATCTCTTCGGCACGCCCGGCGAGCGCGCGTGGGTACGCTCGCTCTACGAGGGCGAGGTGCGTTACGTCGACGCGCAGATCGGGCGCCTGCTCGCGGCCCTGGAGAAGCAGGGCATCTACGACGACGCGCTGCTCGTCTTCGGCGTCGACCACGGCGAGGAATTCTGGGACCACGACGGCTTCGAGCACGGCCACGAGCTCTACGAGGAGCTGATCGGCGTGCCGCTGATCATCAAGACGCCGCGACAGGCGACCGCGCGCGTCAGCAACGACGAGGTGTCGCTGTGCGACATCGCGCCCACGGTCCTCGATCTGTGCGGGCTTGCGCCGGTGGAGACGCCGGAGGGCGTCTCCCTGGCGCCCTACCTCGACGGGCGCAGCGCCGTCGCGGCCGATCCGAAGCGTCCGCTCTTCAGTGGCGCCACGCTGTTTCGCTCCAACTGGCAGTCGGTGACATTCGGGGGCTGGAAGTACATCCGCTCCACCACGACCGGACAGGAGATGCTGTTCCGGCTCGCAGACGACCCCGGCGAGCGCACCTCGGTGGCCATCACCCATCCCGATGTCGTCGCGCGCGGCCGGCAGTTGCTGGATGAACACGAACGCGCGATGGAGGCGTTCCGCGCCGACCACGGCATCTCGAACGACCGGCTCGAGATGGACCAGGACGAGCTCGAGCGCCTGCGTTCGCTGGGCTATCTCTAAGCCATGGAAAAACTTGACAGCCCTTCCGGGACCCCCGGATACTGCCGTGTGTCGTGCGCGGTCCGGACAGGCGGCGGCGACGTAACAGGGAGGTGATGGCACCCGGAGCCATCCAGCGCGCCGGGTGGGGACATGGAGAAACAGCTTACCGGTTGTCTCAAGTGCAACAAGGGCACGTTGCTTCCGCTGTCGGACTACGGTCGTGACGGCGCGCCCATCATGTACAAAGCCTGGGTGTGCAACAACCCGGAGTGTGGATTCAACATCCGCATCGACAACGGCGAGATCAGTCTGGGACGCGACATCAGCACGTCCATCAAGTAGCCCGGTCACTCGGCCGGCGCATGCACCAGATCCGAGGGAGGCTCCGATTCGGAGCCTCCTTCTTTTATTTTGAGGAGCAGGAAGACGAAGAGGACCACCGCGGTGATCACGATCCACTCGTGCTGGAGGTAGACCGGGAGGTTGCCGCCCTCGACGTTCTCATCCAGGGTCAGCTCGATCAGCGCCGCGGTGTTGAAGATGGCGTGGGCGACGATCGGGTACACCAGGTTGCCGGTCGCCTCGAACAGGAAGCCCAGGAACCAGCCGAACGCCGTGATGCTGACGAGCAGGTGCAGGTTCATGTGCACCGCGCCGAACAGCGCCCCCGCCAGCAAGACCGCCAGAAGACCGCCCATGTTGCGCGAGAAGATGCGCTGGATCAACCCACGGAAGACGATCTCCTCGGCGATCGGGACCATCACGCACAGGCCGGCCAGCAGCACGAAGAACTGGAAGGTGTTGGCCGGGCGGAGCTCGCGGATCTGGTCGGCGTATTCCTCCGGCACCGGGCTGAAGCGCTGGTTGATGATGTAGATCTGGTCGACCAGCACCACCGCCGCCGCCGCCGCGACCACCACGAGGATCAGCCGGTGGACGCGTGGCTTCGACACCCGCACCTGGCCCGAAAAACCGCCCGGGAACTTGCGCGTCAGGAGCACCACCGGCAGGATGATGCCGACGAACGACGCCACCCCGATCCCCAGCCGGTACTGCCCGGCCGTGATGAACATCTCCTGGATGAACATGCTCGACATCACGCAGCTGATGCAGAAGAACAGCAGGAAGTAGTTGTTCACCACCGCGAACAGGTCCTGCCGCGCCGGGGTGTTGCTCTGGTTCAGTTCATCCATTAATATGGGCTCTCTCTCCCGTGGCCCGCGTGAAGGCGCATGTACGTTCCAGCTCAAACAGCAACGAGTATACCATGATCAAGGCGGTCATCTTCGATCTCGACAACACGCTCACCGACTTCATGCGCATGAAGGAGAACGCGGTGGATTCCGCCGTGGACGCGATGGTGGACGCGGGCCTGCGCTTCTCCCCGGCCGATATCAAGAAGAAGATCTACGATATCTACGAGCGCGAGGGAATCGAGTTCCAGACCGTGTTCGACCACGCGCTGACCGAGCTCCTGGGGGAAGTCGACTACAAGATCCATGCCGCCGGGATCGTGGGCTACCGCCGCGCCAAGGAAGCCTCGCTGGTGCTCTACCCGCACGTGAAGATCACGCTGGTCGAGCTGATGAAGCGCGGCATCCGCCTCGGCGTGGTGTCGGACGCCCCGCGCAAGGAAGCGTGGCTGCGGCTGTGCTATCTCCAGCTCCACCACATGTTCGACTACGTGACCACCTTCGAAGATACCAGGGAGCGCAAGCCGTCGCCCAAGCCGTTCCTGCGCACGCTGGATTACTTCGAGCTGCAGCCGTCGGAGGCGATCATGGTGGGCGACTGGCCCGAGCGCGACATCAAGGGCGCGGGCACGCTGGGCATGCGCACCGTGTTCGCGCGCTACGGCGACACCAAGGGTGCCAAGGAGAGCGGCGCCGACCACGACATCGACGACATCTTCGAGCTGGTCGACATCGTGGACAAGTTGAACACGAGCCAGGAGTAACGTGAGAGTTCTCACCGCCGAGCAGATGCAGAAGGTGGACGCCGCGACGATCGCGAACGTCGTGCCCGGCATCGAGCTCATGGAACGCGCGGGGACTGCGGTGGCAAAGGCCATCCGCGCGCGCTACCCGACCGGGCACGCCGCCATCTTCGTCGGCCCCGGCAACAACGGTGGCGACGGCCTGGTGGTGGCGAGACACCTGGTTGGCACCGGCTGGTCGTGCTCGATCCACATGCTGA
Organism: Candidatus Krumholzibacteriia bacterium; assembly: GCA_036376395.1. GTDB lineage: Bacteria > Krumholzibacteriota > Krumholzibacteriia > WVZY01 > JAKEHA01 > JAKEHA01. The sequence goes on from DASVAK010000182.1 coordinate 10,371, forward strand.
AGCGCGGCCCGTCGTGCACGCCGGACACGGCGGCCAACTACGCGCTGCTCGTCAAGGGCCACCCGGTGATGCTGAGCGAATTCGACGCCACCGCCGACGACTGGCGCGCGCAGGCGGCGATCGACCTGGCCGGCGCGACGCTCATCATCGACTCCATCTTCGGCACCGGCTTTTCCGGCGTGCCGCGCGAGCGCGCCGCGGACGCGATCGCACTCATCAACCGCACGCGCACCGTGCGCAAGATCCCGGTCGTCAGCATCGACATTCCCTCGGGCGTGAACGGCACCACCGGCGAGACCGGCGGCGATTCCGTGCGCGCCGACCTCACCCTCACCATCGGCGCGGCGAAGATGGGGCTGTTGTTTCACCCGGGGCGCTCGCGTGCCGGCGAGCTCGAGGTGCTCGACATCGGTTTTCCGAAAGAGATCGTCGAGGCCAACTCGGAAACCGTGTTCTACCTCGACCGCGCCGCCACCGCGGCGAAGATTCCGCCCCGCGCACCCGACATCCACAAGTACAAGGCCGGCCTCGCGCTGGTGATCGCGGGGAGCGAGCGCTACCGCGGCGCCGCGGTGCTCGCGGCCGAAGCGGCGCTGCGCGGCGGCTGCGGCATGGTGTGCCTCGCCGTGCCCGACGACATCCACCGCGAATTGCCCATGTCGCTCAAGGAAGCGATCATCCTGGCGTTGCCGCAGACCTCGCAGGGCACCATCGCCGCGACCGCGGGAAAGGCACTCGCGCAGTCGCTGGAAAAAGCGGACGCCGTTGCGATCGGCCCCGGCCTCGATCCCAACGACGAGACCGACGCGTTCGTGCGCGACTTCGTCGTCAACTGCCCGAAACCCGTTGTCGTGGACGCGGGAGGACTGACCGCGTTCGTCGGCCACGCGCACGAATTCGCGAAGGCGAAGTCGCCGGTCATCATCACGCCGCACGACGGCGAGCTCTCACGCCTCACCGGGGAGAAGATTCCGACCGCAGCGCTCGAGCGCATCGCCTTCGCCACCCGGACCGCCCGCGAGCTGGGCGTCACCCTGGTGCACAAGGGGGCGCCGACGCTGATCGTGAGTCCCGAAGGCGAGGTGTGGATCAACGGCTCCGGCACCTCCGCCCTGGCCAAGGGCGGGACGGGCGATGTGCTGACCGGCCTCGCGCTGGTGATCGCGGGGAGCGAGCGCTACCGCGGCGCCGCGGTGCTCGCGGCCGAAGCGGCGCTGCGCGGCGGCTGCGGCATGGTGTGCCTCGCCGTACCAGATGACATCCACCGCGAATTGCCGATGTCGCTCAAGGAAGCGATCATTCTCGCTCTGCCGCAGACCTCGCAGGGCACCATCGCCGCGACCGCGGGCACGGCGCTCGCGCAGTCGCTGGAAAAAGCGGATGCCGTCGCGATCGGCCCGGGCCTCGATCCCAACGACGAGACCGACGCGTTCGTGCGCGACTTCGTCGTCAACTGCCCGAAGCCCGTCGTCGTGGATGCGGGAGGGCTGACCGCGTTCGTCGGCCACGCGCAGGAATTCGCGAAGGCGAAGTCGCCCGTCATCATCACGCCGCACGACGGCGAGCTCTCACGGCTCACGGGGGAGAAGATTCCGACCGCGGCGCTCGAGCGCATCGCCTTCGCCACCCGGACCGCCCGCGAGCTGGGCGTCACCCTGGTGCACAAGGGGGCGCCGTCGCTGATCGTGAGTCCCGAAGGCGAGGTGTGGATCAACGGCTCCGGCACCTCCGCCCTGGCCAAGGGTGGGACGGGCGATGTGCGGACCGGCCTCGCGGTGAGCTTCCTGGCCCAGGACGTGGCCGCTTCCGGCGCCGCCGGTACGTCGCAAGCCATGGCGGCGGCGTGCGTTGCGTGCGTCCTCCACGGCCGCGCCGGGGAGCTCGAGGCGGCCGAGCACGGCGAACGCGGCGTGATCGCCTCGGACCTGCTGAGGGCGGTCGGCCGGGCCATGATCGAGCTGGAATCGATCAGCGGCTGACCACATTCCGACTCATCCACAGGTTTTCTTTCCGCGTACCCGGATCGCCGTTGACTGTTTGAGCGCCCGCCTGTAAAAACCGTTCTTTGGTCGACCGGCGCCGGCCACTGCCCGGCTCCCGGCCCCCGCAATTCCAGATTTCAAGGAGGGTGGTGTTGATGGAGAAGCGAACTCCCCAGGAGGTCCTCAAGTTCGCGCGTGACAAGAAAGCGCGCGTACTCGACCTCAAGTTTGTCGATCTTCCCGGCACGTGGCAGCACTTCAGCCTGCCCATCGGTTCTCTCGAGGAAGGTTCGTTCGAGGATGGCTTCGGCTTTGACGGATCGAGCATCCGCGGCTGGAAGCACATCAACGAGAGCGACATGATCGTCGTGCCGGATCCGAACACCGCCTTCATCGATCCGTTCATGAAGGAATCCACCCTCTCCCTGATCTGCAACATCTTCGATCCCATCACCAAGGAGAAGTACCCGCGCGATCCGCGCGGCATCGCGATCAAGGCCGAGAACTACGTGAAGAGCACCGGGCTCGCGACCGACATTTTCTTCGGTCCCGAGGCGGAGTTCTTCATCTTCGACGATGTGCGTTTCGCCGCCGAGCCGCACGAGGCCTTCTACTACCTCGATTCGACCGAAGGCAGCTGGAACTCGGGCCGTGACGAGAAGCCGAACCTCGGTTACAAGCCGCGCTTCAAGGAAGGCTACTTCCCGGTTCCGCCCTCGGACACGCTGCACGACATCCGCAGCGAGATGATGCTGGAGATCATGAGCCTCGGCATCGAGGTGGAAGCGCAGCACCACGAAGTGGCGACGGCAGGCCAGAGCGAGATCGACCTCAAGTTCGACACGCTGACACGCATGGCGGACCGCCTGATGACGTACAAGTACGTCGTGCGCAACGTCGCGCGTCGCCACGGCAAGACGGTGACGTTCATGCCCAAGCCCATTTACGGCGACAACGGATCGGGCATGCACTGCCACCAGAGCCTGTGGAAGGACAAGACGCCGCTGTTCGCGGGCAACAAGTACGCGGGGCTCTCCGAGATGGCGCTCCATTATATCGGCGGGCTGATCAAGCACGCGCCCGCGCTGTGCGCGATCACCAACCCGACCACGAACTCGTACAAGCGGCTCGTGCCGGGCTACGAGGCGCCGGTGAACCTGGCCTACTCGCAGCGCAA
>DASVAK010000028.1:0-5444 GCA_036376395.1 Candidatus Krumholzibacteriia bacterium
GGGCTCCTCGCGCCGGGCTGCCGCAGCATCGCGTACACCTACATCGGACCGAAGCTCACCTGGCCCATCTACCGCGACGGCACCATCGGCAAGGCGAAGGAAGACCTGGAGCGCGCGGGCCGCGCCATCGACGCGCGCCTCGAGCAGCAGGGCGGCTCGGCGCACGTCGCCGTGATGAAAGCGGTGGTCACGCAGGCGAGCTCGGCGATTCCCGTCGTTCCGCTGTACATCTCGCTGCTGTTCCGGTTGATGAAGGAGAAGGGAACGCACGAGGGTTGCATCGAGCAGACGCAGCGGCTGTTCGAGCGTCTGTATGCGCCGGCAATGCTTCCGACCGACGAGAAGAATCGCATCCGCCTCGACGACTGGGAAATGCGCGACGAGATCCAGCGCGAGGTGGACCGCCTGTGGCCCACCCTCACGACGGAAAATCTGAACCAGCTCACCGATTTCAAAGGTTACCAGGAGGAGTTCCTGAAGCTCTTCGGGTTCGGCCTCCCGGGCGTCGACTATGACGCCGACGTCGAGCCGGTGGTGGAGTTCAGCGAGGCCGTGTAGCCGGCGCTGCTACGCGAACAGGTCGCCCTGGTCGCCGGCGCGCGGCGGCCGGCGGAACGCCGCGCCGGAAACGGACGCGCGCTCGAGGTTGAGGCCGTGTCGCGCGCACGCGACGCGAAACATCTGCGCCACCTGTTCCGCGAACACCCCCGTGCCCGTCTGTCGCTTGCTCCACTGCGAGTTGTAGAGCTTTCCCTCCGAGAGCGCGCGCACGCGCGAAAGTACTTTCTCTTTCTTCTCCGGCTCGTGCGCGTCGAGCCAGCCCTCGAACAATTCCTTGAGACCGTGGGGAAGCCGCAGGATGACGTAGCCCGCGCCCTTCGCGCCGGCGTTTGCCGCGGCTTCGAGGATCTTCGGCATCTCGTGGTCGGTGAGTCCCGGCACGACAGGCGCCACCAGCACGCCGCACGGAATGCCCGCGCGGGAGAGCACCTCGATGGCCTCGAGTCGTTTGGCGGGGGATGACGTGCGCGGTTCCATCTTGCGCGCGAGCGTCGCGTCGAGGGTTGTGATGGAGAGGTACACGGCGGCGGCGTTGTGGCGCGCGAGCTCGGCGAGATGGTCGACGTCGCGCGTGACCAGGTGGTTTTTCGTGATCACGAGCACGGGCTGGCGGAACTCCACCATGACGGCGAGGCACCGGCGCGTGACCTCGAGCTTGCGCTCAATGGGCTGGTAGGGATCGGTGACGCCGCTCAAGCCCAGCGGCGTGGGCCTCCATGCCGGCTTCTCGAGCTCGGCACGCAACAGCGCGGGAGCGTCGTCCTTGACGAAGATCTTGGTTTCGAAGTCCATGCCGGCCGAGAGGCCGAGGTATTCGTGGGTCGGTCTCGCGAAACAATAGCAGCAGCCATGTAGGCAACCACGGTACGGGTTGACGCTGGCATCGAACCCGACATCGGGACTGTCGTTGCGCGCGATGATTCCGCGCGTGTGATCGCGAAAGTACTCGGTCTGTGGACGCGGCGCACCTGCGTCGGCGTCGGGGTCTTCCTGAACGAAGCTCCCGTCGTGGTCGTAAAGGAAGCGCTCGAACCGTCCGGTGGGATTGTCGACGCTGCCGCGGCCGCGAATGGGTTTGGAACTGTCCGTCATGGGTGTCAGCGCACCAGGACGAATCTGGCCGTGAGCGTCCGGCTGCCGTCTCGCGCGCGCAGGAAATATACGCCCGAGGCCAGCGGTCGCGCCAAGTCGTCCAGTCCATCAAATGCAATCTCCGCGCTTCCAGGAGCGGAGAGCGCCTGCAGCGTGCGCACTCTCCGCCCCGCCACGTCGAAGACGTCGATGGAGACCGTCCGGGTGGCGTCGCTCTCGATCACGATGGTCGCCGTTCCGCGAGACGGCTGCGGTTGAACGCGGAGCGCCGCTGCAGCGGTGGGGATGGGTGAGGGCGGGATGGTGACGTACGCCCCGGAGCGCGTGAACGCGACCGACCGCTCGTTCGCCTGCACCGACGAGACCCCGGGAGCGCGAAGCCTCACCATCGCGTCGGCACGATCGAGATACGCCGTTGCTCCCGCCACCATCGCGGTGACCGGGCCATTCCGGGATCGGAGCCACGCGCTCCCGGCGACGTAGCCGATCGTGGCACGAACCATGGCGACGCGGTCGCGTCCGTCCGGCGTCCGGCGAAGATGCAGAATGCGCGCGTCGGTTCGCAGTGGCAACGATGCGCCGCCCGCGAGAGGCACCACGGCCTCCACCGTGTCCGTGCCCGCGTTGACGAGCATGACGTCGGTGATGTCGCCCGGCCACGCGATGACCTCGGTCCCTCCCCACGGCTCGTGTGTCGTGGTCACGGTCGGCACGGGGCCGCCGGAGGCAACCGGGCGCAGCGTCAGGGCGAAGAATCCGCGCGCCGCCTGCGTGGCCAGCGTGATGATGTTGGTGTTGGGATCCACGCTGGTGTTTTCGAACGGCACCAGCGATCGCTCGATCGCTCCCGGCGAGGGATAGCACACGTCGATCTCGAGCGCGCCCCGCGGCCCGTCGATCCGAAGCGAGGGCGTGGAGAGGTTCACGTCGAGCGCGGCATCGGTGTGCATGCGCCACGCGTAGCTACGCGATACATCATCCTTCTGCACGTCATCGACCAGAACGAAGTAGGGAGGCGTGTCGTTCCCGTGCACGACCAGCCATTCGCGCCAGGCGTGCTGCACCGGGTTGGCACCGAGGTAGCCGTATGACCAGTCATCGTCGGGAAACGGGACGCCGGGTTGGTTGTAGGGGCTGTGCGTGCCGTACGCGGCGGTTGCGTCGCCCCGGAGATAATCCGCGTAGGGCGTGATCAGGTGCGCGGCGATGTTGCCGTCGGTTCCCACCGACGTGCCCGAGAAGTGCTGTCCCTTGCCGTCGATGAAAACCAGGTTGTGCGCCTTGCTTGCCCAGTTGGGTTGTTCGAACCCGTTGTCCGCGGCAAAACGCGATCCGAATCCGTAGAGCGTGAAGTTTCCCTCGTCTTCCTGCGAATGTCCGCCGTGGAAGATGCCACAGTAGAAACTGAACACGAGATCGTCCGAGTCAGCGCCCGCGGGCCAGCCGGTGCGAAAGTAATAGAGCCCCCGCTCCTTCCAGAGTAACGCGCGGGGCAGCACGTCACCCGGGGGTTGGGGCGGCACGCTTCGATGCCACAGGGCCGTCGCCGGGCGATCGACGAGGTTGCCCCAGTCGTAACCCTCGCCCGGCCCCAGCACACGGTCCCACAGCCACGACGCCAGGCCGCTGTTCCAGCGCGACAGGGCCCACTCGATGTAGGTGTTGTGTCGCGCCAGTGGATAATTGAGATACCCGGTGTCGTTGAGGTTGTTGACCGGTCCGCCGCGCTCGGGAAGTACTTCGTACGCGAGCCATTGCTCGATGCGGCGTACATCATCGCGGGCACCGTAGTCGACACCGTCGTAACGCCGTCGCGCCTCGAAGTACCACGCGAGATGGCGCATCGCCCACGCGCCATACTGGACGCCTTCGAAGCAGCTTCCACCCGGGTCGAGATGGTAGCGCAACCAGGTGGCGACGAACGCGTCCGCTCGCTTGAGAGCGGCGGCGACCTTCAGCGGATCCGTTTCATCGGCCAGGCAGATGGCGGCGATCCCCAGCGATGACCCGATCATCGCCGTGATGTTGCTCGTGTAGGGAGGGTGGAGCCACCGCTCGAAATTGAACGAGTAGGTGAGCGAATCGATGTAGGACTCGATCTCGGCGCGAACTCTCGATCGCTCCTCCGGTGTCGCCCGGTCCATGCAGAGGTCGTAGCCGTAGCAGAGCGACCGCAGCCGGATGGGGGCGAAGAACTGGTCATCATCGGGGGCCAGGCTGTCGGCAAACGCGACCGTCAGGCGCCGTCCGAGCTCGCCGGTTGCTTGATCGCCGGGTTGATCCAGGTGTGCGACGAGACCGATCTCGAACAGGAAGTTCATCCCGAAGGCGATGTTCATGAGCCCGGCCAGGGAACTGAACGGGTACTGGCCGAGGACATCGTCGCGGATGCCCGCGTAGGCGCCGTCATCGGCGCCGCCATCGTTCAGCTTCTGGCGAAACGAAGGGATCTCGTCGCGTGTGAAGGCCAGGCGTGGGTGCACGGCGAGATACAGCGAGTCCGCGTCGGAGACCGCGCGGGCGGAGGTCGCCTGCACGGCGAGCAGGGCGAACGCAAGGATCGCAGGGAAGGGAACGACGAGCCGCGGCCTCATGCCATCACCCCGTTGCACAACTCGCATGACAGGGATGGGTTGCCCGATTATGATGCCGTATTCCATGACCCTCTTCAACGACCTTCGCTCTCTCCCGCGCCTCGTCTGGGTGCTGTTCGCCGGCACGCTGGTGAACCGCTTCGGCAGCTTCGTGCTCGTGTTCCTCACCTTCTACCTGACGAGCCGCGGGTTCTCCGCGTCGCAGGCCGGATTCGCGGTGGGCATGTACGGGGTGGGCGCGATCGGCGCGTCGCTGGTGGGGGGCTGGCTCGCCGACCATCTCGGACGCCGCAACAGCATCGTGACGTCCATGCTGCTCTCCGCGGTCGTCATGATGCTGTACTCGCAGGCGCACGGCTACGCGCTGCTCGTTACGCTCTCGGTGGTGGCCGGGTTCTGCGCGGAGATGTACCGGCCCGCCGCGTCGGCGCTGATCGCCGACATCACCACGCCGGCGCAGCGCGTTACCGCCTTTGCGGTCTACCGGCTCGCGATCAACCTGGGGTTCGCCATCGGTCCCGCGGTGGGCGGTTTCGTCGCGCACAAATCGTTCTTCTACCTGTTCGCGGGCGACGCGCTCACGTCGCTCGTGTATGCCGGTATCGCGATCGCGATGATCCCGAACCGCGTGGTGGAGCACCATCCCGATCCGGAGGGACGCAACGCGTTCCGCGTCATCATGCGCGACACGCGCTACCTGTTGTTCCTCGGCTCGACGCTGATGGGATCGATGGTGTTCATGCAGCACGTCTCGGGCTACCCGCTGCAGATCAAGGCCTACGGCTACTCGAGCGGAACGTTCGGCCTTCTGCTTTCGCTCAACGGCGCGCTCATCTGCCTGACCGAGCTCCCGCTCACCACGTACATGCGGCGGTATCCCGCGCGGCGCGTCATGTCGACGGGCTTCGTGGTCTTCGGGAGCGCGTTCGTGATGACGGGGTTCGTGAGCACCATCCCGCTGCTCGCCGCCGCGGCGGTGGTGTGGACGATCGGCGAGATGCTCTTCTTCCCGATGTCGGCCGCGCACGTGGCCAACGCGTCGCCGTCGCACATGCGCGGGCGCTACCAGGGAGCGTGGGGGATTGCGTGGGGGACGGGCGCCGTGATCGGCCCCATGCTGGGCACACTGCTGTTCGAATGGCACCCGCGCGTGCTGTGGCTCGCGTGCGGAGGATGCTCGCTGGTCGGATGCTGGCT
>DASVAK010000031.1:0-7376 GCA_036376395.1 Candidatus Krumholzibacteriia bacterium
CGACCACGCGAACTGGTCGTGGCACTGCGTGCAGTCGGTCCCGAGCCCGACCGCCTCGTGGTCGGGATTGGTGGTCGCCTGGTAGTCGGCCAGATGACACGCCGAGCACTCGCTGGCGGTGTTCACGTACGTGTTGGCGTCAGGAGACGCCAGCAGGTGGCACATCTCGCAGTCGAGCGTCGCGTGCGCGCCCGCCAGCGGAAAACGCGTCGCGCGGTGCAGCCGGATGTGGTCATTGCGATCGACGAAGCTGCGTGTGCCGTGGCAGCGCGCGCAGTCGCTGCCCAGCTCGCCGTTGTGGACGTCGGCGTGGCAGTCGACGCACGCGGCCGGCGCCATCGCGAAGTCGAGGCTCTTGTGGCACTGCGTGCAATTGACCGCCGCGTGCGCTCCCGCCAGCGGAAGGAAGCGACCGTGGTCGAACTTGCTGCTGACGCGCGCCGGCTTCCAGGCCTTCGCGCTGTGACAGAGCGAGCAGTCCTCCTTGTAGTCGCCGTGGGGATTCTTGACGGCGGGCGGCGCCTCCGCCGCACCGGCGACGCGAACCCACGGACGGTCAACGGCGCCCAGCACGAGCGCGACCGCGACGATCAGGCCGCTACCAACCAGGAGTTGAGCACGCGTGTTCATGGCTCATCCCTTCTGCAGGACGCCGTCGTTGGCGTGGCAGTCCACGCACTTCGACGGAACGCCCCGGTACTGCACCATCCGTTTGCCGCCCGACGCGACGGCCGGATGACACTTCGCACACGCCACCTTCGCGTGGGCGCCCTCCAGCTCGAAGCTCTTCGCGTGGTCGAAGCGCGACGCCGGCTTGAAGCGCTCCACGTCGTGGCAGCTCTCGCACGCGCCGCCATCCTTGCGCGCGTCGAACTGCGCGCCGTGCGGCGTGGCGTGACAGTCGCGACAGGCCTGCTTCTCCACCGTGAACGCGAGCGACCGCGTTTTTCCGTTCGTCACGGCCAGCTCGCCGTGGCACGCGACGCACGGCACCGCGCGGTGCGCGCCCGCCAGCTTGAAGCGCGCGCCATCGTGCGCCGTCGCATCCATCGTGGAGGGACGGAACGAGCGCATGGTGTGGCACGCGAGACAGTCGTCGCGGTGCGCGCGCTCGCCACCCGGCGAGAAGCGGCCGCCGTGCGGGTCGTGGTGGCACTCGATGCAGCGGTCGTGGTTGGGGTGGAACCACACCTTCGCGCTGCCGGTGAGCGCCGCCACCTGCGCCGCGTTGCCCGGAGGCGTCGCGCGGTGGCACTTGCCGCACGCGACCGTGGCGTGCGCCCCTTCCAGTGCATATTTCGTGCGCGTGTGCTGCTCCGCGCCGAACGTGCTCGGCGTGTATCCGTTGACGGTGTGGCACGAGGCGCAATCGACCGCCTTCCCGGCCAGCGTCGCCTGGCCGGCGTGCGCGTCGCGATGGCACCCTCCGCAGGTCGCAAATGCCGGCTTCTTTCCCCACGCGGTCTTTTCGTCGTGGCAGCGCGCGCACGCCACGGCCGCGTGCCGGCCGCGCAGCGGATAGCGCGTCTTGTCGTGGTCGAAGGAAGCGGTATTCACCGTCCTGAATCCGATGGTCTGGTGGCACCGGCTGCACGCGTTGCCGAATGCACCCTTGTGCACGTCGTCGTGACACGCGCCGCACTCACCGTGCGGGAGCGGCTTGTAGAGCGGCTTCACGCGCCCCTTCTCGTCGCGCGCGAGCTCGAGCCGCGCGGCTTCGTGACACGCGGCGCACTTCACCGCGGCGTGCTTGCCGGTGAGCGGATACGACGTCTTCGCGTGGTCGAAGTTCTTCGCCGGACGCCATCCGGTCTCGGCGTGGCACCCGCCGCAATTCGCGCCGAGAGAACCGCGGTGGAAATCCTCGTGGCAGGTCTTGCAGTCGCGATCGAGACCGGCCCAGACCGTGCCGCTCTTCCGCTTCACTTTGCCGGCCATCGCCACGGAGAGATGCTCGCGCACGTGGCATTTCTCGCACGCGACCGCGGCGTGCTTCCCCGCCAGCGCAAATCCGGTGCGCCCGTGGTCGAACTTGTCGGGTGTCTTGTCCGGCCACGCCACCATGTCGAAGTCAACGCCTCCATGGTCGGGATGGCACGACGCGCACCTGCGGCTTCCCTCCTGCGCGTGGAAACCGCGCTTGTCCGCGATCAGCGCCGCGATCTCCTCGTGACAGGCGAGGCACTTGCGGTCCATGTCACCCTTCGCCTTGCCGTGGCACTTCACACACCCGAGGTTCCCTTCGAGCGACGCGTGCGCGCGGGAGAGCGGTCCAGGTGAAACCTGGGCGCGCGGGGCGCCCGGGAACGACAGCACCGCCGTCGCAAACGCGACCGCAACGATCGCAACCACGCGCCGGGGGCGCGCGCGCTCACGCACCCGCGTGGGCCTCCTGCGGCAGCGGTATGTCCTTCTTCACGATGCGAACGCCGATCTTTTCCAGGAATGCGTACGGGGCTTCGCCGCCGATGCGCACCACCACGATGTCGTTGGGCACGAGCTCCTGGCGGCCCTCGACGTCGAGCACGACCACGCCGTCGCGGATCTCGCGCACCTCGCTCTTGAGCGCCACGCGCAGGCTCCCCTGCTTCACGGCCTCGTCGAGTTTCGCGCGGTTGCGCTCCTTGACGCGCTCGAACGCGTCGCGGCGATAGCTCAGCAACACGGTCGTGTCCGGCTGGCGCGCGAGACCGATCGCCGATTCCACCGCGCTGTCGCCGCCGCCCACCACGAGCATGCGACTCCCCGCGAACGACTCCATGTCGGCAACGTCGTAGATCACCTTGCCGAGCTCCTCGCCCGCAACGCCCAGGCGGCGCGGCGTGCCGCGGCGGCCCATCGCGAGCACCACGCGGCGCGCGCAGAACGCGCGCTCCGCCGTCTCCACCTTGAGCAGACCGCCGCCGAGGCGCACCAGGTTGGTCACCCGGTGGCCGGTGCGAACGTCGAGCCCGGTCTTCGCGATGATCGATTCCCACACCTGGAGCAGCTGCTCCTTGGATGCATCGGAAACCCACAGGTCGCCGTAGAGCGGAACGGTGACCGGCTCGGCGAGGAGAAATTTTGCGCGCGGGTACTTGCGGATGGTGTCCGCCAGCGTGCCCTGCTCGACGACCACGTAGCGAAGGCCGCGCTTGAGCGCCTCGAGCCCCGCGGAGATTCCCGCCGGGCCGCTCCCCACCACCACCACGTCGTAGACATCGTCGCCGCGTCCTGCGTGCGCGTCGCGTGCGGCGCGCGTGGACGGCTCGAGCTCGGTGGCGATGTGCTCCACCGCCACCTTGGCCTCGTTGATCGCGTTCTTGATGAGGCCGCGCCCGCCCAACTCTCCCACGATGTAGATGCCGGGCACGTTGCTCTCGAAGTCGGTGTCGACGAGCGGCACCTCGACGCGGTGCACCGACGCGCCCGTCGCCAGCACGATGCCGCCGACCGGGCACGCTTCCACGCACTTGCCGTGCCCCTTGCACAGCGACTTCTCCACCGTCGCCAGCTTCCCCACCATGCGGATGGCGCCCGGTTCCGGGCACGCGGGCACGCACGCGCCGCATCCCACGCACAGGTCGGCGCGCACCACCGCGTGCGCCTTGGCGCCACCCGTCTCGCGACCGGCGGTCGCCGGCTCGTCGACCACCGTCTTCGCGGAGACCACTTCGTAGAGCTGCATCGGGATGTTGCACTTCGGGCAGCGCGCGGCGCCCTGCGGCACGCCGGCGCCGCAGCGCGGGCACGGATGCGGCTTCGCGTCGGGCGTGACCGCGCGCATGTGGCGTTTGATGAAGAACGCCGTCATCACGGCGAAGACGAGCAGGGTGAGCCACATCATGGCGTTGTCTCCGTCAGAACCACGTCGCGCCCACCGCGATCACGACCACCACGTGGATGGTCACGGCGATGAAGGCGGTGATGGCGACCGGCCGGTGCGCGGCGTGCCAGTGCCGGAAGATCGACTGCGTGGCGTTGAGCAGGCGCGCCTGCTGGCTGAGCGACATCTGCCGGCGGGCCAGCATCACCACGTCGCGAAGCCGCGCCGGGTCGAAGTGGCCGCGCGCCTTCATGCGCCCGCGCAGGCGCCTCACCGCGTAGCCGCGCGCGAGGTCGTCGCGCGCCATCTGCACGAACGCACCCAGGATGCCCACGTGGGGCGGCGTGGATTCAACGTTGAGGATCTCCTGCAGCTCGATCACGGTGAGGCCGGTGGCGTCGGCGAGCTCGCCGAGCAGCGCGCGCTGCTGCGCCGCCACGTCGCCCAGGCCCAGCTCGACGCCGCTGCGGCTGCGCGGGATGCGCACGTAGAGGTAACGCCCGATCACGCCGCTCGCGCACACGATCAGCATCGAGATGTAGCCGATGCCGATCACGCCACCGACACGGAAACCGGCGTGGATGGCGCCGATCAGCGGGAGCAGGAGCCCGACGCCGATGTGCACGTCGAGCCAGCGCGGCACGGGGCCGGCCCAGGTCGCGCTGCGGAACTTCTTGCGCAGCGGAAAGAGCCACATGAAGAGAAAGCCGATGAAGGTGAGAATGCCCGCGCTCTGGCCGATGTAGCCGGAGGGCCGGAACCACGCGTGCAGCGGATGGCGCAGGCGCTCCGCCGTCGACGCCATGAAATACGGCGCCCCCACCGCGGCCACCGCAACCAGCAGCAGCGCGGGAATCAGAATGACGCGGCCGGGACCGGCGCCCCGCGAACGGGCCGCGGCCGCGGGCCGGGAATGCTCCTTGACCAGGGCGACGGGCATACGCGTCTTCTCTCAGGTAACGCAGCCTGAAAAGAGGAACAACGAGAATCTATTTTCCGAATTCAGCAGGGGTCCACTTGCGCAATGTCCGTGCCGTCAGGGGATGACTCGGGGCGCCGGACAACGCGCCGCCGCAGGGAACGAGACGCCGCCACGTGGTGGCGGCGCCTCGCGCCTGCGTTTCGAAATGTAGGGCCTCCCGCCGCCCGGGCGAAAGGGCTAATGCATTCCGCTTCCGCCCGACAACTCCTTGGCCAGGTCGCCCACGACCTGCTTGGCGTCGCCGAAGAGCATGAACGTCTTGTCGGCGAAATAGAGCTCGTTGTCGATGCCGGCGAAGCCGGGGTTCTTCGAACGCTTGATGGCAAACACCGTGCGCGCCTTGTCGGCGTCGATGATCGGCATGCCGTAGATCGGGCTGGTCTTGTCGTGGCGAGCCGCGGGGTTCACCACGTCGTTGGCGCCGATCACGAGCGCCACGTCGCACTGCGGCATGTCGCCGTTGATCTCGTCCATCTCGACCAGATCGCTGTAGGGAACGTCGGCTTCCGCGAGCAGCACGTTCATGTGCCCCGGCATGCGCCCGGCCACGGGGTGAATCGCGTACTTCACGGTGATGCCGCGCTTGTGGAGCTGGTCGGCCAGCTCGCGGGTCCGGTGCTGCGCCTGCGCCACCGCCATCCCGTAACCCGGGACGATGACGACGAGCTGCGCCTGCTCCATGACCTGGGCCGCGCCCTCGATGGTCTCGGCCTTGTAGACCTTCTGCTCGCCGCCCGCCTTCGCCTGCTGGACCTGGCCGAACGCGCCGAAGAGCACGTTGGTGAAGGAGCGGTTCATCGCCTTGCACATGATGATCGAGAGGATGAGACCACTGGAGCCGTCGAGCGCACCGGCCACGATGAGCAGCTTGTTGTCGAGCACGAAGCCCATCGCCACCGCGGAGAGGCCGGCGTACGAGTTCAAGATCGAGATCACCGTGGGCATGTCGGCGCCGCCGATCGGAATGACCAGCATCACGCCGAACAAGAGCGACAGGAAGATGATGACCGGGAACATCCAGACCGCGGCGCCGGTCGGATTGAAGATCAGCATGGCGCCCAGGATGACCGCCACCACGAGCATGCCGATGTTCACGATGTTCTGCCCCGGATAGGTCACCGGGCGCTGCGGGATCCACTTGACCTCCTGCAGCTTTCCGGCCGCCATGAGCGAACCGGTGAGCGTCAGGAAGCCGAGAATGATCTCGGCGATGATCGCGATCATGCGGAAGTGCGTCAGCATCTCCGGTTCGTTGCGAAGCCAGAGGTAGAACTTTGCCGTGCCCACGAGACCCGCGGCGAGACCGCCGAAGGCGTGCGAGAGCGCGGTTCGCTGCGGAACCGCGGTGAGCGGCACGCGCGAGAGCGGATAACCGACCGCGAAGCCGGCCAGGATGGCGAACACGATCCACCAGTGGTGGATCACCGCCGGCTGGGCCCACGTCGCCAGCACCGCGAGTGTCATACCCAGCACACCCGCCATGACACCCTTGCGCGCGGTGCGCGGGTGGTTCATGAAGTGCAGTGCGAAGATGAAAAGAATGCTCGCCAGGAGATACGCGAACTGAACGATGTTGGTCATCATTTGTGTTGCGCCTCCTTCGGCTCCTGCTTGAAGAGCTTGAGCATGCGGTTCGTGATGAGGAACCCGCTCACGATGTTGGTCATCGAGGCAAACAGCGCCACCGCGCCGAGGATGCGGATGTCCCGGGGAAAGTCGGAACCGGTCACGAGGATCGAACCGACCACCGCGATGGCCGAGATGGCGTTGGTGATGGACATGAGCGGCGTGTGCAGAAGACGCGACACGCGCGCGACCACTCCGATGCCGATGAAGGTCGAAAGCGCGAACACGAACAGCAACGGCCAGTAATCAACCTTGGTGGCCTCGTGGCCGGCCGTCGTGCCGGCGGTGCTTTCAACCGGGGTCTGTGAAAATGCCGCGTGGGTGACCACGCCGACGAAGGGCAGGCAGACGAGTAGTACCGCGAGCCCGATGGCAAGTCGCCGCGCCATGGACAACTCCTTTGTCATGGATAATGGATCCCGGGCCCTGCGGGTCGAATCGACCCGCGCCGCCGGTTGCCGGCATGATACCTGACTCAAGGCTCAGGTTATAGAGAAAATTACTGGATAGTCTTTTTTAACCCAGGTAGCGCTCGCGGATGACCTTCGCGTGGTGGCGCTGGTGTCCGGCCAGGATGTGGGCCAGCCCCCGGACCGTCACCGGGACCCCCGACGCCACCCCGCTCCGGTTCCAGCCCGCCTCGTCCAACCCCTGAAACATCAATATGTTGGCCATTCTCTGGTGGTCGAACCAGGCGACCAGGTCGGGCCACGGAGAGCGCTCGAAGGTGGAGGCCTTCATGGCGGGATCCTGGTCGACGCCGGGCATCGGGGCGTCGACAGCGCGGGCAAAATGGAGGGCCCGGGCCGCGAACACCATCTCCATATCGATCACGTGTCCGAGTACCTGACGGATGGTCCACTTCTCCGGCGCGTACCGGTAGTCGACCTTCCCCGCGGGAATCCCTGCGAGCTCTCGCACCCAGAGTTCGCGCTCGTTGCGCAGAACGGTGATGACGTCGTC
>DASVAK010000044.1:0-5894 GCA_036376395.1 Candidatus Krumholzibacteriia bacterium
GGCGAGAGCTCGAGCAGCGGCGCGTCGCGGAGGAGGTAGAGTCCTTCCTCGCGCGTGATGCGTTCGCGGTTCTCCACTTTGCGGCGAATGGCGTCGAGCATGGTCGTCATTCTATCACACGGTGCTGGTCCGAGGCGATGATGGCTTCGGCACGGCGGAGGGCCACGTCCATCGACGTCGCCATGTTGTCGACACCCACCATGTCGGCGAACCCGGACTGCTTCATCACCACCAGCGGCTGCATGTGCACGCCCGCCAGCACGACGGCGGTGCCGTCGTGGAGCGCGCGCTTGTACACGTCTTCCAGCGCGCGCAGGCCGGTGGCGTCGAGGGTGAGCACGTTGCGCATGCGCAGCACCAGCACGCGCGGCTTCTTGCGCACCATGTTGATGGTGCTCTTGAACTTGTCGGCGGCGCCGAAGAAGAACGGCCCGTTCACCTCGAACACCACGACGCCCTTCGGGATATGCAGCCCGCGGATGCCGTCCTCCTCGTCCTCCTCGTCGAGCATGCTGTCGAGCACGCGCGTCTGCGTGACTTCCGACATGCGCTTGATGAAGAGCAGCGACGCCAGCACCACGCCCACCTGGATGGCGGCGGTCAGGTCCACCAGCACGGTGATGAAGAACGTGCTCAGCATCACCACCGCATCGCTCTTCGTGCTTCGGAACACCCGCATGGCGAGATGCCACTCGCTCATCCGGTACGCGGTCACCACCAGGATCCCGGCCAGCGTCGCCATGGGCACCAGCGCCGCCCACTTGCCGAAGAAGAGCATGATGAGCAGCAGAACACCGGCGTGGATGATGCCTGCGATCGGGGTCTGGCCGCCGTTGTTCACGTTGGTCGCGGTGCGCGCGATGGCGCCCGTCGCGGGGATGCCGCTGAAGATGGGCGAGGCGATGTTGGCCACACCCTGCGCGACCAGCTCGGTGTTGGAACGATGTCGGCGCCCCGTCATTCCGTCCGCCACCACGGCGGAGAGCAGCGACTCGATGCCCGCGAGCAGCGCGATCGAGAGCGCGGGCGAGAGCAGCGCGCGCGCGGTGGCGAGGTCGACGTGCGGGATCCGCGGAGACGGCAGCAGGTGCGGCACGCTGCCGAAGCGGCTGCCGATGGTCTCCACCGGGATGTGGAAGAGCTGCACCGCCGCGGTGGTGGCGATGATGGCCACGATGGGGCTCGGCACCTTGCGGACGATCTTCGCCCAGTAGACCAGGATCAGCACCGTCGCGACCCCGACCGCGAGCGCCGCGAGGCTGTACGTCGATATGGCGCCGGCATACGCCTCCCACTTGGCAATGAAGTCGGCGGGAACGTCGCTCATGGTGAGCCCGAAGAGGTCGCGGATCTGCGCGGAGAGAATGATGAGCGCGATGCCGGCCGTGAATCCCACCGTCACCGGGTACGGGATGAACTTGATCACCGCGCCCATGCGCGTGAAGCCCATTACCACGAGCAGCGCGCCGGCCATCATGGTGGCGACCGCCAGGCCGTCGTAGCCGTATTTCTGCACCACGCTGTAGACGATGACGATGAATGCGCCGGTGGGGCCGCCGATCTGCACGCGGCTTCCGGAGAGCGCGGAGATGAGAAAACCGCCCACGATGGCGGTGAAGAGGCCCTGCTCGGGCTTCACGCCGGAGGCGATGGCAAACGCCAGCGCGAGCGGCAGCGCCAGCACGCCGACAATCAGCCCTGCGCCCAGGTCGCGCGCGAACAGCTCGCGCGTGTATCCCTCGCGAAGGACGGTCCAGAGTTTGGGCTCGATGCGTGATTCCACGCCGGGGGGTCGTTCTACTTTCTAGCCGGAGCGAACGCGCGTGGCCTCGGTTCCGCGCAGCGCGCGGTCAAGCTCGCGGAACTTCTCCATCGCGTCGTGTTCCGCACTCGTAGCACGGAAGCGGAATCCCTGCAAGTATTCCCGCACCTCGGCGATGGTCATGTTGAGCCGCGCCGCCGGCTCCGCGCCGATTTCTTCCAGCCGCGGCCAGCCGCTCTCGATCGACTCATCGAGGAGCGCGGCCAGGCGGCGGCGCTCCGGCTCGGGCAGGTCGCGACGGACCATCCAGCGCGCAAACACGAAGGGCAGCCCGGTCCACTTCTGCCACACCTCGCCGAGGTCGGCAACGTGCGGATGGGTGTCGGTGCCGTGGCGGTAGCGGAGCGCGTCGTCGCCGATCAGGAGGTAGGCGTCGTTGCGGGCGGTATCGAGCGGCGCAAACCGCGCCGGCCGCACGCGCCAGACGTGCGCCAGCAGCACGTGCAGGAGCCGCACCGACGTGGAGCTCTGGTGCGTCATGCCGACCTCGGCGCCGTCGAGCCGCTCGAGCGGCACCTTCGAGAGCGCGAGCACGCTGTGGGCGCGGTCCTTGACCGAGATGCAGAACTCGTCCAGCGGCATGTAACGGTCTTCGATCTCCCAGGTGTTCACCAGCGGAACCGGTCCCGCGTCGACCGCGCTTTCGCGCGCCGCGCCACCCAGCGCGCTGGGCACCAGCGGCGACAGGCGCACGTCGTCGCGCCCTTCCAGCGCGTGGAAGAAGAGCAGGCAGTTGAGGTAGGGGATCCGTCCGAGGTGGATGGGAGGCGTCATCGGTTGAGGATTTCCTTCACCTTGTCCTCGATCTTCTGCGTGGCGGCCGCCTTGAGCTCGTCGGCGACGGCCTGCTCGATGCGCGCGAACATCCCCGCCGCGATGGCCTTCCCGAGCAACTCGGGGCGCGAGCCGCGCGATCCGCCCACGTTGGAGAGCTCCAGCGGCGGCAGGTCGAACTCGCGCTTTTCGCCCGGGCGAACGCGCGTGGCGTCGCCGTGCACGATGCCTTCCTTCATGACGAACGACTTGATGGTGAAGTGCTTGCCGTAGCCGGCGTCCTGCCTGGCCGGCTTCGACGCCGAACCGGCGGCCTGGTAGTCCTGCACGTGGCTCCGGATCACACCCATGTTGGTGAGCAGCTTCTCGTCGACCTCGGCGTTCACCACGGGCGCCTTCACCAGCACGTCCTGGATGACGATCGGGTCGCGGTTGAGCGAGCCGACCTCGAGGACCAGCGTGACTTCGTCGAGCGTCACGGCATCCTCGTCCGAGAAGCCGTCGGGATTCTCCACGCGCACGTTGCGGATGGTGCCGCGGCCGGACTCGAGCGAGATGTCGACCGAGCCCACGCTGACCTTCGTGCCCGTGATCTCGCTGCCGCTGCGCTCGATCGCGTTCTTCACGATGGAATCGATGTTGTTGTAGAAGTACACCGCCACGCCGGCGACGACGATCACGAACAGGATGGCGGCGATCAGCAGCTTCTTTCTCATGACGCTCGCGTCGGCAGCCTGCTAGCCCTGGCGGGCGGCGAACTTGTCCAGCGGCCGGCCGGCGCGCGGGGACTCCCGGCTGCGCTGGACGGGGCGGTAGCGTTCCTCCATGACGGCGGCAATATCTTCCGGGGCGTAGACCTTGATCTCATTATATAGGGCGTCACGCTCGACCGGCGTCTTGCCGGCATCGCGGATCAGTCGCACCAGGTGCTTGCGGGTGACGCCACCCGGGCTGCGCGCGTCGGCGGCGTGCGCGATGCGCTCCTTCGTGATGGTGCCGTCGATGTCGTCGGCGCCGAAGTTGAGCGCGATGGCTGCGGTGTCTTCCTGCAGCATGATCCAGTAGGCCTTCACGTGCGGGAAGTTGTCGAGCATCAGGCGCGACACCGCGATGGTCTTGAGGTCCTCGAGCGCCGAAGCGTGGCGCTGCACCAGCTTCTCCGCGCTCACCTGGTACTCGAGCGGGATGAAGGCGAGGAAGCCGCCCGTCCTGTCCTGCTGCTCGCGCAGCAGGCGCAGGTGCTCGACGCGCTCCGCGTACGTCTCGATGTGGCCGTAGAGCATGGTCGCGTTGGACGGAATGCCGCGCGCGTGCGCCTTGCCGTGGATCTCGAGCCAGCGCTCCGCCTGCGCCTTCCCCGTGTAGCGCAGCTCCTTCGCCACGCGCTTCGAGAAGATCTCCGCGCCGCCGCCCGGCATCGCGTTGAGCCCCGCGGCGATCAGCCGGTCGAGGATCTCGTCGACGGAGAGTTTCCAGCGCTTCGCGAAATAGTCGATCTCCGCCGCGGTGAACGCCTTGATCTGGATACCGGGGTGCGCCTCGCGGATCGCCTTGATGTAGCCCTCGTGGTACTCGAACGGCCAGTCGGGATGGTGGCCGCCCACGATGTGCACCTCGTGCATCTCGGGAGTGATGTGCGCGACGATCTCCTCGGGTGTCATCTCCCACGCGCCCGCGTCGTTGCGACTGTTCACGTAATCGCAGAACTTGCAGTTGAGCACACAGATGTTGGTGGGGTTGATGTGCACATTGATGACGAAGTGCACGCGGTCGCTGTTCTTCTGGCGCGCGACGAAATCCGCCATCTGCCCCAGCGCCGTGATATCGCCGGTTTCGAACATGGCGAGGCCGTCGGCAGGCGACAGCCGCTCGCCGGCGCGGACGCGCTCCCACACCGGGAGCAGGCGCTGGTCGGAAAAAGTAATGCCGTGAACGTGTTGCATGCGGTCGGAGGGCCCGAGTATAGCCGAGCCCCGCGCCCGCCACAAGCAACAGTGGACACTCCCGGGGCCCTGTGCTACCTCTCCCTCTTTCCACGAGGTGCCTGCAGTGAACGTTCGTGGTCTCGCCCACCTGCTCGTCGTCTACATCGTCTGGGGAAGCACGTATCTCGGCATCCGCCTCGCCGTGCGCGAGGGCTCCGGGTTTCCGCCGCTCATCATGGCGGGGACGCGCATTTTCATCGCGGGTGTGATCCTGATGCTGCTGTGCCTGCTGCGCGGCAAGTCGCTGCGCGCGAAGCGAAGCGACCTGGGCGTGTTCGCGGCATCCGGCGTGCTGCTGTGGTTCGGCGGAAACGGCCTCGTGTCGTGGGCGGAGAAGTACGCCGCCTCCGGCTACGCCGCCATCCTGGTGGGATCGCAGCCACTGTGGACGATGTCGCTCGAATCGTTCATCGACCGGCGCAAGCCCACCGGGCGGCTGGTGCTCGCGCTGCTCGTCGGCCTCGCCGGCATCATCGTGCTCAACATCCACGTGCTGCAGCATCCCACCCGCGACCAGGTGCTGCCGGCGATCGCGCTGTGCATCGCGGTGATGTCGTGGGGATCGGGCATGGTGCTGCAGAAGCGCAGGCCGGTGTCGCTTTCCGCGGAGGCGAACTCGGCCTACCAGCTTCTCTTCGGGGCGGTCGCACTGTTGATCGCGAGCCGGATCTTCGGCGAACCGAAGCCGTCGCCCACGCCGGAGGCGTTCGCCGCGTGGGGATATCTCATCGTGTTCGGCTCCGTGATCGCATTCACGTCCTTCGTGAAGGCGCTGCAGACGCTGCCCATGAGCGTGGTCACCACCTACGCGTACGTGAACCCGGTCATCGCCGTGCTGCTCGGCGCCATCATCATCGACGAACCCATCACGCGCTGGACGGTGGCCGGTTCGGCGCTGACGCTGCTCGGCGTGGCGGGCGTGTTCCACGAGCAGCAGCGCCGTCGCCGCGCCCGGAGATAGCATGACGGCGCGCCGCTGCATTCTGGTGGTGACGCCATGGAAGCGGCGCTGGGAGCTCGGCCACGGCGCCGGTCTCGCCGACGACGTGCACTTCATCGCGGGGCTGATCGGCCACGGCTACGAGGTGCACTACATCTCGCCGCGCGACCGCGAACCGCCCGACGTCTCCGCCGCCGGCTACACGGTCCACGCGTTTCCCAACTTCTACGAGGCCACCGCCGGCTGGCCCCGCGTCCTCAAACGACTGCTCTGGCCGCTCTTCTTCACCGTGCTGGCGTCGTGGCGCGCGTGGCGCGTCGGCCTCAACGTGCACCCCACGGTGGTGCTCGCGCAGTCCCACATCGCCAGCCCG
>DASVAK010000049.1:0-19397 GCA_036376395.1 Candidatus Krumholzibacteriia bacterium
CCTGGTGATCTTCCTCTCCAACGCGTTCCAGGACCGGATGAACAGCTCGATCGAGCGCCTGCGCAAGAAGCGGCAGGAATCCGAAGTCCGCGCCAACGAGCTGTCGCGGTTGTACGACATCTCGATCGGCATCAACCAGGCCATCTCGCTGGAGACGCTGCTCAAGATCGTGGCCAAGGAAGCGACCCTGCTGCTCGACCGGCCCTGGGCCAGCATCGTGCTCTTCAACCAGAAGCAGGAGATCACGCACTCGGTCTTCGTGGGGCTGAACCAGAGCCGCGAGATGAAGCTGGACAAGCGCATGCGCCGCGGCGGCCTGAACGAATGGGTGTGGACGCACAACGCGCCCATCTCGGTAGAGGACACGACGCGCGACAAGCGCGCCAACTGCAGCGACTTCATGAACCATTTCGGCATCCGGTCGATGGTGGGCTTCCCGCTCTCCAGCGGCAGCCAGGTGCTGGGCGTCATCTACACCGGCGACTTCGCCCCGCGCGCGGTGACCGAGACCCACATGCGACTGCTCACCATCCTGAGCCAGCAGCTCACCGTCGCGATCGAGAAGAGCCGGCTCTACGACTCGCTGGAGCGCAAGATCCGCGACCTCGAGCGCAACCTCGAGGCGTCGCAGAAGGCGGGTTCGCTCAAGTCCGATTTCGTCAACCACGTGTCGCACGAGCTGCGCACGCCGCTCACGTCGATCAAGGCCTACGTCGAGACGCTGGTGAACAACGCCGACGAGACGAATTTCCCGCAGCGCCGCGAGTTCCTGGAGATCGTAAACAAGGAGACCAACCGGCTCATCCGCATCGTGAACGACATCCTCGATGTGACCAAGATCGAGTTCGGCCAGCGCGCCATCTCGCGCACCGGGCTCGACCTGCGCGCCATCGTCGAGGACGCGGTCTCGGTAGTGGGGCCGTCGTTGCGCGAGAAGAGCATTGGCGTCGCGGTGGAGGTGCCCGGCGAGCTGCCGCGCATCGAGGGTGATCCGGACCTGCTCAAGCAGGTCTTCATCAACCTGCTCATCAACGCGGTCAAGTACTCGTCGCGCAACACGACGATCACCGTGGCCGCGCGCGAGGAGGCGGTCAACGTCCTGGTGTCGGTGGCGGACCAGGGCATCGGGATCGCCCGCGATGAGCTGGGCAACGTCTTCGACAAGTATTTCCGCGCGCGCTCGCTCAAGGATTCCAAGCTCGAAGGGCTGGGCCTGGGGCTCGCCATCGTGAAGAACATCGTCGAGCAGCACGGCGGCTCGATCCGCGTCGAGAGCGAAGAGGGCCGGGGCAGCACCTTCCACTTCACGCTGCCGCGCGAGCACTGTTTCAACGACCTGGTCGGCTACATCGGCGAGCTCGTGGACGCGCGCGAGCAACTCCACGAAATGCTCGAGCTGATCGTGCGCATGATCGCCGAGCTGCTCCAGGCCAAGCGTGTCTCGCTCATGCTGCTCGACAAGGACCGCTCCGAATTGTTCATCAAGATGTCGTTCGGCATCGAGGAGTGGGTGGTCGAGAACACCCGCGTCCGCATCGGCGAGGGCATCGCGGGCAAGGTGGCCGCCACCGGCGAGCCGCTGCTCATCTCCAATATAGAGGAGAACGAGGTCTACTCCGCGCCCAACAGCCCGCAGTACGAGACCAGCTCGCTCCTGTCGGTGCCGCTGCGCGTCCACGACGTCGTGGTGGGCGTGATCAACGTCAACAACAAGACCAGCGGGCAGCCCTTCGATACCGACGACCTGAACCTGCTGATCTCGTTCAGCGAGCGCATCTCGCGCGCCCTGGAGCGCGTGCGCGTGGTGGAGGACTCGCACCTGTTCCTGCAGGACACCATCGAGGCGTTCAAGCGCATCCTCGACAACCAGACCAAGACGCGCGTGATCGAGATGGCGGTGAACCACGCCGTCAAGGTGGCGCGCAAGCTCGGGCTGCCCGAGAAGGACGTGAGCGTCATCCAGTACGTGGCGAGCGTCCACGACATCGGCATGACCGAGATCAGCGACGAGATCCTGAACAAGGCGCTCAACCTCACCAACGAGGAGATGCGCATCGTCCAGCGCCACCCCGAGCGCGGCGCCGAACTGATCCGGCCGCTCGAGTTCGTGGAGCAGGTGAGCAACATCATCCTGTATCACCACGAGCGCTGGGACGGACGCGGCTATCCCATGGGGCTCAAGGGAGACGAGATCCCCATCGGGGGACGCATCCTTTCGGTGATCGACGCCTACCAGTCGATGACCATCGGGCGGCCGTACAAGCACCGCATGACGGTGGAGCGCGCCGTGCAGGAGCTTTTCGAGTGCGCGGGCACGCAGTTTGACCGCGCGGTGGTGGATGCGTTCGCGTCCGTGCTGGTCGAGGACGGACAGCTCACGGGACGCGACAAGAATCGCCGCCGCCAGCTCGCGGGCACGAGCGTCGGCCCGAACGAGGAATAGGAATGGACATGCACACCGCCTGGTTTGCGCATGCAAGCGCGTACTCGGTGCCCGGCACGTATCTCACGCTGTGCGGGGTGCTGGTGGTGCTCGTGTTCCTCACGTTGTGGCGCGAGGCGATGAGCGCCGGCCCCACGCATTTCTTCGAGCGGACGCTGGCCGCGCTCGCGTTCGTGTTCAGCCGCATCACCGTGGTCGTGTTCAGCGGCGCCATCATGGCGGGCGAGGCGGGGCCGCCGTTTCTCTACCTGCTCCTCAACCTCGCGTGCGTGTACCTGGCCGCCCAGTGCCTGCCGACCGGCCTCGAGGAGACCCGCGTGCGTCTCGCCGGAGGCGAAACCGGCTCGGAGCCGGAACACGACATCACCGGGCATTGGCGCGCGGTGCAGTTCCAGACCGTGCTCTTCGGACTCACGGGCGGACTCGTGTACGCGCTCGCGCCCCAGGCCAGCGAGACCACCTTCACGTGGACCGGGTTTCTCACCGCGGTGATCGTCGGGGCCACCGTGCGCGTGAGTGCGGCCGTGTTCATGGCGGCGCGCCTCGCGACGCGCGAAGTGAAGCCGACGCTCTACGTGCTGGCCGGATCGCTGTGCTCGTCGTGGCTGCTGGTCGTGGCGGCGGGGACGTTCGGGGAAGGGTCGCCGTTCCTGCTCAAGACCGCGCAGGTGATGGACATCGTCGCGCTGATCTCCGGGCTCATGTCGCTCCAGACCAGCTACATCGTGCTCGGCACCAGCATGAGCGCGGCGGCCGCGAACCGCGAACGCGAGGCCGCGCAAGCGCACGCCGAGCTCTCGCTGCTCAACCGCGTGGCGTCCGACATCTACGAGGATTCGACCTCGATGATCCGGCGCCAGCAGGACCAGTCGAAGGGCTTGGCGCGGCGCGCCGAGGACCTGGAGCGAATGCTCGCGATCGGCATCCGCATCCAGCAGCACAAGAACGTCAAGGAGCTGCTCCAGATGGTGGCCGAATTGGTGCGCGAGAGCCTCGGCTTCGACACCGTCATCATCCGGTTGCTCAACGAGCGCACGCAGACCTTCGAGCCCAAGGCGTACGTCGGGCTCAATGCCGAGGCGCAGGACGCGGTGATGAATCACCGCGCGTCCATGGCGGAATACGAGCTGATGGCCGAGCCGCGCTTCCGTGTGGGGCGCAGCTACTTCATGCGCCACGCCACGCCGGTCGCGGCGGGCAGCGAGGGCGCCGGCGGCCCCGCGGTGGTGGACAACCACTGGCGCGACGTCGAGCGGCTCATCATCCCGCTCGTCGACGACGATGCCGGCGAGAGCGTCATCGGCTACATCTCGGTGGAAGAGCCGCAGGACCCGGCGCGCTCGGTGGTGGAAGTCATCGAGACGCTGGAGACCATCGCCACGCTGGCCACCATCGCGATCCGCAACCTCAACCGCTACCGCGAAGTGGGCGAGAAGAACGAGAAGCTCAAGCAGTACACCGAGAAGCTCTCGGGGCTCAACAAGATGAAGTCCAACTTCGTCGCCACCATCTCGCACGAGTTCCGCACGCCGCTGACGTCGATCAAGGCGTACTGCGAGACACTGCTCAAGAACGCCGACGCAATCGATCGCAACATCATGAAGGAGTTCCTCATCGTCATCGACGAGGAGAGCAACCGCCTGATGGCGCTGATCGAGGACATCCTCGACTTCTCGCAGATGGAGTCGGGCGCGGTGCGCTTCGAGCGGACGTCGTGCAACATGAACGAGATCATCACCGTGGCGGCCAACGAGCTGGAGAAGAATTTCGAGGGCAAGCGGCTCACGCTGCACACCTGCCTGCCGCCCAGGGAAATCAAGGTACGCGCCGAGCGCGACCTGATGAAGCAGCTCGTCATCAACCTGCTGCACAACGCGTCCAAGTTCACGCCCGAGGGCGGCGAGGTGTGGGTCACCATCGAGGAAGAGGTGGTGAGCGCGCGCATCACCGTAGAGGACAACGGCATCGGTATTCCCGAGGACCAGCTGGAGCGGATCTTCGATCATTTCCACCAGGCCGACGGCGGCAGCACGCGCCGCCACGGCGGCACCGGTATCGGCCTCGCCATCTGCAAGAACATCGTCGAGTGGCACGATGGTCGCATCTGGGTGGAGAACGTGGCCGGGCGCGGCGCCCGCTTCGTCGTGGTGATCCCGAAGAAGCAGGCCATCGTGCGCAGCGACGTGCTCAACGACTACGTCTCCACGCGGCGCTTCGAGGTGGAGCGCTACATGGAGCTGGTCGTCGAGTTGATCGCCGAGCTGCTCAACGTGAAGCGCGCCTCGCTCATGATGGTGGACCCGGAGGCGGGCGAGCTTCGCATCGACACCGCCATCGGCCTCGACGAGGACGTGGTCGAACACGCGCGCGTGCGCCTGGGCGAATCGATCTCGGGCACGGTGGCGCAGGAGAACAGCGCCTACCTGGTGCGTGACGTGAGCCGCGACGGGCGCGTGCGGCCGGCGGGGCGCCGTTACGAATCGAGCTCGTTCCTCTCGGTGCCGATCCGCCGTGACAACCGCGTGGTCGGCGTCATCAACGTGACCGATCCGGTCGGTCGCGCCACGCTGAACGAGGAGGACCACGCGCTGCTCGAGCTCTTCGCGGACCGCGTGGTAATGGCGATGGACGCGCTGTCGCGCTTCAAGGAGCGCTCGCGCGAATTCGAGGACGTGCGCTCGACGTTCAAGTCGATCCTGGACGCGAAGCGCTACATCAACACCCATCACGTCGACGCGTTGTCGGTCGTGATCCACGAGGTCGGCGAACGGCTGGGCATGACGCCGGCGGAGCGCGCGACACTGCGCTACACCTTCCACGTGTACGACCTCGGCCTCGCAAAGGTGGGGGAGAACATCATCAACCAGCCGCGCGAGCTGACGCACGAGGATCGCGCGAACGTGGAGCAGCACACGATCATCGGCACGGACATGCTCCGGCCCATCGAGTTCATCCCGCGCGTGCGGGACGCGGTGCTCTACCACCACGAGAACTACGACGGCTCGGGCTACCCGGGGAAGCTCGCCGGCGAGGAGATCCCGCTGGACGCGCGCATTCTCCGCGTCGCGGACACGTTCCGCGCGCTGGTGTCGCACCGCCCGTACCAGAAGCAGTACACGCCGGGCGAGGCAATCGACGTATTGAAACACCGTTCCGGCTCGCTGTTTGACCCGCGCGTGGTGGACGCGTTCATTGCCAGCGTGCAGGCGCACGCCGAGTACTTCCGCGCGGATCGGGAGACGGAACACGGTATCAGGGAAAACGACAACGCCACGCTCAAGGCGTAGCAGACGGGATTGCAAGGAGGACAGCCATGGCTCTGGGCAAGATTCTGGTGGTCGACGACGAAGTTTACATTCTGCACATTCTCGACTTCAGCCTCGGGGCGGAGGGCTTCGAGGTAATCACGGCCAACAACGGCGAGCTGGCCATCGAGAAGGCCAAGCAGGAGAAGCCGAACCTGGTCGTGCTGGACGTCATGATGCCCGTGCTCGACGGGTACGAGACATGCCGCCGGCTCAAGCGCGACCCCGAGACGAAGAACATTCCGGTCGTGCTGCTGACCGCGAAGGGGCGCGATCTCGACAAGCGCCTCGGCTACGAGGTGGGCGCGGTGGACTACATCGTGAAACCGTTCAGCCCCAGCCGTTTGATCGAGCGCATCCAGGAGATCCTCGGCGTGCGCAAGTAGTCCGCACCGGCGTGATGCCGGTAACAATCCCGTGTTTGCACAGGGATTTTCCCTGACGACGCGCCCTCCGCATGGAGGGCGCGTTTATATTTGAACCGATATTTTTTCCATCAATGTTGTCCTTCCCCGCGGCTTTGCCCCTGCCGGCCCGCGACGAGATGAGAGAGGTGAGCCGTGCGAATCGCCCAGGTCGCGCCCCTGTATGAAAGCGTACCGCCCGCTCTCTACGGCGGCACCGAGCGCGTGGTGTCCTACCTGACCGAGGAGCTCGTGAACCAGGGCCACGACGTGACCCTGTTCGCCAGCGGCGACTCGGCCACGGACGCCCGATTGATTTCACCGTGCGAGCGGTCGTTGCGGTTGAGCCGGACGCCGGATCAGCTTCTCCCGCATATCATCATGATCGACCAGGTCTGCGAACTGGCCGAAGAGTTCGACGTGGTCCACTTCCACACCGACTACCTGCACTACGCCACCACGAGGCGCTGCGGGTTCGTCCATCTCACCACGCTGCACGGCCGGCTGGACATGCCGCAGCTCCCCGACCTGTACCGGCATTTCAATGATGTCCCGCTGGTATCGATTTCGAATTCCCAGCGCCGCCCGCTGCGCGGAGCGAACTGGGTGGGCACCGTGTACCACGGGTTGCCCGACGACCTGTACTCATTCACCGCGAAACCGAACGCGGAACCGTACCTGGCGTTTGTCGGCCGCATGTCGCGGGAGAAGCGCGTCGACCGCGCGATCAAGATCGCGCTCGCGTGCGGGATCGAGTTGCGCATCGCGGCCAAGGTGGACCCGGCCGATGTCGAGTACTATGAGCGCTACATCGAGCCGTTGATCGACGAGCCCGGGATCGAGTTCATCGGAGAAATCAACGACATCGAAAAAAACGACTTTCTTGGCAACGCGATGGCCCTTTTGTTTCCCATCGACTGGCCGGAGCCGTTCGGGCTCACCATGATCGAAGCGATGGCATGCGGAACCCCGGTCATCGCGTGGCCGAATGGTTCCGTGCCCGAAGTGCTCGAGGCGGGAAAGACCGGGTTCATCTGCCGCACGGTGAGCGAAGCGGTCGAAGCGGTGGACCGGATCTCCGAGATCAGCCGGGAACAGTGCCGCCGTGAGTTCGAGACCCGCTTCTCGGCGCGGCGCATGGCGCAGGACTACGTTCGCCTCTACGAGCGCGTCATCAACGATCGATTCATCAACGACAGTCGCAGGGCGAAGGACGAGCATGGAAGAGATCATTCGCGTCCAGGAAAAGTACTACATCCTCGCGACCTCCTCACGGGTTGACCACCAGGCGCGCGTGCTCAAGCACGGCGACAGCTTCGCCGTGCTCGATCGCGCGGGCAACATCCAGCAGATCGGTCTCGGCGAACAGGGCCTCTACCACGATGGTTCCCGGTTCCTGAGCCGGCTGGAGTTGCGCCTGCAGGGCCGGCGACCCTTGCTGCTGAGCTCCACCGTGCGCGAGGACAACGCGCTGCTCACCGTCGATCTCACCAATCCCGACATCGTGGTGGACGGCGATGTGACGCTGGCGCGCGACCAGGTGCACATCTTCCGCTGCTGCTTCCTCTGGAACGGCGTGTTCTACGAGCGCATGCGCGTGCGCAACTTCTCGATGCGTCCCGTCGCCCTCGCGCTCTCGGTGGTGTTCGAGGCCGACTACGTCGACATCTTCGAGGTGCGCGGCGTCAAGCGCGAGGCGCGCGGCGACCTGATGCCGCCCGAGATCGGGAGCGATCGCGTGCGGCTGGCGTATCGCGGTCTCGACGACGTCGTGCGGCAAACGACGCTGCGCTTTTCTCCCGCGCCGGTGGACATCACCGAATCCCGCGCCGAATTCAGCGAGCTGCTGCCGTCGCTGGCAGAGAAGACGTACTTCTTCACCGTGGCGTGCCACCCGCCGTGTCCCGAGGACTCCATCCCCACCTTCGAGGACGCGCTGGCCTCAGCGACCAAGGACTGGCACGCGCTGCGTTCGGGCCGGCCGCACGTGTTCACCTCCAACGAGCAGTTCAACGACTGGCTGGTCCGTTCCGACGCCGACCTGCACATGATGGTGACCCGGACGCCGCAGGGGCCCTACCCGTACGCGGGCGTGCCGTGGTACAGCACCGTGTTCGGTCGCGACGGCATCCTCGCCGCGCTGATGCACCTGTGGGTCGATCCCTCCATGGCGAAGGGCGTGCTCGGCTACCTCGCCGCGCACCAGGCGCGCGAAACCGACGAGGAGTCCGACGCCGAGCCGGGCAAGGTGCTGCACGAGACGCGACGCGGCGAGATGGCGGCGCTCAAGGAGATCCCGTTCGGGAAGTACTACGGCAGCGTGGACGCGACGCCGCTGTTCGTCATGCTCGCGGGCTCGTACTACCAGCGCACCGGCGACATCGAGTTCATCCGCACGCTCTGGCCCCACATCCTGGCGGCGCTGGACTGGATCGACCTCTACGGCGACATGGACGGCGACGGGTTCGTCGAGTACATGCGCCAGTCGAAGAAGGGACTGGTCACGCAGGGATGGCGCGACTCGTTCGATTCCGTCTTCCACGCCGGTGGCGAGCTGGCGCAGGGACCGATCGCGCTCAGCGAGGTGCAGGGCTACGTGTACGCGGCGAAGCGCGCCGCCGCGCAGCTCGCCGTGGTGCTGGGCCGCAACGAGCACGCCAACGGCTTGCTGGAAGAAGCCGAGACGCTGCGGCGGCGCTTCAACGACGTCTTCTGGTGCCCGGATCTCTCCACGTACGCGGTGGCGCTGGACGGCCAGAAGAAGCCGTGCCGGGTGAACACGTCCACCGCGGGGCACGCGCTCTACAGCGGCATTGCCACACCCGAGTACGCGCGGCTTGTGGCCAAGACACTATTGAGCGATTCGTGCTTCTCGGGCTGGGGCGTGCGCACCGTGGCCTCGAGCGAGATGCGCTACAACCCGATGTCGTACCACAATGGCTCCGTTTGGCCGCACGACAACGCGATGATCGCGGCGGGATTCGCGCGCTACGGCGAAACCGAGGCGATGGAAAAAGTGATCACGGGCATGTTCGACGCCAGCATCTTCGTCGATCTGCATCGCATGCCCGAGCTCTTCTGCGGCTTCTCGCGCCGCATGGGCGAGGGGCCCACGCTCTATCCCGTCGCGTGCGCGCCGCAGGCGTGGGCGGCGGCAGTGGTGTTCTCGTTCATCCAGTCGATGCTGGGGCTCCGCATCGACGCGCCGCACAAACAGATCCGCTTCACCAAGCCGTACCTGCCGCCGTCGGTGAAGGAGATGCAGATCCTGAATCTCCGCGTCGGCGACGCCACCGTCGACCTTGCGCTCGAGCGTTTCGAACGCGACGTGGCCATCGAGCTGCTGCACCGTGAAGGCGAGCTGGAAGTGCTGTCGGTGAAGTGACGGTTCCGTCCGGCGCGGTGCTATACTGCGCGACATGCCGCCCGAGACCCTGGTCGCACTGACACCACGTTTTGCCCGCGTCGTCCTGCCGATTCCGGTCGAGCAGGCCTTCACGTACGAGATTCCTGAATCGCTTTCCGGTCGAGTCGCCGTCGGATGCCGTGTCGAGGTGCCGTTCGGGAAACGTTCGCTCTCCGGCATCGTGGTCGAGTTGGCCGAAACCGCCGACGTTCCCCGTACCAAACCCATCGCCGAGGTTCACGAGACGTATGTCTCGGCGTCGTTGCTCGACCTGGCAAGGTGGATCGCCTCCTATTATGGATGTTCGCGGGGCGAGGCGCTCCAGTCGGTGCTGCCACCCAGCCTGCGCCGCGCCAAAGTGCGCGCGAAGCCGACCGGGCTGGTGCGCGTGACCGATGATGCGCTCCGCCGCGGTGGCGAGACCAGCGAGGCGTACATCGCCGCGCAGAAGAAGCTCTCGCGCGCCAAACGCCAGCTCGCGCTGCTCACCGAGCTCCTGAGTGCGGGCGGCGACGCGTTCGTGCCCGTGATCCTGGACGAGTGGGGCTATGCGCGCGAGGTGCTCGACGGCCTGGTGTCGCGCGGATTCGCCGCCATCGAGGCCATCGAGAGAATCTCGCCGCTCGACGCGCTGGAAGCACGCGTGGAGTCGCTCACACCCGCGCAGGTCGCCGCACTCGCCACCATCGACGACGCGCTCCGCTCGCGCGAGTTCAAACCCATGCTGATTCACGGCGTCACCGGCAGCGGCAAGACCGAGGTGTACCTGCGCGCCGCGCGCCGCGTCCTCGACGACGGCGGCGGCGTCATCGTGCTGGTGCCCGAGATCGGACTGCTCCCCCAGGCGACCGCGCGCTATCGCCGTGCCTTCGGTGATGAAGTGGCGATCATCCACAGCCGGCTCACGGGTCCCGACCGTTTCGACATCTGGGAGCGCATCGAGAAGGGCGAGCACCGCGTGGTGGTGGGGCCGCGATCGGCGGTGTTCAGCCCGGTTCACGACCTGCGTCTCATCATCGTCGACGAGGAGCAGGACGAGTCGTACAAGCAGGACGACAAGCCGCGCTACCACGCGCGCAGCGTCGCCCTGGTGCGCGGGCGCGACGAGAAGCTGACCGTGCTGCTCGGCTCGGCGACGCCGTCGGCGGAGACGCTTCGCCATGCGGGCGAGAACAAGTATGCGCTGGCGCGGTTGCCGGAGCGCGTGGCGGGCGGCTCTCTACCGCAGATCGAGGTGGTCGACATGCGCGAGGAGAACGCGCGCGGGCAGATCTTCTCGCCGCGGCTGCTGGAGCGGCTGGAACAGACCGTTCAGGCCGGCCACCAGTCGATCCTCTTCCTCAACAAGCGCGGCCACGCGCGCTACGTGCAGTGCAACGCGTGCGGCCACGTCGTCATGTGCAAGAACTGCGACGTGTCGCTCACCTTCCACCGTGTGGGCGACCGTCTCAAGTGCCACCTGTGCGGCTACGAGCGCGCCGCGCCGCAGAGCTGCGAGAAGTGCAAGAGCCGCCAGCTCCACTTCACCGGTGTGGGCACGCAGCGCGTCGAGCTTGAATTGAAAGCATTGCTACCCGGGGCCGATGTGCTGCGCATGGACGCCGACACCACCTCGGGCAAGGACGGCCATCGTCGCATCCTGGAGGAGTTCAGCACCGGGCAGTACCCGATTCTGCTTGGAACGCAGATGGTGACCAAGGGCCACCATTTCCCGGGAGTGAACCTGGTCGGCGTGGTGAGCGCGGAAGAGGGGTTGAACTTTCCCGACTTTCGCAGCGCCGAGCGCACCTTCCAGCAACTCACCCAGGTAGCGGGGCGATCCGGGCGTGCCGGATCGGGAGGCGTGGTCATCCAGACGTATTCCCCGGAGCACCCCGTGTTCCGCTACCTCGTCGCACACGACTACGACGGTTTCATGCGCGAGGAGCTGGAGACACGGCGGGCGCTCAACTACCCGCCCTTCTCCCGCCTCGTACTCGCGTGCTGCAGCGCGTCCGACGCCGGCGTGCTGAACGCCTTCATGGAGAGCTGGGCTTCCGCGGCGCGCCAGCTCCTGGCAAAGCGCCATGTCGCCGTGCTCGGTCCTACGCCCCCGCTCGTCCCGCGGGTGAAGAACCGCTTTCGGGAGCAGATGCTCCTCAAAGGCGCTATTCAGCAGGCCGACAAGGAGGCCGTCCTGGCCGCCTTCCGCGACCTCATCGGCAAGGGCCGCGGCCGCAGCGGCATCGAACTGCGCTGGGACGTGGATCCGGAAACGTTTTTGTAAACAGGGGCCGCGCGGGTCCTGGCCGCGCGCGGGGCTGCGCCCCGAGGGTGGGGAGTCCGTGATGTAGGGTGAAAGAGCGCGCGAGCGGGTGGCACCGGCCGGAGACCCCGGCAACTCGCCGCGATAACGAGCGCGGCGAGTTGCTCCGGGGTGGCCGGTGACAGGACCCGCGAGTGCGTGGTCTAAATCCAAAATCGCCTTGACACTGCCCTGCGGGTCGCGTTTAATGAGTGCAGTATTCACTGGCCATCCCCAGTACAGATTCCCTGACAACCCACCATGGCGGCCCCCTCGAGGGGTGCATGCCGCCCGGGACCAATCAAACGCATATCGATAGTTGAGGCCCGCCGACCCGCCAGAATGGGTTGCTCTCGCGAAGATAGTTTGAAGTAAAGGTACGCCTGCCCGGAGAGCAGGTTCGATGACACGAGCACGTTCCCTGTCAGCATTCGCCGTGCTGGCGCTGGTCGCTCTGGGATGCCAGTCGGTCGCAACCACCAGCGCCAAGCTTCGCAACCAGGAAGGGAACTACGAGCTCGCTCTCAAACTGGCGAAAGAAGCCGTCGCGAAGGATCCCAACGACGCCGAGGCCCACTTCCAGATGGGAGTGTCCTACAGCTACCTCGACAGTGTCGCGCTCGCCTACGAGCACTACATGAAGGCGAAGCAGCTCGACCCCGAGAAAACGGCCGACGTCGACAACAACATCCAGAGCAATTTTGCGCGGCACTACAAGCTGGGGCAGAGCTCGTTCAACCGGCAGGACATGACGACGGCGGCCAAGGAATTCGAGCTGGCCACCAGGGCGAACCCGACGCAGGCGCGCGCGTATTACAACCTGGCCGTCACCTACGAACGGCTGGCGCTGGCCGATTCGACGGCCCACGTGAAAGCGCTCGGCGCCGCCGACAAAGTGCTCGAGCTGTCGAATCCGACCGAGGAGAATTACACCAATGCGCTGCAGCTGGCGGGACGCGAGCTGGTGGCGCTGCACCGGGAGGAAGAAGCAGTCAAGCGGTTCAAACGCTTGATCGAAGAGGATCCGGCCAGCTACAAGATCATCGAGGACATCGGAACCGCCGAGCTGGAAGATCGCTCATTCAAATCGGCCGCCGTGTTCCTCAAGCTGGCCGCGGACGCGCGCGCAAAGGTGGGCGCGGACGACGCGCGGGTGTTCTACAACATCGGCGTTTCCCTGTACAACCTGCGCAAAGAAGACCCGGGCAAAATCGACGAAGCGATCACGTATTATCAGAAGGCGCTCGATATCACGCCCGACGATTCCGACACGCTGTTCAACATCCTGGTGGCCTGCGCTGCCAAAGAGGACTGGCCGAACGTGTCGCAGTGGGGCGAGAAATACGTGAGCATCAATCAGAACGACCCCAACGGATGGAAGCTGCTTGCACGCAGCTACACCGAGCAGGGCGAGGAAGACAAGGCCGCGGAGGCCCTCAAACGATACGAAACCTTGAAGCAACAGTAGCGGAGGGGCGCAGGCGGTGGAACGGCTCTTGCAGAACCATCGCGCCAGAGATCGCGACCTCCCCGCGCGAACGACCCGGCGCCAGGCCGGAAGTCATTGCTCGCAGATAATTTGAATCCAGTTCATCCAATTGAATCCGGTCGCGTGAAGCGACGCACTTGTTGTCAATTCGGGGCGGTTTGTAACCACCGTTTTCAGTCATTCACCTCTCACCATTCGGGTTAGTTAAGCACCCGACCCACCTATCGTGTCAGCTACAGGCGCAAAAAGAATGGATATCGCGGACCTCAAGGGGAAGACCATCTCCGAGCTTCTCGACGTTGCGAACGCCCTCGAGCTCGAGGGAACCAGCAGCATGCGGAAGCAGGAGCTGATCTTCAAAATCCTCGAGGCGCAAACGCAACAGAACGGCCTCATCTTCGCGGAGGGGGTGTTGCAGGTCCTCCCCGAGGGCTACGGGTTCCTCCGCTCGCCGGATTACAACTATCTGCCCGGCCCGGACGACATCTACGTCTCGCCCTCGCAGATCAAGAAATTCGATCTCCGCACGGGCGACACCGTGTCCGGCCAGATCCGGAGTCCCAAGGATTCGGAACGCTACTTCGCGCTACTGCGCGTGGAAGCGGTGAACCACGAGCACCCGGATGTCGCGAAGACCAAGCCGTTCTTCGACAACCTGACGCCGCTCTACCCGCAGGAAGCGTTCAATCTCGAGCACGATCCCGAGGATCTCTCGACGCGGCTCATGAACCTCATGTGCCCGGTCGGCAAGGGCCAGCGCTCGCTCATCGTGGCGCAGCCGCGCACCGGCAAGACGATCCTGCTCCAGAAGATCGCCAACGCGATCACGGCCAATCATCCCGAGGTCTACCTGATCGTGCTGCTGATCGACGAGCGGCCCGAAGAAGTGACCGACATGGAACGTTCCGTGAAGGGTGAAGTGATCAGCTCGACCTTCGACGAGCCGGCCGAGCGCCACGTTCAGGTCGCCGACATGGTGATCGAGAAGGCCAAGCGCCTGGTCGAGCACGGCAAAGACGTCGTGATCCTGCTCGACTCGATCACGCGACTCGCCCGCGCCCACAACGCGGTCGTGCCTCACTCGGGCAAGATTCTCTCCGGCGGTGTCGACTCGAACGCGCTCCAGCGCCCGAAGCGCTTCTTCGGCGCGGCGCGCAACATCGAGGGCAACGGCAGTCTCACCATCGTCGCCACAGCGCTGATCGAGACCGGCAGCCGCATGGACGAGGTCATCTTCGAAGAGTTCAAGGGCACCGGTAACAAGGAGCTCGTGCTCGACCGGAGGCTCTCGGACAAGCGCATCTTCCCGGCGGTCGACATCTTCAAGTCGGGCACCCGCAAGGAGGAGCTCCTGATCGACAAGAACGACCTCGCCAAGATCTGGATTCTGCGCAAGTTCTTGAACGACAAGCCGCTTATGGAGGCGATGGAGTTCCTGCTGGAGAAGCTGTCCAAGACCAAGACCAACGCCCAGTTCCTTAAATCCATGAACTCCTAGTCCGGATTTCTACTATATTTGACGCTGTAGTGCAGGGACGAGGCCCCCTCCCGCCTGGATGGGGCCTCTTCTACAGCGATAAAGATCTTCCACGAGGTGAGGTAGATGAAGAAACAGGCACTGTTGACCACGGCAATCATGGTGGCCGCAACCGCCGCATTCGCCGGCTTGCATACCCGCAGCGGGACGGTGTACGTGCAGAACAAGCAGTACAACGAAGCCGTCCGCGAGCTTCGCCTGGCCATCCAGGAGGACGCCAAGGACTCCAAGGCCCATTTCATGATCGGCGTGGCGTACAGCTTCCTGGACAGCGTCGGGCTCGCCTATGACCACTTCACGAAGGCCAAGGAGCTCGACCCGAAGAAGGCCCAGGACTGCGACGACAACATCCAGAGCAACTACGCGAAGCACTACCAGCAAGGGCAGAAGTTTTTCCAGCAGCAGAACATGGCCGGTGCGGCGCACGAGTTCGAGATGGCCACGCAGGCCAGCCCGAAGCAGTCGTCGGCGCACTACAACCTGGCCGTCGCGTACAGCCGCCTGGCCAATCCGACCGACTCGACCTACTACGCCAAGACGCTGGCAGCGGCGGACAAGGTGCTCGAGCTCACCGAGCCGAAGGATCCCAACTACCTGCGCGCGCTGCAGCTGGCGGCGAACCAGCTGGTCTACCTCGGCAAACCCGAGGAGGCGAAGGCGCGCCTGCAGAAGACCATCGACGAGGATCCGTCGCAGTACCCCATCGTCGAAGAGATGGGCATGGACCTGTTCGCCAAGCAGAAGTGGGCCGGCGCGGCGTCGTTCCTGAAACTGGCGGCGGAAGGCCGCACGGCGGCGGGCGCCGAGGACTCGACGATCTACTACAACATCGCGTCGTGCGAGTACAACCAGCGCAAGGACGCGCCCGAGCACATCGACGAAGCCATCACGTACTACGAAAAGGCGCTCATCATCGCGCCCAACTACCAGGATGCGGTGTTCGCCCTCATGGGCGCGTACGCCGTGAAGGAAGACTGGGCGAATGCGTCGGTGTGGGGCGAGAAGTACGTGAGCCTCAACCCGACCAAAGCGGACACCTGGCGCGTGCTGGCCCGCTGCTACAGCGAGCTGGGCGAGGACGACAAGGCCACGGAAGCGCTCAACCGCTACACGACCCTCAAGGGCAGCAACTAGCGGGCTGCGCAGACTTCGAAGAAAAAGGCCCCGTCACGTGACGGGGCCTTTTTTGTTTTCCCGACGATCGACTAGGGCTGCTCTTCCAGCCACCGGATGAGCGAGTCGATCTGCTTCGCCATCTGCGGAGTGGGATTGAGGCGGCTCGCCTGTTTCAACGCCTCCATGGACTCGGCGGTTCGGCGAGATGCAGCCAGCGCCCGCCCCTTGTAGTACGGATAGAAAGGGTTCCCGGGCTCGCGTCGCATGCCTTCGTCGCACTGCAGAATCAGTTCATCGAAACGACGGGAAAGCAGGAGCATCTCCACCAGGGCTTCCCGGACGCGCCCGTTCGACGGATCGGAGCGAAGCGCCTGGCCGAAAAGTTCAATCGCACGGTCCCGGTCGCCCCGCGCGTAGTAACGCGTGCCCAGGGTGATCCGGTAGCGTGGGTTCTGGCTGGTCGCAACCGCGTGCTCGAGCATCACGATTTCCTCGGGGGTGTTGTTTCGTTCGCGGTAGTAGGCCGCGAGCTGCTCCCACGCGTAGGCCGGATCCTTCATTTGGGGCAAGTCGTAGGAAACGATGGCGCGATAACGCGCGACCGAGCGCTCCGCCGACGCGTTGATGCCGATCCAGGCGCCCGCGAGCGCCGCGCACAACACGGTGACAGATGCCACGCTCCGGCCCGGGAGCACAACGCACCCCGGTCGCGCTTCGAGCAGCGCCCACACGGTCGCGACACCGGCGGGCATGAAGAGATCCCAGTCGCGAGCCACACCGAGGTCGGATCGAAAAGCCACCAGGAACAGGAACAGCGGCGTTGCCACCAGCCATGCGAAAGAAGCACTCCGTGCATCCGGCGGCGTGGCGTCGCATTCACGCGACGCCGCGCGAGCGCGCAGCAGACCGCCCACTACCACTCCCATCACGGGGCATGAGAGAAGCAGCACATTCGCCATGTCGGCGACGTGGATGGAGCCCAGCGCGGCGGTCGGTTCGCCGAACAGCGGTCGCAGGTACGCCGCCACTCCGGGGACGAATCGCAGCAACCCGGTCAGCGGCACCATCGCCACGCACGTCCCGATCGCCATCCTCGTGAGGAGCCTCGAATGGTCACGTCTCCGCGCGGCGATGACCAACCATGCGAGCGACGGCAGGAGCACCAGCGCCATGGTGTGGAGAAAGGCGGCCAGAGCCAGGCACGCTGCGGGCGCCCAGAGGGATGCTCGACCTTCGAGCGCGCGCCTGGCGACGACGACGTAGAGCACGAGAGCGCCGAGAAGCGGCGCGTACACCTCGATGTACCCACAAAACAGCGCCACCGCTCCGGAAGTGGCGAGCAGCAGCGGCAGCAGCATTGGTTGCCCCTGCGGCGCGCGGGAACGGCGCAATGCCCACAAAGTCCATACGTACGCCAACATGGCCCCGATGGCTGATACCAGGATGCGAATGCTGGCTTCGGCTCCAACGTGCAGAACCCGGACGGAATAGCGGCCGATGATCGAGTAGAGCAGGTCGGTTCCGGGAAAGACGTGATGCGGATGCCGGAGCGATTCCCGGAACTCGGTCTCCGTTGCGGTCGCCGCGCCGCGCGCGATGGCGGCAATGAAATTCTGATCGCCGAGGAGGTGGGTCGCCGGATGAAACGCAAGGCCCAGGGCGAGACACACGGTGGCGGCGCCGGCCGCGGCCACCCTGCGGTGCGCGCTCGCCAGGGCAGCGAGCCGGCGGCCGTTTTGCAGCACCCGATCCGCGACCGCGGGCACCATCGCCACCGCAAGGGCGATGAGGATGGCGCACCTGACGGCGAGCGGGTAGAAGGCGAGATGATTGACGCCCCAGAGTCGCGCGTCGGGCGCAAAGGAGGCGATCGCGACGAGGGCCCACGTGACGAATAGGAGAAGGGTCAAGAACATGCTCTCCCGTTACGCGATATCATAACCCGCGATGCAGGCCCCTTTACAAACCGGTTCGCGGCCACCGTCGTCTCCCCAAGACCGTGTCAACAGGGCCTTTCGGGCCGCCTTCGCAGGGGCATCGGCCGCATAGACCCCTTGCGCCGGGTCCCGCGGGTGGCTATAATGCCTTTTTTCTAGGACTGACCAGGAGTAATCGAGAAATGAAGAAAGAAACCCATCCCCAGTACCACCCGGTGGTCTTCGTCGATCCCAGCGTGGGCGCCGAGTTCATCACCCGCTCGACCATGAAGAGCAACGAGACCCGCGACATCGACGGGGTCAAGCACTTCGTGGTCAAAATGGAAATCTCGTCGGCTTCGCACCCGTTCTACACGGGCAAGCGCAAGTTCGTCGACACGGCGGGTCGCGTGGAGCGCTTCCGCGAGAAGTACAAATACAAAGACACGTCCACCAACGAGACGTAGTCCGCGGTTTCCATGTCCGAGCAGCAATTCAGCGTCGGTGGCCAGGCGGTCATCGAGGGCGTCATGATGCGGTCGCCGACCTATTACGCGACCGCCGTCCGGACGCCCGGTGGCACCATCGTCATCCAGAAGAGCCGTTACGAGGCGCTGACCCACCGCTTCCGGTTTCTCAACATCCCCATCGTCCGCGGGGCCATCAACCTGGTCGAGATGATGTGGATTGGGATTTCATCGCTGTCGTACTCGGCCTCGCAGGCGGCGGACGAAAACGCCGACCCCAAACCGAAGAAGACCGCCGCGTCGAACCTGATGATCCTCGGGTCGGTGGCGTTCGCGCTGACCGCCGGCTTCGCGCTGTTCTTCTACCTGCCGCTGTTCCTGACCGAGCTCACGGGCGTGCAGGGAAGCCTCGCGTTCAACCTGGTCGACGGCGTGTTTCGCCTGACCATCTTCCTCGGATACCTGCTGCTGATCGCGCGCTGGAAGGAAATGCAGCGCATCTTCCAGTACCACGGCGCCGAGCACAAGACCATCTACGTCTACGAGAACAACCAGGACCTCACGGTGGCGAATGCCCGCCCGTACACGACGTTGCACCCGCGCTGCGGCACCAGCTTCCTGCTCGTGGTGATGCTGGTCAGCATCTTCGTGTTCGCGCTGCTCGGCAAGCCCGAGACGTGGGGCGACCGGCTGCTGCGCTTCGCCTTCATTCCCGTGATCGGCGGCATCTCGTACGAGTTCATCCGCCTGTCGGCGAAGGAACGGTTTGCGCGCTTCCTCAAGCCCGCCATCTGGCCGGGCCTCACGCTCCAAAAGGTCACGACATCGGAACCCTCCGATGATATGCTCGAAGTCGCGATCGCCGCATTAGAGGCGTGCCTCGATTACGAGAACGTGACGTTGAAGATTCCGGCAAACAGTTAGCGAGGTAGCCCGCGCGGGTCCTGTCCGCGAGCAGCCCCCTTCGGACTGCGCCGCGCGGCCGTTGTCTGGTACATCAGCAGGCTCAACGACTTTACCCGGGCGCGGC
>DASVAK010000052.1:0-11717 GCA_036376395.1 Candidatus Krumholzibacteriia bacterium
GCCGGCGAAGAACGCGCGCGAGAGCTCCACCACGTCGCGGTTGCGGTAGAACCCGTCGAAGTCGACCGCGAACACGCGCGGCGCCTCCTGGAAGTACGGATCCTCGTAGTGCCAGGGCCGGATGTCGGACGGTGAAATGCCGTAACGCGTCGCGAGCGAGGTGTCGATCTCGTGCTTCGCGGCGCGGAACGGCTCGATGGTCAGCGTGTCGAGGCGGTCGAACAGCGCGCCGATCTCGCCCACGCTCTGCTCGGCGAGCTCCAGCGACATGGTGTAGTAATCGGAGAACCCGAGCTCATCGGCGATGCGGTTGCGGAGCCGCACCAGCTCGAGCAGGTCGGCGCGAACCTCGGGGCCGACTGCCTTGTCGGCCTCCCACACCGCGCGACGGTAGGACGAATCGGTGCTCGTCTTGAGCACCGTGCGAACATCGTTGCCGGTCAGCTCCTGGCCGTTGACGCGGGCACGGTAGGTGCCGAAGGCGCGAACGATCCGGCTCGACAGGCGCGTGGTCTCTTCGATCAGCACGGCATCGACCTGGTTGCGCAGGTAGGCGCGGTAGAGGATCTCGAGCTCGCGCGCCTCGACCGGGTCGCCGGGCATCGCGGAGGACCGCCACTCGGACAGGCGGGCGAAATCGCCCCGATCGGAGTAGACCTTCTGGAGCTCCACCTCGAGCGTCGCGTAGCGGTCGAAATCCGAGGGCTGGCCCGAGATGGTCGCCGTCCAGTAGGCCAGGTTCACCTCGCGCCAGAGCGCCTCGATCCGGGCGACGTGGTCGGCTGCAAAGCTGCGAAAATCGTTCATGGGGTGGTTCCGGTCCGGTTGGGGCAGGCGTTTGCCGAAACCCCGACGGTACTTCAGGCGCCCGCGCGCGGCCAACCTGAAAATCAGAATCCTTTGAGTGGCAACGGCTTTTCGCCGCGTCGTAGAATCAGCCCGCCGGACGATGAATAGGCCGCCGGGACGCCGTGTAGCATGGCGCGTTATGAGCTCCCGAAACCCTTCGATGGCGGTGGTCATGAGCCCGGCGGAGCTTGGCGTGACCCTCGACCCCGAACAGGACCTCATCCGCCGCTGGAAACGCGGCGACAAGCGCGCGTTCGAGACCCTCGTGCGACGCCACATGACCGACGCCTTCTACGTGGCGTACGGCTACGTGGGCAATGCCGAGGACGCGCGCGATCTCTCGCAGGATGCGTTCATCAAGGCGTACCAGGCCCGGTCCCGGTTCGACGAGGACCGTCCATTCTACCCGTGGCTGTACCGCATTCTGAAAAACCACTGCCTCAATTTCGTGACGCGCGGAAAGCGCCACGTGTCGCTGGATGACGAAAACGAGCACCGGGAGATTCCGAGCCCCGCGGCGACGGCGCTCGAGAACATGGAGGAGACCGAGCGCAAGCGGCTGGTGCGCCTCGCGCTCGACAGACTCTCCGAGGACCACCGGGAGATCATCGTGCTCAAGAACTTCAAGGACCATTCCTACAAGGAGATCGCCGACTTGCTCGGAATACCGATTGGAACCGTGATGTCGCGGTTGTTCTACGCCCGCCAGGCCCTGCGCGCCGTGATCGAGGAGCTCGAACGCGGAGACGCCGCCAGGGCGCGGGAGGTGGTGTGAGATGGAGTGCACGCGTTACCAGACCGAGGGAATGCGCCTGATCGATGACGAGCTCTCGATGCAGGAGCGCCTCGTGTACCAGGCGCACGTGAACGAGTGCGAAACGTGCCAGCGCGAGCTCGCCTCACTCGGCCGTGTCGTGCGGCTCACCGACCAGCTCAAGCTGCGCGTGTCGGACGATGCCTTCTGGAAGGATTACTGGAAGAGCATCGCGCGTCGCACCGAGCGACGGCTGGGCTTCGTGTTGCTGATCGGCGGCATCGTCGCCCTGCTGGCGTGGCTCCTCTGGAAGGTGCTCCGCTCGCCGGAGCTGTGGTCGTACGAGGGCATCAGCGTCGCCGTGGTGCTGCTCGGGCTGATCGTCATTTTCATCTCGGTCGCCCGCGAACGCTACCACGAGCACAAGCATGATCCGTACAGGGAGGTCGAGCGATGATCATCGTCACCACGGACGAAATCCCGGGGCACCGCGTCACACGGGTGCTGGGCCTGGTGCAGGGCAGCAGCGTTCGTGCGCGCCACATCGGCAAGGACCTCACGGCCTTCTTCAAGAACCTCACCGGCGGCGAGATCCACGAGTACACGAAGCTGCTCGCCGAAGCGCGCGAGCAGTGCCTCGACCGCATGCGCGAAGAAGCGACCCGCCTGGGCGCAAACGCGATCACGGGGGTCCGCTTCTCCTCCACCGACATCTCGGAAGGCGCATCCGAGCTGCTCGTTTACGGGACTGCAGTCATCATCGAGCGATAGCTCGCTCGCGTCGACCGCTCGGCGAAGGTCCGTTCCGGCAGCAGACGCACATCGGTCCCGCGCGCCGGGGACTCGCTCGCGTCGGCGCTCCGGTCTTTCCGGAAGCGAAAGTATGTCGGTCCGTGCGCCGGATTCTCGGCGATATCGCGCGTAGCAAGCTCTGCCTCCAGAAGTACGGCGCCCTTGACCGACATACTTCCGCTTCCGGCTGTTATGACCGCAGCGCCGACGTTCGTCTCGCCTGGGTGAGGCCCGGTCACGGTTGCGTCCGAACGGCCCATTCCCGCGGGAGCGAGCGAAGGATCACCCGACGAGGCCGCTATCAACATGAGTGCGGCCGAGGAAGGGAAGCCGAGCGAAGCGGAGCG
Organism: Candidatus Krumholzibacteriia bacterium; assembly: GCA_036376395.1. Classification (GTDB taxonomy): domain Bacteria; phylum Krumholzibacteriota; class Krumholzibacteriia; order WVZY01; family JAKEHA01; genus JAKEHA01. The sequence goes on from DASVAK010000052.1 coordinate 2,743, forward strand.
GGGGCCGGAGGATGCAGCCCGTGACCGGGCCGCGACAGGACCCGCGCGGTTGCGTTCGTGATATAGTGGCGCGCATGAAATTCGGAGACTGGAACGTGACCTCGTGCGTCGCCGGGCGCTTCGGGCTCGATGGTGGCGCGATGTTCGGCGTGGTGCCGCGCACCATGTGGGCGCGCGTGCTGCCGCCCGATGAGTTCAACCGCGTGCCGATGGTGATGCGGCTCTTGCTCGTGAAGGGCCACGGGCGCACCGTGATCGTCGACGTGGGCGCGGGCGCCGGTCACAGCGAGAAGAACCGGCAGATCTACGCCTTCGAAGATACCGACCACCTGCTCGACGTCGTGCGCGCGGCGGGGACCGATCCCACGTCGATCACCGACGTCATGCTGACGCACCTGCACTTCGATCATGGCGCCGGTGTGGCCGAGCCGCACGGCGACGGCTGGCGGCTGCTCTTTCCGAATGCGCGCCACCACATCCAGCGCTCGCAATGGGAGCACGCCAACCATCCCAACATCCGCGATCGCGCGAGCTACTACGAGGAGCGCATCCGCATCCTGGAATCGGAGCGCGTACTGGAAATCCACGACGGACCGTGGTCGCTGGGGCCGGGCTTCGACATGCTCGTATTCGACGGCCATACACCCGGGCAGCAGCTCCCGGTGATCGGCGGCGGAGAAGGGAGCCTCTTCTTCACCGGCGACCTCTTCCCGTTCCACCACCATATCTCCCCGCCCTGGGTGATGAGCTACGATCTCCAACCCGTCGTCTCCATGCAGGAGAAGGCGGCCATGCTGGCCCGGGCAGAGTCGGAGAAGTGGGTCTTCTTCTTCGAACACGATTCGCAGGTCGAAACCTGCCGCATCGTGCGCGACGGCAAGCGTTTCGCTATGGCCGAGCCGGTCGCCGCCTGACCGGCAGATTCTTCGCGAAACGCGACCGGCGTATCGGTGTAACAAGCACACTGCCGTGCGACTTGACGGCCAACCCCATCTGGTCAATTATAGAGAACAACCAGCCAACACCAGGGAGGCATCCAAATGAGTCGGAAGCTATGGGTTATCGCGACGGTGACGCTCTTCAGCGCGTCCGCCGTCCTCGCCGGCATCGGTCTGTCGCGCGGCAACGCAATGGCGTGCGACGAATCGAACAAGACAGCGTCGGCCACCACGGAGACGCATTCGTGTTGTGCCAAGGATGGCGCCAAGACCGCGTCGACGGACGCGAAGAAGGTTCACAACGCCATGATCAAGTCGGCCGTGGTCGCCCCGGGCGCCGCGCCGATCCTCAATGCCGCCGCTTTCGGCGGGATGCTGGCCGGCGGCAAGGATTGTCCGCCGTGTGACTGGTGTCCGGAGATGACGACCGCGTCGGTGAACGCCGCGCACGCGGGATACGCCAACATGAGTGCAGCCGAGTGTGCCTCCAAGATGAGCTCGGCGGAATGCGCGGCCATGAAGGCGAGCGCCGCGGGTTGCACCGGCATGAAGACGACGACCGCCTCCCTGAATTCCTATGAGGGCCAGGCCCTTCCGGCCGGACATCCGGCGATTGACGGCCACTCGAGCTGCAGCAGTGCGGCGAAGACGGCTTCGAGCGAAGGTTGCACGGCGCACATGGCGAAGGTTGCCTCGAGCGAAGGCTGCACCGCGCACATGAGCACGGTGGCGGCGAGCAGCGAAGGCGCCGGTCATTCGGCGACCATGATGGCCGGTGGCGACGGTTGCGCCAAGGGCAGCGCGGCGGCGGCTGGCAACAAGGAAGCGGCTTGCTGCGACAGCAAGACCGCGAGCGCGGCGGGAAGCGGCGAGAAGTGCAGCTCCGCCAAGACGGCCTCCCTCAAGGGCAAGGTCGATGAGCTGTCGTACCGCGAGGGCAAGCGCATCGTCCTGGCCGGTTCGTATGCCTGCGGTCATTGCACCCTGCAGAAGACCGAGGATTGCTCCCCGATGTTCAAGACGGCGGACGGCAAGGTCTACCCGCTGCTCCAGAACAACCACGCGAAAGAGATGCGCGGCGACGAGGGCAAGAACCTCGAAGTGTCGGGCACCGTCAAGAAAGTCGACGGCGTCAAGGTCATCGAAGTGAAGAGCTACAAGGTTCTGTAGAGATCACTTCCAACTGGAAAACGAGAAGGCCTCCCGCGCGAAGCGGGAGGCCTTCTTTGTTTGTGGGCCGGAAACTCGCTGCGAGCAGGTCAGCGTCCGCGGCCGCCCTTCATCGCGCCACCGCGCATACCGCCTCCGGTGAAGCCACGGTTGCCGCCTCCGCCCCAGCCGCTTCCGCCATGAAACGACGAGCCGGACGACCCTTTGTACGTTCCGGTGCGCGGCGCGTAGCTGCTGTTACCGCCGGGGCGAGACGAGCCGCCGCGCTGCGACGGAGCGTTCCACGTGCTCTTCGATCGCGTCGAGGTGCCGCGCTGCTGCGGCGCGTAGGAGCCGCCCTTGACGCGCGTGCTGCCGCTGCGGTCGATCACGCTCTTGCCGGCCGAGCTCTTGGGCTGGAACACCTTCGAGCGATACACCGGCACGTTGCTGCGGTACGAGCCCGAGCGTCCCTTCGACCACGCTTCTCGCGTGACCGACCGGCTTCCGGACACAGAGGTCTTCACACGGTGCGATGAGCCCGAGAACGGATCCTTCGAGAACCCCGTGCGCGTGCTGCGCGTCGTATTCCACGAGGCCTTCGTCGACGTGGGCCTGACGGTCTTCGATGCGACGCGCAGGTCCGCGTCGTTCTTCATCGCGTACTGCCGGTTTCCGGTCAGCGTCGCGGCGCCGCCGGACTTGTACTGCGACTTGAACTTCGACACCGGCCGCGAGTCGGCATAGGGGTAGTACGGGTAATATCCATTCCCGTAGTACGGATAGTAGCCGCAGCCGTACCACGGATCGTACCAGCCGCCGCAGTAGTAGCCGCCCCAACCCCAGCCCCAGCCGAACCCGATCGAGACCTGCCAGGGCGAGCAGTAGTAGGGGTAGCTGTAGGGGTAGTAATAGTAGAACGGATCGTACCAGCCCCACGTGTACCAGAGATTCACGGCCACCGGATCGGCGTAGTGGACTTCGCTTCCGTAGGGATAGAAGTTCACCTCGGTGGGCTGGTCGGGAATCGCCACGTTGTCGGAGGCGGAGTCGGTGACCGTTTCGGTCTGCGACGCGGTCTCCACCATCTCGTACCCGCGCGCCAGCGGGTAGGAGAGCGAGACGTTGCGGTCGAAGTTCTGCGCGATACGATAGCCGTCGCACTCGGTCGAGCCGGCCGACCCGTCGCATGTACCACACAGATAACACGGATACTCGACCCGGTCGGAAACGTAGAAGTAGGTGTAGCCGATGAAGACGGTGTGCTGCGAGATGTCACGGACCAGCTCGCCCGCGAGCATGTTCGCGGCGATGAACGGGTCGCCGTTGATGCGCCGTGTCTCGTCGCGCATGGCCGCGAGCGCCTCATGGTCGATCGCGTCGCGATCGGACACGGACACGGCGAACACGAACTCCACGCCCGGCTCTCCGCCGGCGGTGAGCTCCGAGTTGTCGTCGGGCAGCTTCACCGACTCACGCGCCGACACCTCGACCGGCTCATCCGTGAGCAGCGTCACATACCCCTGGGTATCGATATCGAGAACGATCACGGCCGCGTCACGGGCCGACTGGTACTGGAATGCCACCCGGTCGCCGGGATCGAGCACGGCGCCGCTGGAAACATTGGAACGGATCGTCACACCGCCCTCGCCGTTGCGCTGGGCGGTCGAAAGAGCGGATGCCGGGGCGGCAAGGGCCGCCAGCAAAAGGGCGGAAATCAGAATCTTCATGGCCAACCTCCCGCGAGTAACGGGCGCCACCGGGGCGTGGTGCAGATCAGGGCGGCATCCATGAATATACTCGACTTTTGCCCGTGGCGACAAGGATGAGGCCCATCGGGGGAATGCATGAAACGGGCCGCCGGTGGTGGACTTTTTCTAGGCAACAATAGAGGCTTGTGCTAGACGTTGGCCCGGTTCCGGGAAGCTGCCCGGCGGACGGCCCCCTGCACATTGCGAGAACAGGAAGGATGCCCATGGAACTCTTTGCGGCCTTCCCCGCGGCGATGGGGCGCTCGTTGCCCACCATCATCGTCCAGGCGGGGCCAGTCGGCGTAACCATTCTGCTGATCACATTCGCGCTCTCGGTCATGACCTGGGCCGTCGCATGGGACCGGTCGCGCCTCTACAAGAAGCTCCGTTCGCGCGGTGACGCCCTGCGCCGGGCGGCCGGCCAGCGCGGCGTCGCGGCCGTGATGCCCGAGGCGGAGAAGTACCTGCCCGCCATCGAGGCCGCCATCCTCATCGAGGCGGGGCGTTTCGTGCAGATGAACGGGGGCGAGGGCGGGGTGCTGGCGGTCGAGGATCCCGCCGACCTCGACCACGAGCGCAACCGCCTGCGCGGCCTGCTCGACGGGCGCGCGCTCAACGAAATCGGCGAGATGGAACGCCATCTCATCCTTCTCTCCACCACCTCGGCGGGCGCGCCGTTCCTGGGGCTGTTCGGCACCGTGTGGGGCATCATGCACGCCTTCATGAGCATGGGTATGGAGGGGAGCGCCAGCATCGAGATCGTCGGCGGGGGCATCGCCGAGGCGCTGGTCACCACCATGGCCGGCCTCGGCGCCGCGATTCCGGCGCTGGTGGCCTACAACCTGTGCGTGCGCGCGGTGCGCCGCAAGGAAACGCAGGTAGACCTCTTCATCTCGCGCGTGGTCGACGGAGTCGTCGTCCGTCGCGGCGCGCAGCGCGGCTCGAGCGGCGCGGCGCGGCCCGTGCGCACCGGCGCCACCTCGGGGTGGCCGACCACGACGCCATGAAGCGCAGCCCGTACTCCAGCATGGCCGACATCAACGTGACGTCGCTGGTCGACATCATGATGGTGTTGCTCATCATTTTCATGCTGACGTCGCAGTACATGCAGAGCGGCATCCAGGTGAAGCTTCCCAAGGCCAAGTCGACCATCATCAAGGAGACCGACGCCATCACCATCTCGGTGAACAAGAAGCGCGAGGTCTACATCAACAACGACAAGGTCCGCGTGGCGCAGGTGACGCCCGCGCTCAAGACCCTCAAGGCGACCGGCGAGACGCGCGTGTACGTGCGCGCCGACGAGACCGTTCCCTACGGTGTGGTCATGGAAGTGATCGGCGAAGTGATGGCGGCCGGCGTCACCGACGTCGGCATGATCACCGACAAGAAACGCTGAGGAAGTTCGGGGGCATTTCGTGCGCAGGGCACTCATCGGATCACTCATCTTCCACGTCGCGCTGACGATCGGCTTCTTCCAGTGGATCGCGTTCAAACAGGTGAAGTACGTGCCGCGCGACGTCTACACGGTGAAGCTGGTCGGCAACATGTCGGAGGCGAAGGCCGCGGCGCCGAAGGTACAGGAGGCGCCGCCCAAACCGGAGCCGGTGGTGGAGGAGAAAGTCGAGGAGAAGGAAGCCCAGATGCCGGCTCCTCCCGACAAGCCGAAAGCGCCCAAGCCGAAGGCCGAGAAGAAGACCACCGTGCCCACGACGGACATCCGCAAGACCGACGCCAAACCGGATTCGTCGCTGGCCGGGAAGGGCGAGGGCATCCCCGGTCCGCCCGGCGATACGCCGCAGATGGGCTCGGTCAGCATCGATGGCGGCGATTTCCCGTTCGCGTCCTACATCGCGCGCATGCGCCAGAAGATCGCGACCACGTGGGAGGTTCCGCCGGGCACCGAGGGCTTCGAGCGCAGCGCGCTGGTCTACTTTCGCATCCATCGCAACGGGAGCGTGAGCGACGTGAGCGTGGAGAAATCCTCCACGCTTCCCATTTTCGACCGCTCGTGCCAGCGCGCCGTGATGGAAGCAGCCCCGATGCCGCCGCTGCCGCGCGAGTACGGCGAGGAGTACATCGGCGTCCATTTCAGCTTCCTGTACCAGCCGTCGCAGTAGACACTGATATTCACAACCCCTGTCGAAAGGCGTCTTCATGACCAGGTGGTGTTGCGCAGTATTCCTGTTGCTCCTCGTCGCTCCCGCGGCGTTCGCGCAGACCGACGTGTGGCCCGATCCGGTGGTGAAGCAGGAGGCACAGCCGCTCCCGCTCTGGCTGCCGCGCTTCACCGGCGAAGGCGACATGTCGTCGCGCGCCCAGCGCATGGAACAGATCGTGCTCGCTGATCTGCAGTTCACAGGACTCTTCGACATTCACCGGGAGGAGCCGGAATCAGCGGGCATGTCGCCGGGCACCACGGCCGTCGTGGTGCGTGGCAAAGTGATGCGCGATGCGACCGGAATGCAATTCGAGGGGACCGTTACCGACATCGCGTCGAACGATTTCATGGGCGGGAAGAAGTACCGCCTCACCGACAACGAGATCCGCAAGATTGCGCATCATTTCGCCGACGAAGTGGTGAAGCTGGTCACCGGCAACCAGGGCATCGCCTCCACGCAGCTGGTCTATACACGCAAGGTGGGGAACAAGTGGGAGCTTGTCGTCTCCGACTACGACGGGTACAACCCGCGCGCGCTGGTTCGCCAGACCATGCCGCTGCTGACGCCGCGCTGGATGGACGGCACCAAGGCGGTGGTGTACACGACCTTCCGCGACGGCAAGGCGGACCTCTATGTGCGCTATATCGCGCAGAACACCTCGAAGGCGATCGCGAGCTACCGCGGAACGAACACCGCGCCGGATTGGTCGCAGAAGAACGGCATGCTGCTGGCGGCGCTCTCGAAAGACGGAAACACCGAGATCTATTCGATCGACCGCGCGGGGGCGGTGCGCGGGCAGCTCACGCACAACCGCTCCATCGACACCAGCCCGAGCTGGGCGCCGACGGGGAACAGCGTCGTGTTTCTCTCCGATCGCTCGGGGACGCCGCAGCTCTACGTGATGGATCGTGACGGCGGCAACGTTCGACGGCTCACCTTCACGGGCGGGTACAACGCGTCGCCCGCGTGGTCGCCGCGCGGCGACTTCATCGTGTTCTCGACCCGCATGGGGGCGGAGTTCCAGCTGGCGATCATCACGCCGGACGGGCGCGAAGGACGCCTGGTGACGAAGGAGGCGACGAGCTTCGAGGATCCGCGCTGGGGCGCGGACGGACGCCACGTCGTGTGCACCGCGCGCTCGCGTGACGAAACTGTTTCTGTTGTTGACATAGTCACGGGGGGCAGGAGAATATTGGCGCAAGGCTCGGATCCCGACTGGTCGAGTCCGTAAGCCAAAATGACACAAATAGTTGTGAGGATTGACGCGAATGGCGTGGCTCGCTAGGTTGCGAGGCAGGCCGGGGAGTCAACGAGGAGGAAAACACATGGTTATGAAGCGCATGCTCTGGATCGCCGTCATCGTTGCCATGACAGTGATCGCCGGCTGCGGGGGCAAGAAGGCGGGAGATACCGCGCCACCGCCCGTGGAACCCACCCCCACGCCAACGGAGACCGTGCAGGATATCCCTGCCACCAATGATCCGGTGCCGAGCGCGCAGCTCGATGCATCGATGATCGGCGATGTCTACTTCGACTACGACAGCTACAACCTGACGTCGGAAGCGAAGAGCACGCTGGAGGCGAACGCGCGCGCCCTCAAGCAGGTCACGGCGGGCGCCCTCACCATCGAGGGTCACTGCGACGAACGCGGCACCAAGGCGTACAACCTCGCGCTCGGCGAGAAGCGCGCCAACGCGGCGAAGGATTTCCTGGTCGCGCTGGGCGTCGACGGCTCGCGGCTGAACACGGTGAGCTACGGCAAGGAACGCCCGTTCGATGACGGCCACGACGAATCCGCGTGGGCCAAGAACCGCCGCGCGCACTTCGTCATCGGCCAGTAGCAGGACGACGTGAAGCAGCGCTGGATGCAGGTCGTGTTCGTGCTCGCCGCCACCGCGGCGGTCTCGGGGTGTTACGGCACCAAGATCTTCAAGGGGCCCATCCACACCGAGAACACGGCCTTCGCCGTGGACACGATCCGCGCCGACCAGCGCAAGATCATGGCGAAGTTGACCGAGCTCGAGGACCGCATGAATCGCGAGGGCGAAGAGCGCACGTCGAGCAACGCGCAGCTCTCGGTGACATTGCGCGAGCTCGAGGACGCGGTCCGCATGCTCGTCAGCCGGATCGAGGACAGCGAGCAGATGATGAACAACTCGGGTGGGCGCGGCCGTTCCGGCGGGTCGCGCCCTGCCCAGCCCTCCGGCGATTCGGCCGTCGCCGCCGCCGAGGACACCTACCAGGACGCGTACAGCGACGTGACCAAGGGCAACTACGAGCTCGCGTCGCAGGAGCTCCAGGACTTCCTCTCGCGCTACCCGGATTCCCCGCGCGTCGCCGAGGCGCACTTCTACCTGGGCGAGTGCCAGTTCGCCGAGGAGCGATTTCTCGAGTCCGCGGGCGAGTACCAGAAGGTGGTCCGCGATTTCCCGGCCTCGCGCCTCGCACCCGCGGCCTACCTCAAGATGGGTCGCGCGTACGTTCAGCTCGAGGAGCGCAGCCTGGCCGAAAAGGCATTCCGAACGTTGATCGAGAAACATCCCACGTCCGAGGAAGCCAAACAGGCCGAGCAGGCGTTGAAGCAGCTCGGCGGGTGATCCGCCGCCCGCGATGGGCCACCTGGGCGTCTATTTTCTCGGGCTCCTCGTTCTCCTGTGCCTCTCTGCATTCTTCTCGGGCGCTGAAGCCGCGCTCTTCTCGCTGTCCAGCTCCCAGATCCGCTCGCTGAAGGAAAAGTCCCCCGGGGGGCGTCTGGTTGCGCGGCTGATGACGCAGCCGCGCGCAGTGCTGGTCACGCTGCTGGTGTGCAACCTGACCGTCAACGTGTTCGCGAGCAGCTTCGCGACGTCGCTCGCGCTGCGCGCGTTCGGCGAGCGGGGCCTCATCATTGCCGTCGCCGGCATGTCGATCCTGATCATGGTCGTGACCGAGGTCGTACCCAAGGTGGCGGGGATGCAGTGGTCGTTGCGCGTCTCGCC
>DASVAK010000059.1:0-4464 GCA_036376395.1 Candidatus Krumholzibacteriia bacterium
ATACGTGTCGCGCAGCTTCTTCAACGCCGACGTGTTCGCGTCGCGCGTGGCGGACGGCCTCGAGCACCCCGAGCTCGCGCAGATCGTCGCCTCGGAGCTGGCCGACCAGGTGATCGCGCTCCGGCATGACCTCATCGCGTACCGCCCGCTCATCGTGGGATCGCTCGAGCACGTGGTGCGCTCCGCACCGTTCCGCGCCCTCGTCCGCCGTGCCGTGCGCGAGACGCACCAGACCATTCTTTCCGAGACCGGCAGGGGCGTGGCGCTGACCGCGGGCGACCTGGGCGTGGTGGTGCGCAACGCGCTCCAGGCCAACCCCGAGCTGGCCACGAAGATTCCGCCCCGGGTGCTCGACACGCTGGGCAGCACCGCGCAGTGGACTCCGGGCAAGAACATCACACGCGTGCTGCAGGCCGGAAGCCGGATGCGAATGCGCGCGGGGATCCTGCTCTCGCTCGGGCTCGTGACCGGTGTGCTCGGCCTGGTGCTCGCGAAACGCAAGGACTCCTACCTCCTGCGCAGCGGAATCCTGATGGCCGTGATGGGCTTCGTCGTCGGCGCCGCGGCGCAGTTCGGCCGGCCGGCGGTGACCTTCTTCGCGGGCAACGATTTCAACGGGCAGCTCGCCGCGGGTCTGTGGCCCGCGTTCATCGGTCCGCTCGCCCTGCGCATGTGGATCTTTTCCGCCATGGGCATCGTGATGGTCGCGGGTGTCACCTCGACGTTTTCCCGCGTTGACCTCGGCGGGCTGGGGAACCTGGTCTGGCGCATGGTGGGTGCGCGGCCGCGCGGTGCGCTGCGCGGCCTCCTGCGCGGCGCCTTCCTCGCGGTGCTGGGCATCGTCGTGGCGTTCAATCCCACCATCGCGCTGCAGATCGTGATGGTCGCCGCGGCGGGTCTTCTCTTCTTTTTCGGCATCCAGGAGATCTTCGCGGTAACGGTCGACTGGATCCCGCGCATCGAGGAAGTGGTCTCGAAAAAGAAGGGAAGAGCGCCGGGGTTCGTCACGACGGTGCTCGTGACGGTGCTCGTGCTCGTGGCGATGGGTGCCGGCGTGCTGTGGCTGCGAAGCCAGGACGTGGCGCCGCCCGTGGCCACCACCGTCGACGTGTGCAACGGTCACCCCGAGCTCTGCGACCGGCGTCTCAACGAGGTGGCGTTCGCGACCTCGCACAACTCGATGAGCGGGGGCGACATCGCCGGCTGGATGTTCCCCAACCAGGACCGCGGTATTCCCGCGCAACTCGAGGACGGCGTGCGCGGATTCCTGGTCGACGTCCACTACGGGTTCCCGATCGGCGATCGCGTGAAGACCATCCTCGACACCGAGGTCAACGCGGTGGCGAAGTACGAAGCGGCGATGGGCAAGGAAGCGGTGACTGCCGCCATGCGCATTCGCGACCGGCTCGTCGGCGAACCGACGGGCGAAAAGGACGTGTACCTCGCGCACGGGTTCGCCGAGCTGGGCGCGACGAAGTTCGTCGACGTGCTCGAGGAGATGCGTGACTTTCTCGTCATGCATCCGGGCGAAGTGGTCATCATGATCGTGCAGGACGAGGGTGTGGCCCCGGTCGATGTGGCGTCGTGCTTCGAGCGCAGCGGGCTGATCGAGATGGTCTACCGCGGGCCGGTGCAGAAGCCGTGGCCCACGCTGCGCGAGATGATCGACAGCAACCAGCGTGTGGTCGTGATGGCGGAGAACCGCGTGGACAGCATTCCCTGGTACCACCTGTGCACCGACGTCTGCCAGGAGACGCCGTACGGCTTCAAGACCGTGGACGAGTTCTCCAACAAGCCCAATCGTGGCGGCACGACGGGCTCCTTGCTTCTCATGAACCACTGGATCGAGACCACGCCGACGCCGCTCCCCAGCAACGCCGAGATCGTCAACGCGTACGACTTCCTGCTCAAGCGCGCGCTGGCGTGCAAGAAGCAGCGCAAGATGATGCCGAACCTGGTGGCGGTGGATTTCTATCGCACGGGCGACCTGGTGCGCGTGGTGGACGCGCTGAACGGCGTGGAAGAGCCGCTGGCGGCAGCCCAGTAGGAGATTGCGCTGTGATATAATCCCATCCCGCCCCTGGATAGGAGGCCGTCATGGGCCGCGGTTCCCACGTCTTCACAGTTGCTTTCCTCTGCCTCGCGTTCACGTTCACGTTGCTCACCAAACCGGCCGGCGCTCCGATTGTGGATCCATGCAAATCGAGTGTCTCCGCCAACCTCGGGATCGCGTTGATATGCCCGGCCGGTGATGGCGATCCGCTGTCATCTGTCGGTTCCAGGATCACCGTGACGGCCAGGGACGGTCTGGGCGTCGGCGTTCCGGGAATTCCACGCACGGACATGTGGCTGGTGGGCTGCAATGACGGGCTCCGTCTGTGCGGCGGACCCCAGGGCAGCTACGCGGATGCGCCGACAAACGCGCTGGGCGCGTCGACGTTTTCGAACGAGCCCATCGCGAGTGGTTGCGACACCGGTCTTTACGTTGTCGTCATGGGCTATGTCATCCAGCAGGCGGGGACATGCCAGCCGCACTGCCTGCCCATCGCGACGCGCAGCCCGGATTTCAAGTCGGCGGGCGCGCCGGGCCCGGCTCCCTGCGCCGGTGATCTCCGGTGTCCGGACGGCAAGGTCACGATGACCGATTATTCCTGGTTCACGATGCACTACGCGCGAGAAGAGAATCCGGGCGCCCCGTACATGGCGTGCGCTGACATGGCAGCCCCGTTCGGGTCGATCAGTATCGCGGATTTCTCGAGATTCACCGTGCACTACATCGGCGCCGGGCACCAGTGCACGCTGTGAGCGGCGCGGGAACTAGCCGGTGTGCAGCAGGCGCAGCGCGCTGGCGTGGGCGGTGTCGCGGTCGTCGAGCCGGCGCTCGAGCTCGCATTCGAAGAACGAAATGTAGTTGCGAAGCCCCCGCGAGCGCTGGGTGATCGCCTCGCGCGCCGCGGCGAAGATGATCTTCGCGTTCTGCTCCGGGATCCGTCCCTTCGAATCGAAAATGTGGCGCGGAAACGACACGTAGCTCGGCTTCTCGTCGTTGAGTGTCCAGTGGCGTGACAGGGAGAAGACGTCGCACGCCTTCTCGCCCGCGGGAATCCCGAGGTTGCGGCACTGGAGCAGGTGCGTCAGCTCGTGCGAGATGGTGTGGTAGGAGAGCCGTGACGGGTTGAGCCAGATGCGCTTGCCGCCCGGGATGGCCATGCCGCTCGCCGCCTTCGTGACCCCCACCGTGATGGTCTCGCCGTCGAGCTCGGGAAAGTAGCGGCGCACGTAGGCGACGTCGCGCAGCACGTCGTTCTTCGCGCGGTGGCGCTGCAGCACGGAGCTTGCGACCACACGCGGCGGCGCGACGTCGGGAGCGGTGACTAGAACGAGCTCGAGCTGCATCGCCGCGACCCTATCCAAGGCGCGCTAATCCTGTCGAGACTTTGTTTGCTTCTCGAGACGGAAAGTTTCCGAGAAGGCGTGCCCGGATACGTCGACCTTCTTGCGGTCGAGCGAACCGGTGAGATGGGCGCGGCCTTCCATCTGGATGAAGAACGAGCGCGCATCCGGCGCGGCCCGGAAGAGGCCCTGCTTGCCGCCGGTCTCGGATTCGACCTGGCGGGTGACATCGATGCGGAGCTCCAGCCGGTCCTGGCCGACGCGCGAGCGCAGGCTGATGGCGCGCGGCGTGGTCGGCCCGGCCGCGCCCGCCGCGTTCCACTCCACCACGTATGAATGTGTGAGCGCGAACGGTCGCGGGCCGTCCGCGTCGAAGAACGCGAAGAGCACGGGCTGTTTTGCGAGCCGTGCCGCGTCGGCGGCGAAGCGGCCGTAGAGCACGGTGTACTCGCCCAGGTGGACGACACCCCAGTCCCACACCGCGTCACGGAAGTGCCCCCAGTTGTGGTCGTGGTAGCCCACACCGTCGAGCTCGATGCTCTCTCCGCCCATGCGCAACCGTCCCGTCATGTGCCCGCGCACGACCGGGACAACGTAGCCGAACGGCGCTTTCGAGCCCAGCGGCGTCACCGGCGGAACGTACTGGTGCGGCGTCGCGGCGAGGTCGAGCTCGAGCGTGATCGGCCGCCCGGTGGTCGAGTCGGTGAGCGCGATGTTGACGCGGTAGCTTCCGGCGTCCAGTCGCACCGCATTCAGCCCGACCAGCAGATCGGGTGATGTGGTCGAGGCGGCGATCTCCCGTCCGGGGAGCACGTCGACCATGCGCGTGCGCCGGCCATCCGCATCCACGTACTGGAAGAGCACCATGCCGCGCGAGTAACCGCTCGCCGCAAGGTCGCCCTGGAACGCGATCGCGTTGATCGACACGTACAGCGAGCGCCCGGCGTCGTCGTGGTAGTTGAAGTAGTGCCACTCGGCCCAGGTCTGCGTGGAATCCACGACGGGCGCGTGGAACACGTCGATCCGTGCCAGCATTTCGATGAAGTCGGGCTCGAGATAGTTCTTCTCGCC
>DASVAK010000076.1:0-11561 GCA_036376395.1 Candidatus Krumholzibacteriia bacterium
GACAATGCTTCGAGCCGGATCTGGACCGGCACGAGCAGGTTGGCCATGTCGTGCCCGAGCCCGGCCGAGAGCGTGCCGATGACCGCCATGCGCTCGGTGTGGCGCGCGCGCGCGTTCGCCTCGAGCACTTCACGGGTACGCTCGTCGACCAGGTCCTGGAGATTGTCGCGGTGCCGCCGGAGGTCCTCCTCGATGCGCTTCCGCTCGGTGATGTCGACCAGCATGTTGATTCCGCCCACCACGTCGCCGTGTTCATCGCGCAGCGGCACGGGATAGGGCGTGAACCATACGCGACTTCCGTCCGGTCGCACGGCAATGGCCTCCTCACCGAACACTTCGCGTCCTTCGCGCAGCGCGATGGCCATGGGCCACTGGCTCTGCGGCATGGGCTGGCCGTCGGGATACAGCAGCCGCCACGCCATGCACCACTGGTCTCCCACCGCGGGCTCGAGCCCGGCGAAGTTCGCGGCGGCACGGTTGTAGTGTGTCACCCGGCCCTCGGCGTCGGTGGTATAGATGGCGGCCGGCAGCGCGTCGAGCATCTCGCGGAACATCCGCTCCTGTTCGACGAGCTCCTGTTCGGCCTGCTTGCGCGCGTCGATATCCTCGATCACGGCCATCAGGCGCACGTTGCCCGGTCCAAGCGCGGTAACCTGCACCTTCACCCACAGGAACCGGCCGTCGTCGCGAAGCAATCGCGCCTCGCGCGAAAATTCCTGCCGTCGGCCGCGTAACACGTCGCGAACCAGCCGCTTGATGTTGAAGGAATCGTCGGGATGGGCGATGGCGTCAAACGTGCTCCCGAGGAGCTTGTCCGCGCTCCGCTCCAGCATCTGGTGGAAGCGCGGGTTGACTTCGAGGAAGCGGCCGTCGCCGTCGAGAACGGCCAGCCCGACCGCGGCGTGGTCGAAGACCACCCGGAACAGCGACCCGGCCTGCCGCAGCGAGCTCTTCTTGGAGAGTGTCGGTGTGCTCATATCGTTGACGGACTCCCTGCTGGAAGGAAAGAGCCCCTTCCGTCGCAGGGCCATCCGGCCAAGGAATGATAGTGCGGGGTCCGGGTAAAGGTGTCTCTCGGGTGATGACCCGACCCAATTATCAGGTTTAAGGAGAACTATCGAACGAGGAAGTCGGTGGATACCGCGTTGAGACGCGAGACCACGCGGGAGCGTGCGCCGCGCGCGGCCACGAAGAGGATTTCGAGCAAGTCCGGATGCGCGGCCACGTACTTCTGCGCGCGGTACGAACGGCGCACCAGCGGGCCGATGGCCCGATCGCAGCGCGCGTCGAACGTCGCCATGATCTGCGCGAACCGGTCCGGCCGTGCGAGCGCTTCGTGGGCGACGTCGGCCGCAATCGCCGCCGTCACGACGGCATGGTGGATGCCCTCCCCCGTCACGGAGTCGACAAAGCCGCCCGCGTCGCCGATGAGGAGCGCGCCGTCGAAGGCGCGGGGCGCCGAGTCCGGCGTCGCAAAGGGAACCTGCCAGCTCGCGACGCCGGTGACGGACTCGCCGCGATCCGTGCGCGAGCGCACATCGGGCGAGTCGAGAAACTCGTGGAGCATCTCTTCGAGCGGTCGACCGCTCCGCTTGTAGCGATCGGTGCGCATGATCACGCCGACGTTGGCGCGCCGGTCATCGAGCGGGAAGATCCATCCGTAGCCGGGAGCGAGGGCGCGGGTGAAATGAAACTCGACCGTCCCGGGGAGCGTGGCGATGCCGCCCAGGTAGCCGCGGATGGCGACACCGCGCGTGTCTTCGGGCGGCCTGCCGCGCGCGAGCGAGCGTGCCACCGCGGACGTGGCGCCGTCGGCGCCGATCACGACACGCGCGCGCAGCTCGCGGTCGGCGCCGTTGGTCCGCGCGATCACGCCCGCGACGCGGCCGCCCTCGAGGATCGGTTCGCGCACCCGCGCCTGCTCGAAGCGCGCGCCGCTCGCCAGCGCGTGCTGCCGGAGCAGCTCGTCGAACTGGATGCGCGGCGCGACGATGAACTGTGCGTCGGCGCGCCTCGGCGTGAGGTGGAGGCTGAAGTCGCGACCGCGGCCGGAGACGAGGCGGACGGCGCGCACGGGCGCGAAGCCGGCGGCGCGCAGCGCGTCGCCCAGGCCGAGGTCGTTGAGGATGCCGAAGGTGCCCGGCGGAATGCCGTCGCCGCAGGGTTTGTCGCGCGGAAACGAAGCCGCGTCGAGAAGGAGCACGTCGCGCCCGCGGCGCGCCAGCGACGCGGCGGCGGTGCTTCCCGCCGGCCCCGCGCCCACGACGATGACATCGCACGACCGATCGTGCATGGCGTGCTCCCGGTTCAGCTCTTCTTCTTCTTTTCCACCCAGCTCTTCACGTTGGCCTCGAGGACGTCGAGTGGAACGCCGCCGCTCCAGAGCACGACGTCGTGAAACTCGCGCACGTCGAAGCGGTCGCCGAGCTGCTTGCTGGCCTGTTCGCGCAGCTCGCGGATCTTGAGCTCGCCGATCTTGTAGCCGAGCGCCTGCCCGGGCCACGCGATGTAGCGGTCGACTTCGGCCTCGATGTTGTGCATCGAGAGCGCGCCGTTCGCCGCCATGTAGTCGATGGCCTGCTGGCGCGTCCAGCCGGAGTTGTGCATGCCCGTGTCGACCACGAGACGCATGGCGCGCCACATTTCGTATGAGAGCCGGCCGAAGTCGCTGTACGGATCCTGGTAGAAGCCCATCTCGATCCCGAGCCGCTCGGAGTACAGGCCCCACCCTTCACCGAACGCGGTGAACCATTCGTAGCGGCGGAACATGGGCACGTCGGGCAGCTCCTGCGCGATCGCGGTCTGCAGGTGATGCCCGGGTACGGCTTCGTGCAGCGAGAGCGCCTCGATTTCGTACAGCGGCCGGCTCTTGAGATCGTAGAGGTTCACGCGATAGCAGCCCGCGCGGGTCCCGTCGCCGGCCGGGCGCTCGTAGTAGGCGGTGGTTGTCTTCGGCGCCATGAAGTCAGGAATCGGTTTGATACCGTACGGCATGCGCGGCAGCGTCTTGAACAGGGTGGGCAGCTGCCCGTCGATCTTCTTGAGCACGAACGCGGTTTCCTTCATGAGCTGGTCGCCGCTGGTGGGATAGAAGCGTGGATCGGTGCGCAGGAACTGTACGAACTCGGCGAAGGTTCCCTTGAATTCCGTTTTCGCGATGACGCCGTCCATCTCGGCACGGATGCGCTTCACTTCGGCGAGGCCGGTCTCGTGGATCTGTTTCGGCGTCAGGTCGAGCGTCGTGTATTCCTTCGCGAGAAACTCGTAGTACGCCTTGCCGTCGGGGAGGCCGGCGCACGCAATCGATTCGCGCCCGCCGGGCACATACTCTTTGGCGAAGAAATCGTGCAGGTCCTTGAATGCCGGCACCACCGACGTGGTGATGGCCTTGCGCCCCCGCTCCGCGAGGCGCGCGCGGTCCTTTTCCGGCACAGTGTCAGGGAATTTCGTGAACGGCTCATAGAGCAGGCTCCTGGTCGGGTCGTCGACGATGTGCGGCGTGACGGTATCGACCAGTCCTTCCATCACGACCTTCGGCAGCACGTAACCGGCCTTGAGGCCCGCGCGCATCACCTCGATGTTCTGGCCGAAGTACGTGCGCGCGGCCTCGAGGCGCGCGCAGTAGTTCTCGTAATCCCTGACCGTGACGAGCGGCACGTTCTCGGCGAGCTGCGGGAAGTCGGTGTGGAAGCCCTCGCGGTTGGTGATGGGCATCAGGTACGACTTGTACTGTGCCTCGCCCAGACGTGTGCGCAGCATGCGCCCGAAGACCTGGTAGTTGACGAGGTCGGTCCCGGAGAACGCCGAGCGATCGAGCTTCTGCCAGCGCTCGTAGAAGGCGCGGTTGTCCCGGTCGCGCCGCTCGTAATCGGCCACCGCGACCGACGGGAGTTTGTCATCCGCGCTGTGGTCGCCCACGCTGGTGGCGAAGAGCGGATTTTCGCGCAGGCGCCAGGCCCATTCGTCGTCGATCAGCTTCTTCAACGCATCGGTCTGCGCATGCGAATCGGCGATACCGGTGGCGGCCAGCATCAGCAACATCACCACAAGACCCAGCGCGTGCTTCACGGAAATCTCCTTTCGAGGGGGGCGCGCTCCGTCAAAAAAAGACGGGGCGGCACGAACGCGGATCATAGCATAGCCCGCATTGGAACCGCCCCGCCGGGGTGGTGGTTGCCGGTCTGACCGACGCTAGAACTTGCCCTGGAACGTCAGGCGCAACATGACATCCGTATCCGGTGCTTCCGCCGGACCGTCGGGATCGTCGTACTTCGTGATCTCCGCGTTGGGGATGAAGTTCACGCCCTCCGTCACCGCGAAGTCGAGTCCCGCGATGAAGAACGTGTTCTCCACCGACGCGAACGGCATGTACTGGATGGACGGGCCCTGCGGGTTCGGGTCCATGTTGCGGTCGACGCGCGCGAGCACCGACATCTTCTCCGTGATGCTCTTGACGACGAAGCCCGAGACGAAGCTGATGTCAACATCCTCGCCAGTCTCCATCCGGGTCTGGTGCGCGTACTGCACGCCCGCGCGCAGGCCGGCGCCGGTATAGCCGGCGAATCCGTAGTACGACACCCGGTCCCCGCTGTTCATCCGGTCCTCGTAATCGCCATAGGCCTCGAGCACCACGGTCTCGATCGGGCGCACCCGAAGCGCGCCCGCCACTTTCTTCTTCGTGTTCGTTTCCTGGTTCACGTGCGAGCCGTTGCCCACCAGCACGTGGTAACCCACCGTCTTGCTGGCGCCGAAATCACCCTGCGCGGCGATGCCGCCGTCGCGCGACGTGGTCAAGCCCTGCAACTCGAAGGGAATCTTCTCGACTGCCCGGTATCCCCACGTGTCCTCCACGGTCGGCATGCCGACCGAGGGCTGGATGCCGATCAGGGCCGAGTGGCCGCTGCGCGCCCACTTGATCCACGCATCCTTGAGAAAGGCCTGCAGCGTGAGCGGGGTGGAGAAATCGCCCGGCTGGAGCGCCTCGATGCGCACGCGGGCGGAATAGGTTTCGTCGAAGGTGTGGTCGTAGGTCAGATTGACGCGGCGGATCCAGAGGCCGTTCATGTCCTCGATGATCGAGTCGTGATTGGCCGCCATCCAGTACGCATCGCCGAACACCAGCGCGCTGAATTTGCCTTCTCCAGCCGCCAGTGCGGGGGTTGCACTCGCCGCCAGCGTGACCGCGGCGAGGAGAATCCGTTTCCAGTGCATTGTGGGCGCTCCCTTGGGGTTGAACAGAACCAGCGTATCAACTCGTCTCGCGGCACAGGATGGATGGTAAGTGTAAAGGCCGTGTGAAGGACACGTGAATCCTTCACACGGCCGCTGCGTTCCACTCGTGACCTGTTCCGACCTTTAATCGGGCTCGTCGGGCAGGAAGCTCTCCACCACCCGGGACGAGGTCATGAATTGCCGCGCGAGAAATGAAAGACGACGCCCTGGCCGGACACCGCAACGCTGTTCCTTTCCGAGCTGGCGTGTCCGTCGACGATCCCGAAAGCCGGCGTGTAAATCGCCTCGCCGTCGACGAAGCTGTGGATGCCGTCGGCTCCGCCGAAGAAGTAGCAGTTGGCGGATGCGCCCCACACGCCGGTCAAGTCGGTGGTGGTGCCGGAGTAGGCGCGGGTCCACGCCGAGCCGTCGTAGCGCAACGCGGTGCCATGCGTTCCCACGGCATGGACGAACGTTCCCGACATGCCCCAGACGGATGTCAATGCGGCGTTGGTTCCACTCTGCATCGCCGTCCAGGACTTGCCATCGTAATGAAGGATGGTCCCCTCGTGACCGACGGCGTAGAGGTCCGACATGGACGAGTTGCCCCAGACACCGCGCAGGTCGACGTTCACGCCGCTCGTCATCCGCGTCCAGGCGGTGCCGTCGTAGCGAAGGATGGTACCACCCTCGCCCACGACGACGAACCGGTCGAGCCGTCCCCACACACCATACAACGGCACGTCGACGCCGCTCGCCATGGGAGTCCAGGACCCACCGGTGGAAGACACGATGACGCCGTTTTCGCCGACAGCGACGAAGCGTTCGGATGTCTTCCACAGTGCATTCAAGCGCTCGGTGGTCCCGCTTTCGATGATTTGTGTCTCCACGCGGTCGTTCTCGACAAAACGGTGCACGATGCTTCCCTCGCGCCCCACCATGTAGTCGTCCGCGGTGTCCGATGTCCAGGCCGCGGTGAAGGTGTCTTCGGGAATGAGGGGTTTCGGTGTCCATGCCGCGCCATCGAAGTGAGCGAATTCGCTGTGATTGCCGAAGTAAGAAATCGCGAACACGTCGGCGGACGATGCTCCCCACACATCGGCGACCTCGTCGAGGCCGGTGTCGACGAGTTTCCAGGAGATGCCGTCATAGTGATAGAACCCCCGGTATGCAACGCCGTACACGTCGGTCCCCGACGTTCCCCACACGCGGAAGAAAGTCGGCAGGGTCCCCTCCGGGACCATGTGCGACCACGCGACTCCGTCGTAGTGGAGAATGGCGCCGTACTCGCCGGCGGCAAACGCATCACCGGGACCGCTGCTCCACACGTCGGTGAAATTCTGGTTGGTGCCGCTGGAGGTGGTGCTCCAGCCACGCCCGTCGAAGTGGGCGATGGGTCGCGGGGTGGTCTCGCTGTACGAGGCCGAGGACACCACGAAGACATCGGATGGCCCGCTGCCCGAAACCGCGGACGTCCAGAATCGATCATCGACAACCCGGATCCCGGACCATCCCCTGCCGTCGAAATGCAGAAGCTGGTTCCCGCCTGCCGCGAACACATTGGTGAGCGAGGTTCCCCACACCGACGTGAGATTGGATACGGGTCCGGTCGGAGCAACTCTCCAGGACGTGCCATCGAACATCAGCACGTTTTCCCTCCCGACGGCGTAGGCGTGGTCATGGTCGGCCGCCCACACATCTCTCAAGTCTGCGAACGTCGGGCTGTCCTGTTGCGTCCACTGGACTCCATCGAAGCGAAAGACGCCACCGTAGGAACCCACACCGAAGATGTTTGTGCTGGAAGTTCCGTCGATCATCAACGGAGTCATCAGGGAGTTCGTCTGGTACCACTGCGGCGAAGAAGAGCCGTCGGGGTCGTTGGTGAGATAAGGGCTGTCGATGGCACATCCTCCAGTGCCCTGGTCCTCGATACACCCGAAGATCTGGGAAGACAGGAGAAGGCAGGCGGCCAGACGAGGAATGACCCGACTGAACACTGCGTCTGAACGAACGATGCGAGGTATGGACCCCGAGACGCCGCTATGCGGCGACCGAGGCTGCCCATGTAGTTGCATGGTGTCACCCTCCCGAAGGTTATATGTGTCACCTGAACTACCGGCGCGGCCCCGGGAAGTTGACCGGATTATCTAATTGCGGAATTATAAGTTACGCGACTTCGACGATGCGGTCTTCGTCGGGGGCTTCGGCGGGTGTGGAAGCGGGGGCGGCATGGGTGGCCACGTGCGCTTCGTGCTCGACGACGCGCTCGCGCCACTCGTCGCGGAGCTTGTCCTCGCGGTAACGCTTGAGGAAGTAGCCGATGGTCTCGACGCGGATCTTGATCGATCCGGCGGGACGGTTCTCGTCGAGGTCCTTGAAGGAGAAGTACGGCGTGCCCGAGCGCTCGATGATCTCCTCGACCACGCTGTAGATGGGCGCGTCGTGACCGCACTTGAAGTTGGACACCTCGAGCGCCACCAGGTTCGGGTGCCGCGCGGTGTACTTGGCGGCCCATACCTTGCGGCTCGTGTTCTCGCTGTACGCGTTCTTCCACACGTCATTGATGTCCATCGGGTTCTCGATGTCGCCGGCGCGCACCTCGTCGCCAAAGAGCCGGTCGAGGAGGTCCTCGTCGAGGGGCAGCGAGTCCTGCGTGAACACCGGGTAGCCCAGCTTCTGGAACTCCACCAGGATCTCGTGGTTGATGCCGGGATCGTTGTGGTAGGGGCGGCCCAGCACCACGATGCCGAGCTTGCCCTCGCGTTCGAGCTCGTCGAGCACCTCGCGCGCCGCGCGCCGCGTCGACACCACGTACTCGTCGAGCGCCTTGAACCCGGCCTCGACCGCGCGCTGGTTCTCCTTCTCGGAGAGGCCGAGCACGTCCTTCCACGCCGCGAACATCTGGCGCGCGAACAAGAGCGGCTGCGCGACGTTCACCACCGGGCACAGATACCGGATGCCCTTCTTCGCGAAGGTGTCGCCTTCCTTGGTGAACGCCGCCTTCACGGCCTCCGGCGTCGCGGTCACGGTCGGGCAGGCGCGGCAATCCTGCGCCTTGTGGATCTCGCTCTTCAGGTCGTCGATCATCGGGAAGAAGATGGCGTCCAGCGGCTTCTTCTCGTGCTGCTTGAAGATCAGGTTGTGCACGTGCGGAATGCCGAGCTTGCTCGGGAAGCACGGATCGATGGCGCCGCGCTTGGCGCCTTCCTTGTAGAGCTCTTCGGTCGTGTAGTCCGAGTAGACCAGGTTGTGCGCGCGGATCCCGAGCGACTCGAAGTACGCCGAGAACAGCGGGTTGGTCGAATACTGGTTGAGCATGCGCGGAATGCCGATGCGGTAGCTCTCGCGCTTCTTCATGAGCTCGGCGCGCGCCTTCTGCCCGCTCGTGAAGGTATGTTTCGGGAGCGGATCCGCGACGCTCTCGGGCTTGAAGCTCTTGAACACGTCGCGCGCGCTCTTCTCGATGAAATTGGGCGCGGCCTTGAGGCGCGCGTCGAGGTCCTTCTTGATCTCGCGCATCGATTCGACGTCCTCGACCAGGCCCTTCTCGCACGAATTGTTGACGATGAGCCGCCGCGCGCCCGGCGCCAGCGGCACCTTCGACTTGCGCGCGCCGGCGGTGGCGCTGGCCGTGTCGACTTCGCCCTGCTCGCGCTTGATCGCGCCGCGCGACGCCTCGACGTCGATGAAGGTGCGCAGGCAGTCGTTCTTGCAGAAGTGGCAGCGCGTGTCTTCCGACGTCGTCGCGGTGTACGAGATGGTCTGCACGGCGTCGAGACCGATGAACGTGGTGCGGCGGCCGTTTTCGTAGAGGCGGGCCGCCTCCAGCGCCGCGCCGATGGCGCCGCTCTCGCCACAGTGCTTGTGCACGATCACGTCGGGCAGGTCGTCGGCGGTGCCGCGGAAGCGCGACGAGATGAAATCGACCTGCGACTTCACCGCGGCGAGATTGCGCTGCGTTCCGCCCTGCAGCACGAAGCGCTTGCCCAGCTTGGCCAGGTTGGGAATCTGCGCGACGTAGAGCCAGATGTTCTTCGGCAGCACCGCGGCGAGCCCGGCCATGATCTCGCCCGCCGTCCAGCCCTGGCGCTGGAAATCGACGATGTCGGACTGCATGAACACCGCGCAGCCGTAACCGAACGTCGGCATCTGCTCGGCGCCGAAGGCGGTGTCGGCGAAGCTCTCCACCGGAACGCCGAACTCGCCCGCCGTGCTCTGCAGGAAGTAGCCGTTCCCCGCCGAGCACTGCGTGTTGAGCTTGAAGTCTTTGACGCTCCCGTCCTTGAGCACCATGATCTTGATGTCCTGGCCGCCGACGTCGCAGATCACGTCAACGTCGTCGTAGAAGTGGAGGGCGCTCTCGGCGTGCGCCACGGTCTCGACGATGGCGGCATCCGCGCCGAGCACGTCGCGGAGCACGTCTTTCGCGTAGCCCGTCGTGCCCACGCCCAGGATCTCGAGCCGCGCGCCGAATGACTGCACGTGGCGCTCGATGTCGCCGATCACCTCGATGGTGTCCTTGATGGGATTGCCCTTGGAGAGCTGGTAGGCCTTCGCGATCACCTCGCGCGCTTCGTTGACCAGCACGGCCTTGGTCGACGTCGACCCGCCGTCGAGCCCGATGAACGCGCGCACCACCTCGCCCTGCTCGAACGCCGCCGGCTCGAACGGCTCCGGCTGGTAGCGCTCCTTGAAACTCTCGAGATCCGCCGCATCGCGCGAGAGTCCGGCGCTGGCCTTCTGCCGGCTCTGCTTGCGGCCGACGTTGATGTACTCCTCGAGCGCGGTCCATCCGCCGTAGACACCGACGCCCTCGTCTTCGTCCTTGCCGTACTCGACCGCGCCGATGGCGGCGTAGTACTGCGCGTTCTGCGGCACCACGATGAGCGACTTCGGGTCGACACCATCGGGCAGTGGTACCTCGCGCTCTTTCCACGTGATGGGAATGTTGTGCTGCCACGCCTCGCGCATGCCCTTGATGTAGGTATTGGGTCCGCCCAGCAGGATCACTTCGGGACGCAGCGTGTGGCCGCGCGTCAGCACCGAGAGGTTCTGGCCGATGATGGCCTCGAACAACGACGCCATCAGTTCTTCGGTGGGGATGCCCTGCTTCTGGAGACCGTTGATGTCGGTCTCGGCGAAGACGCCGCACTTGCCCGCGACGTGGTGGAGCTTGACGCCGTCGTAACCCTGCTGGCAGAGCTCCTCGGGGGGAATGCGCAGCTTGGCGTTGATCTTGTCAATGACGGCGCCGGTGCCGCCGGCGCACTTGTCGTTCATCGACGGGATCTTCTTCTTGCGCCCGGTCTCGGGGTCTTCCTTGAAGACGATGATCTTCGCGTCCTGGCCGCCGAGCTCGATCACCGATCCCGCGGCGGGATGCACTTTCTCCACCGCGAGGCAGACCGCGTTCACTTCCTGCACGAACTTGGCACCGATGCGCGGCGCGATGCCCATGCCACCGCTGCCCGTGATGAACACGCGCGCCTCGCCCGCCGCGGTCGCCGCGCGCAGGCCGTCGACTTCATCGTCGATGCGCTTGAGGAACTCGAGGACTTTTTCGGGTTGCTTGGTTTCGTGGCGCTGGTAGTCGTGCCAGATCATCGCGTCGGTTGCAGCGTCCACCACGACGGCTTTGACGGTGGTGGAACCGACATCCATGCCGATGAGAAAACGGTTGGCGGCCATGGTAGGCGGTAGTATGAGATACGTGGCGCGGGAGAGCAACCCGAATAGTGGAAGATCGTTCGTCTATTTCGTATACTGGCGCCGGCGAGGATACCCCACACCGCTTCGAGGTTCAATCATGCCTGTAACTTATCGCGTCGAAGACGCCGTGGTGGAGATGAAGCTCGAGGGCAACTGCCCCCCCGAGGAAGTCATACAGACTTTCCATGAGGCGCTCGACAATGAATCGACGCCGGACGAGTTCGTGCTGCTGCTCGATGTGCGCAAGTCCACGTCGCTCGCAACGCGTCCCACCGCCGAGATCATCCGCGTCGCCGAATACCTGGGCCCGTTCCGCGATCGCGTGAAGCGCTGCGCGGTGCTGGCCACCGAGAACGTTCATTTCGGGTTGAGCCGGCTGGGCGCGGTCTACAGCGAGACGGCCGGTGTCATGACGAGCGTGTTCCGCGACCGCGACGAAGCCATCACCTGGCTGCACGCCGGGCAGACCGGCGACTGACAATCGCCTAACCGCGAACTCCCTTGCCCAGGTAGGGACGGAGCCCGGGCGTGATCGTGCGCGTGACCAGCGCCTTCTCCACCGCCCAGCGTTCCTCGGGCGCTGTCGCGGCAAGGATGCGAATCTCCCCGCCGTCCTTGACGGCGATGGGAACGCCGTCGCG
>DASVAK010000183.1:0-3298 GCA_036376395.1 Candidatus Krumholzibacteriia bacterium
GGGCCTTCGGCCTCACGCCCATGTCGGTCGAAGCGTGGTGCAACCTGCTGTTCATCTCGATGGGAGCGTCGCCCTCGCCGCTTTCTCCGCAGCTCACCGTGCTCGAGTCACGCCTTCGCGACATGACGATCGACTCGCTCCAGTTCGTCGCGCGGAGCAAGTACCGGCTGGCGTGCAACTGGAAAGTCTACGTCGACAATTATCTCGACGGCGGATACCACGTCGGCTACCTGCACCGGGGCCTGGCCGCGCAGCTCGACATGGATTCCTACAAGGTGGAAGTGTTCGAGAAGTATTCGATCCAGTCGGGTGCGGGCGCGGGTGAGGTGGGCGAAAAAGGCAGCGACTTCTCCGAGCGCATCGGCGACCGCGTGCTCTACGCGTGGATCTATCCCAACCTGATGATCAACCGCTACGGCCCGATGATGGACACCAACTGGGTGATCCCGGTCGGCCACGACGAAACCGAAGTGATCTTCGATTACTACTTCACACCCGAAACGGCGCGCGACGCGGAATTCGTCGAAAAGAGCCTGGCCGCGAGCGACGTGGTGCAGAAGGAAGACGTCGATATCTGCGAATCGGTGCAGCGCGGGCTGGGCTCCGCGTCGTACGACCGGGGCCGCTACTCGGTAAAACACGAGCAGGGCGAGCTTCACTTCCACCGCCTGCTGGCGGCGGATTTCCAGCGGGGGCTGTGAAAGAGCGCGCCCGCGGTTGAACCCGCCCCCCGTTCTCCTTATTATATGGGCCGGGCCGGACGCCACCGCGCCGGCGTAAATCCATGATTCGCATATCGATGAAAACAGACTACGGGCTCATTGCCCTCAAGCACATCGCGACCCTTCCCCAGGGCGACCTGGCGAACGCGAAGGAGATCGCGGCGCGCTTCAACCTGCCGCCCAACCTGCTGGCGAAGATCCTCCAGAGCCTGGCCCAGAGCGGGATCATCGAGTCACACAAGGGCAACGGCGGCGGCTACCGCATGAAAGCCGACCCGTCGAGCATCACGCTGAGCCGCGTGTTCGAATCCATCGAGGGGCCGGTGCACATGGTGATGTGCACCAGCAACGACGGCTGCTGCTCCATCGAGGATCGCTGCACGGTGAAGAACGGGCTCACCAGCCTCGAGCAGAAGTTCTACGAGTTCTTCGACACGGTCACGCTTGCGGATGTCTAGGCACTAGCATGCTGGTCGACACGCTTCCCGCGTCATTCACCGATCCCGCCACCGAGTACGAGGCGCTGACCCACGCGGTCGCCGTCATCGACCTTCCGGCCGTGGGCGTGCTGCGCCTGCGCGGGAAGGATCGCGTGAGCTTCCTGAACGCGATGGTCACCAACGACGTGGCGAAGCTCACCGCCGGCCATGCGTGCCTGGCGCTCGTCACGACCACGAAGGGAAAGATCGTCGCCGAGCTGCTCGTGCTCGCCCGGGCGGAGGAGCTGGTCGCGGTGGTGCTGCAGGGTCCCGTCGCGCGCGTGGTGGAGACGCTCGAGTCGCACATCATCGCCGACGACGTCGAGCTCGAAAACCTCTCCGAAAGCATGCGCGTGATCGCGGTCGAAGGGCCGAAATGCCGCGACCTGGTATGGCGCCTCTTTCCGCGCGAACCGCTTCCGATGGAGGCGTTCTCGTTCACGGCCAACCAGTACCAGGGCATGCACGCCACGGTGATCCGCCACTCGGTGGCCGGTGACCGGGGAATGCTGCTGCTCGTCGATGCCGCGCACCACGAACGCATCAAGTCGTACCTGCTCCAGGGCGCGGTGGGTATGGATGGCCGCGAAGTGGGCCGCTCCGCGTGGAACACGCGCCGCATCGAGAACGGGCGCCCGTGGATCGGCGTCGACGTGACGGAGGACAACTTCCCCGCCGAGTCGACGCTCGAGTCGCACGTGAACTACGAAAAGGGATGCTATCTCGGCCAGGAGACCATCGCGCGCATGCACTACCGCGGCCACCCCAACTGGAAGCTGGTCGGGCTGGCCGGGGGCACGAACGTGCCCGCCGCCGGGGCGTCGCTGCGCGCAAGCGCGTCGGCGGACGACGCCGGGCCCGCCGGGCGCATCACATCGGCGGTGTTCTCGCCCGCGCTGGGGCGAGCGCTCTGCCTGGGCTATGTCCGCGCGCCCGTCGCCACGACCGGCGCTGAGTTTCTCGTCCAGGACGGCGGCGACGCGCCGCTCGTCATCGTCGACCTGCCCATCAAGGGAGGGCCTCCAGATGCGAAATGAACTCGTTGCCGCGCTCCCCGAGCTGAACCTCATCCAGGAGGCCGACCTTCGCGACAAGGTCATCGCGGTGTGGACCGAGGCGGTGCAGTCGGGCGGCTTCACCGTCGACGAGATGAAGCAGGTTCCCTTCGCCATTCTCGGCGACCAGGCGAGCCTTACCGTGCTCGAGCGGGTGCGCGCCGTGTGCCGCACCGCGCTCGCGATCGCCGACTCGCTCACGGAGTCCTACGGCAAACGCCTCCCCATCAATCGCGACGTGCTGATCGCCGGCGCGTTGCTCGCCGACGTGGGCAAGTTCCTCGAGTACGAACGGCGCAAGGACGGGACGCTGCGCAAGTCGCCGCGGGGCGAGCTGCTGCGCCATCCATTCACCGGCGTCGGCATCGGTTTCCGGCACGGCCTCCCCATCGAAGTCATGCACGTCGTCGCCGTGCACTCGAAGGAAGGCGACTTCGTGCGTCGCAGCACCGAGGCGCTCATCTATCACCACGCCGACTTCACCAACTTCGAGCTGATCCGCTGAGCACCATGCGGCACACCGTCATGTGCAGCGTCCTGGTTCTGGTCGCGTGCGCCGCGGCTTTCGGTCTCGCCGCGAAATCTCCGCGCGCGCAGGACACGGGCGGTATCCAGCTTGGCGATTCGGTCACCATGCCCACCAAGGCGGTGAATGCCGGCATCGCCAGCAGCGTCGCCTTCTATATCCCGGAGAAAGACCTGCTACCCGAGAGCATCGCCTACGACCCGAAAGACGGCTCGTTCTATGTCGGCAGCACGCGCAAGGGCAAGATCGTACGCGTGGATGCGAAGGGGAACGCCAGCGACTTCATTGCTCCGCGCCAGGACGGGCTGTGGGAAGTGATCGGCATCAAGGTGCATCCGACGCGGCGCGTGCTGTGGGTGTGCAGTTTCGATGGTAGCAACCTGGAGGGCTACAAGCGCGGCGATCGGAACGGGAGCGGCGTGTTCGTCTTCAACCTCGACACGGGCAAGCTGCTCCACAAGTGGGTCCTGGACCAACCCGGCGAGGTGCACGGGTTCAACGACGTGGCGCTCACGC
>DASVAK010000081.1:0-4449 GCA_036376395.1 Candidatus Krumholzibacteriia bacterium
GTGTGAGGAGGGCTTCGCGAGGCGTGAGTGTACCACGATGCGGCTGCCAGTGCCGGGCAACGTTGACCCGTGGGTTAACTGGCGCAAATCTAGTTTCCGTTGCGTCCGGGTCGCGCCCACAGCCGGCCGAAGCGCAGTCCCACTTCGAGGCGGTCGAAGAGCCAGCCCCGGCTGGCCGCTTCGATGTACACCATCCGCCACTCCTGCCGCGCGTACACACCGAAGTCAACCGAGTCGTCAGGCGTGATCAAACCGCCCAGCTCGAAGCGGCTCCAATTCCACGCGCCGATTTTCTCGAAGCCCAGCCCGAGGCGGCCTTCCAGCCCGCGGGAAGGGAAGAGGTCCGTATCGTCGTCGGGCGAGTGCAGCGCAACGGCGGTCGTCCGCACGTGAGCGCAGATCCTCAGCAGGTGCTGCGTGCTGACGGGAACTGGCAGGCCTTCCACACCCGCCATCGCAACGAAAACAGCGTCGCCGACTCGCTCGTCGCCGATCTGCGCACCGGCTTCAAATGACAATCGCGCGGTGAACTTGCGCGGCAGCGGACCGATCTTCGTGCCCTGTATCCCCAGGTGCATGAGCGCGTTCACGCGGCGGCGCTCGTTCTTGAGCTCGTTCGCCGCGGGCAACGGCTGCGCGGGCCGCGCGAGTGTGTCGGGCACTGCTTCGCCGGCGATCGACGCCATGGTCTCGAGCATCGTGTTGGCCATGATCCGGTGCGTGCGCCACGACGGGTGATGCAGGTCGGGGCTGAAGTAGGGTGAGGCCGCGCTCGAGAACGTGGAGTCTCGCGCCATGTGCCGCGACACCGCCGCCATGTCGACAACGGTCAGGCCGCGCGCGTTGGCGATGTCGATGATGGCCGCGTTGTAGTCGCGCGCGCGGTGGCGGATGGTTTCGAGCTCGTCGGGCGTCCACACTTCGTCGTCCTGGAAGTGGGATCGATACGGGAGCAGAAACGTGGACGCCTTGCTTCCCGCCGGGTAGCGAACGCCGTCTCCGTTGTCCGCCGACGCAGGAAGCTCCTGCAGGAAAGGCAACGCGGTGACATCGGGGAGCGTCGCGACGATGAGCTGCGCGGCGGGCGCTCCGGGCGACATGACGGCGCGCAGGCGGTCGACGAGCTCCGCGTACTGCGCGCGAAACATCGCGGGATCCGGTGGCGTCGCGGCACCGACGATGCCGAACGAGGCGAGCAGATCGTTGGCGCCGATGAACACGACGATCCAGCGCGGACGCTTCTGCCAGTGCTCGACGGTTTCGATGGCGGACCGATCGTCTGGTAGCATGATCCTCGCGAACGTCCAGCCCGCCGAGTGTTCATTCAACTTGCCGTTCTTGCTGGACTGCTCGAGCACCTCGCCCACGGTCTGACCCGGGATCGCCAGGACGACGCGCTCTTCCTCGCGGTCGATCGTGGACTTCCCGGGATAGAGCGCGCGGCGGGCTTCCCACGCGTAGGCGATACGGAATCTGCCGAAGCCGTCGCGCGCCAGCTTCAGATGATCAATGGGATAGGGATGGTGGAAGGGCGCCGCGGGCACCTCCATGCCGAGACGGCGGAGGAGCTGACCGGTCCACGACTGGTCGATGCTCTCCTGCTCGAGCTCGAGAAAATACATCCCGGCCGCCACGCTGTCGCCGATCAGGAGCAACTCGGAAGGATCACGCGGGAGCTGTGCGAGTGCACTGGCGGGACCCAGCAGGCACACCGCGAGAGCAGAGATTCTCAGGAATGATTTCGGGGACATCGCCGCGAACGGAAGCGTTCTACCGTTTGGTGGGCCGGTCGACGACGTAGGTCACCAGCCGCGCGGGCCGCGCGTTTCGGGGTGCGAGTTTCTCGACGGCGCGGAAGGCGTAGAAGAACGCGGGCCCGAGGGCCCTGACGCGGAACGCGCGCACGGAGACGGTGGTGGAGACGAGACGCAGCGGAAGCACGTCTACGGCGCTGCCGGGGAATTCGTCGTGGAGAAAGCCCAGCATGCGGTCGATCGAATGCGCGTAGTAGTAGAAGTTGTCCGCAATTTGCGGTACATCGGGCCCGCCGTCGCGCCTCATCAAGCGCTTCAGCCCCCGGATGACCTTGCGTTCGAGCGCATCGGGGTTCGCATAGAAGATGAGCACGCGGCCCGTCGCCAGCACGCGGGACATTTCGGACACGGCCTCGTGCTGCCTCTCGCGCTCGATATGGTAGATGCAGTGAGCGGCAAGCACGCCGTCGCAGATGGCGGACTTCAGGGGCATCTTCAGGACGGATCCGCACACGGTGATGGCGCGGTCACCGAGAGCCCGGCGGCATTCGATGAGACCATCGAGAGAAAAATCGAGGCAGATGTGATGCGCGAAGCGCTTCCCGAAGCTAACCCGGGGGAGAGCGCCGCACCCCACGTCGAGAAAGTAGCGCCCTCCACCCTCGAAGATCCCTTCGAACTTCTGTTCGTTGACCGACGCGTAGCGTGCGCCGATGTCCGAGAGATCGTTGTGGAGAACGGCCGCGCGCAATTCGCGCCGCTCGTCGCGTTTCCACGCGTCGTTGTAGAACTGCCGGATGGCGGAGCTGGCCTGGTCGTCGGCATCCACGACCAGCATGGGCACTCCGTCCACGACCGGGTAGCTCGCCCTGCAATCCGAGCACTCCAGCCGGTCCATCGAAGTCGCCGGGTGCGAAAGCTCGCCGTGGCAGCGCGGGCAGCAGATCACGTCGAAGTATCGGCGGGGAAGCGGTGACGTCACAGCCGGGCAGTATACCATCGGACGCGGTCCCAAGGGGCTCGCGCCCCCTTCTGTGCGGTACTTCACGGCGCAGGCATCCTGCAATAGTATCTTCATCTGGTAGCGCCCAACCACCGGCAGACGTACAGGAGATGACATGAAAACCAGAAAACTGGGCCGTAACGGCCCCGATGTATCGGCACTCGGGCTCGGTTGCATGAGCCTGGGAATCGCCGATGTTTACACGAGCAGCATTCACAACGACGATGACGCCATCAAGCTCGTTCACCGCGCGCTCGAGCTCGGGATGTTCTTTCTCGACACGGCGGACATCTACGGCGACTCGGAAGACAAGGTGGGCAAGGCCATCCGCGGCAAGCGCGAGCGCGTCTTTCTCGCCACCAAATTCGGATTCGTGCGTGGCGGTGGTCCGGCCGGAAGGACAGTCAACGGCAGCGCCCAGTACGTACGCGAAGCGTGCGACTCATCGCTCAAGCGACTCGGCGTGGAGTACGTCGATCTCTACCAGCTCCACCGCGTGGACGACCAGGTGCCCATCGAGGAGACCGTGGGTGCCATGGCCGAGTTGGTGGCGGCGGGCAAGGTGAAGCACATCGGACTCTCGGAGCCATCGGTGGCGACGGTGCGACGCGCGCACGCGGTACACCCGCTGGCGTCGGTCCAGAACGAGTACTCGCTCTTCACCCGCGATCCCGAAGGCGAGATGCTCGCCACGCTGCGCGAGCTGGGCATCGGACTCATCGCCTACAGCCCGCTCGGGCGGGGATTCCTCGCCGGGCGGTTCCAGAACTTCGAGGAGCTGGCGGAGAAAGACTGGCGACGCGGTCATCCCCGCTTCCAGGGCGCGAACTTCGCGTCGAACATGTCCATGGCGGAGCGCGTGAAGGAAATGGCCGCGCAGAAGGGCTGCACCCCCGCCCAGCTCGCCCTGGCCTGGATCCTCAATCGCCACCCCGACGTGGTGCCGATCCCGGGGACGAGCAGCATCCAGCGACTCGAAGAGAATGCTGCCGCCGTGGATATCCAGCTATCGGAAGCGGACCTCTCGCGCATCGAGGCGGCGGCACCGAAGGGCGCCCAGGGCGAGCGCTACAACGCGCAGATGATCAAGCTGATCAACCGCTGATTCACCGCGCCGCCACGGGCTCGCCCACGCCGAGAGTCCGGGTTGACCCCGTGAACCACTCGCTGGTTTACTACCTGCGTTCGGCCTGCGGCCGACCAGATGGCCACGCCCGATGGAGGGCGTGGCCTGGTCATTCGGCGTCATTGATCCCGGAGCAAAGGTACAAAGCGCATGAAATACATTCTCGCCTCTATCGCCCTGGCAACCGCACTCACCATCACCGGAACCAACGCATCTCGCGCGGCCGACAATCTCGAGGACATTGAAAAGGAGATCGCGACGCGCCACGACGAGGCGGTCAAGCGCTTGCAGGAGTGGATCGCGCTGCCGTCGATCGCGGCCGAGAACCTCAATTCCAACGAGGGCGCGGAGCGAATGGCGCAGCTCCTCAAGGATGCTGGCTTCCAGAGCGTGTCGATCATCCCGACCGACGGCAAACCCGGCGTCTTCGCGACACTCGATGCGAAGGCGAAGAAGACCGTCGGCCTGTACTTCATGTACGACGTGAAGCAGTTCGATCCGGCCGAGTGGACGTCGCCGCCGCTCGAAGCGCGCATCATCGACAAGGAAGGCTTCGGCAAGGTGAT
>DASVAK010000086.1:0-9849 GCA_036376395.1 Candidatus Krumholzibacteriia bacterium
GTCACCGTTGAATCAACGACGTGGGAACACGAGAAGGCGCGGTACGTGAGGGCGAGGGCTATGCGGAGCGCATCGGGAAGATGAGGTGGCCGAATACTCCGCGTCGGCGACGCAACAGGTACCAGCCGGCGAAGAGAACCGCCACGACGTTGGCAACCACGATGGACCACCAGGGAAGCATCGCTCGAAACGGGGCCGTGAGCATTCCGACCAGGATGACGGTGACGAAGAAGCCGCCGATGATGACCGCGGTAACCCACCGCGCGCGCTCGGGGTGCTGCTCCGCGTAACCCACCAGCCAGGCAACCGTCACCCCGATCGCCAGCGAGACCGCGAGGTGGACCGCGTTGTAGAGCAGGATCACGCGCGTGTCGGGTTGCACGGGAAGAAGGAGGATGGACGGGTCCCTGAGGTGCTGAAAGAGCGCCTTGCCCAGCAGGTCGACGGTGTAGAGTTTTCCCCGGGCCGCGAGGACATCGAAGAAGGCGTAGAAAACCGCGACTGCCACCGACGCGATCAATCCCATCACCAGTCCGTCACGCAGGGTTCTGTTCCCGGACGCCATGGCACCCTCCTCGCGGTTTTCATTCCTCCACACGACTTTCCGCGCGGCGGCCCCGGGTGTCAATAGGCGTTCTGCGACAGCCCGGCGTCTTCTCCCGGCTCGCCGGTGGCCCTGGTCACCGTATTCGTTGTTGAGCGCCGCGCCTCCCGGGTGTAGTAGGACTGGTAGCGCCCCCGGAGGATGGCCCGTGAGTCTCTCAAAATCCAGGTACATGTCCGGGCTGCAGTGCCGGAAGAAACTGTGGTGGGAAGTCCACGAGCCGAACGCCCCCGAACTCGAGACGACCGCCGGTCAGCAGACCGTCTACGACCGCGGACACGAGGTCGGCGCGCTGGCGCGGACTTACGTCCCCGGTGGCGTGCTGATCGACCTTCCCTTCTACGAGACCCGGCAGCGCGTGGAGGCCACCGCGCGTGCCATCGACGCCGGCGTCCCCGTCATCTACGAGGCCAGCTTCATGGCCGACGACGTCTTCGTCGCGGTGGACATCCTGGAGCGCAACGGCGACGGCTTTACGCTCGCCGAA
Source organism: Candidatus Krumholzibacteriia bacterium (assembly GCA_036376395.1). Classification (GTDB taxonomy): domain Bacteria; phylum Krumholzibacteriota; class Krumholzibacteriia; order WVZY01; family JAKEHA01; genus JAKEHA01. Next base: position 1,092 of record DASVAK010000086.1, read on the forward strand.
GTGAAGTCTACGCTCAGCGCGAAGAGAGTCCACATTCCCGACGTGGCCATCCAGCTTCACGTCGCGCGACGGTCCGGGCTTGACGTCGAGCGGGCGCAAGTCATGCACCTCAATCGCGAGTGCCGGCATCCCGACCTCTCGAACCTGTTCGTGCGCGAAGACGTCACGCCGTTGCTCGAAGACGAGCTCCGCGATGCCCCGGCGCGCATCGATGCGCTGCACGCCATGCTGGCCGGAGCGCTTCCGGAGATCGCGACCGGTCCTCACTGCAGTGCGCCGTACCCCTGCCCGTTCGTCGGCCGCTGCTGGGCCCCGCAACCCGAGCATCACATCAGCACGCTGTATTCCATCCGTGGGACGAAAGCCGCGCAGCTCGAGGGCGAGGGATACCGCACGCTCCTCGACCTTCCAGCGGATTATGAAGCCAGCGGACCGGCGAAGCGCCAGTTGCAGAGCGTGCGCATGGGAAGAATTGTCGTCGAGGCCGGGCTTCGCGACGCGTTGGAGAGCCTCAACGCTCCGATCGCCTTTCTCGACTTCGAGACCATCGCGCCGGTGGTTCCCGTGTGGCCGGGCTGCGCTCCGCTCCAGTCGGTGCCCGTGCAGTTCAGTTGCCACGTTGTGGATCATGATGAGCTCACGCATCACGCGTGGCTTGCCGATGGACCGGGCGATCCGCGGGAAGCGTTTGCCCGGGCCATGATCGCGGCGTGCGCGGGAGTGCGAACCGTGCTCGCATACAACGCGTCCTACGAGCAGACGGAAATTCGCAAGCTGGCAAGAGCGCTCCCCCACCTGGCGCCGGAGCTCATGGCGCTGTCGGGATCGATCCGCGATCTTCTCGCCATCGTGCGAGATCACGTCTATCACCCGGACTTCCAGGGGAGCTTCAGCATCAAGACGGTGCTGCCCGCGCTGGTCCCGGGTCCGTGGTACGACGAGCTGGAGATCCAGGATGGAGGGACGGCGTCGGCGGCACTCGAGTCGTTATTGCTGCGCGAGCATGCGCGCTCGCCCGGGGAGAGGGTGGCGCTCAGGGAACAACTGCTGCGCTACTGCGAGATGGACACGCTGGCGATGGTGAGGCTGTACGAGCGGCTGGCCGAGCTCGTGCGCTGATACGCGCCTTCCTCCAGGCTCACGCCAGACCACACCCAAAAAAAAGGACGCCCGGAGCGAGTGCCCCGGGCGTCCTTCGACTTCCTGCGTGAAAACGGCGAGCTACTTGAGCAGCACCATCTTCTTCGACTCGTTGAACTTCCCTGCCGTCAAGCGATAGAAATACACGCCCGAGCTGACCGGGGTTCCGGACATGTCGCGGCCGTCCCAGGTGATGTTGTGGTCACCGCGCGGCTGCACGCCGTCGACCAGCGTGCGAACCAGGGCGCCGTTCGCCGCGTAAATCGCCAGGGCGACACGCTGGCTCGACGGGAGCGAGAAGCGGATCGTCGTGGTCGGGTTGAACGGGTTCGGCGTGTTCTGCGACAGGGTGATCATCGCACCCGGCAGCCTCACTTCGGCGGTCCGCGAGAAGAACTCGCCGTCGCCGTCGATGACGCTGACCTTGTAGCGATACCCGTGACCGGCAAGCGCGCTTGCGTCGACGTAGGTGAAGCGGCCGTCTTCCGGCGCGTTCACCGTCGCGAGGCTGCGGAAGTCGTCGCTGCCCGCGTTGGCGCGGTACACCACGACGAAGTTCGCATCTGCGAGCGTCGAGTAGAAGGTCGCCTTGAGGACCACGCCGTTCTCCGCGGGACGCGCGTTGAACGACGAGATCGCCGCCGCAACCGGGTTGTTGCAGTCGTTGTGCCAGCCGATGTCACCGAAGGCCCAGTACGTCAGGTCGACGGCATTCGACAGGCTGTTGGTGATGTTCGGTTCCATCAGCAGGTTCGGATACGCGCTGACATCCCAGTGCGAGAGCGACGAGCCGCTCACGAACGGGTTCGGCGTGTAGAGCTGGACGTGGTTGAGCGCGTCCGCTCCCGACTTGTTGCCGCTGTTGTCGAACCCGAGCGTCACGTTCACGGGGCCGTTGAGCATGGCGGCCTTGAGCGCCACGCCGTCGGCCTGCGACACGCTGACGGTCGGAATCACAATGGAGGCGTCGAAGCCGCCCAGCGCGGGCGCCGGGCCGGCCGCGTTGTTGCACACCACCACCGCGATGGCGCCCGCATTCTGGGCCGCCAGCGCCTTCACCACGAACGTGCACGTGCCGCGATCGAGGACCGCGATGTTGCCGGCGATGGCGCCACCGTTGACGAGTGCCGTGCACGCATCCGTGGTGGGCACCACGCCGTCATCGACGAGCACGAGGTTGCCGCTGACGCTGAACGACGGCGGACCGAAGTTCGCGAGGCCGATGCCGTAGGTCGGATTCAGCGGGCTGCCGCTGTTGACCCACATTCTCGGAATGCCGGAGAGCACGAACGGGGCGTGCGCGGTCACGCACGGACCGGTCCACACCACGTTGTTCGGGTTGATGGCCGACGCCGCGCGCTCCGCCTGCGTCATCATGTGCCAGTCCTTGTTGGTGGTGTTGTCGTGCATGAGCTTCTCGAACACGGTCGGCAGGCCGCCCGGCTCCGCGCCGCTCGATCCCAGACCGGACGAGAAGCCGAGGCCGTGGCCGATTTCGTGCAGCACGACGGGCAGCAGCTCGATGTTGGTGCCCTCGTTGCCGTCGAAGCCGAGATACCAGCCCACGCCGTTCAGGCACGAAGCCTGGCCGTTGAGGTTGCTGTTGAACGTGATGTTCATGTCGTAGCCCGTGCCGACGGCGGGGTCGAGATCGGTTCCCGACAACGCGTTGGCTTCGGCTTCGACGTACCAGGTGTTGAGCTGCGGGGCGTTGGTGAAGTTCGCCCACAGCCCGCCGTTCGACGTCGAGCCCAGCACGGCGCTGGTCGTCGTGCAGGTCTGCGGATCGAACTGCGCGCGCACGATGATCGTCACCGGGCTGTTGAGCAGTCCGGCCCAGATGTCGGCGGCCTTCTGGAACACGTTGAGGCGCTGCTCACCCAGCGTCGTGCCGGGATTGCCGCCCACGGGAACCTTCGGTGTCGGATCGTTGAATCCTTCGCCGGGACCATCGTTGTTGAGGATGGTGATGACCGTGGCGTGGGAGATCGAAGCAAGCGCGAGCATGAGAAGCATGGTCAATACCAGTATGCGTCGCATTACTTCACCTCCAGACCGGTCGGGGAGGTCTTGTCGTTGAGGTTCTTGAGGATCTGATCGGCGTCGTTGTTGCAGATCGTCTGCACACCGTTTTCGCCGATGCGCACCATGGTCACGTCACCGTAGCGACCCTGCAGGTCGAGCGACAGCGAGCCGTCCGGGTGGTGTTCCACGGTGAGGCCCTCGTCATCCGCGCGCAGCGTATTCGCCAGGGCGGCATCGAGCTCGGCGACCGCGGCATCGGTGGGCTGCGCGGTCATGTCTCCGGTCTCCGGATCCAGGTACACGCGCATCCCATCGCTGGCGGGAGCCACGCTGGGGGTGATCGATGCTGTGGATTGATTGCTGCTGCCAGGCGAAATGACTGCGATCGCCGCAGCGGTTACTACCAGAAGGAAAACAACAACTCCGACCCGTCTACTCGTTCTCATCGGGGTTTCCTTTCGGGCTCGGTCTTGTAAAAACGGGTACTGAAGCCTAGTCCCTGAGAATTCCAATGATATCAAAGCGTCGCGACGACCTGTAAGGTGAAAACACAAGCGAACGGTTGGTACGCGGAGATAATAGCGGACGCACTGCTCTCTTTTCGCGGAGGAGACGGCCTGTCCCTGTGATCGGGGAAAACCCGAAGCCCGGCGGTGCGAGGTTGGGGCGGCCTCGACGGCGCACCCGCCGCGACGAAGAACAGACGCCGCAGGCGAACCTATCGGCGTCGCGAAGGCTCACTTCCGACGCGTGTAGTGGATCTGCCACTGCACTTCCCAGGTCTTCCCTTCGTCGAGAGAACGCTCCCAGTTCCACGTGAACGCGTCGGGTGTGATGTCGTGCCACACCATGCGCTGGTGGATGGGCTTCCCGTCCTTGTGGGCGATGCGCGACAGCGTCATTCTGCCGTCCTCGAAGCCGCCGGTGAAGTCGAGGTAACTCCCCTCGTTGTCGACCCAGGTCTGCTTCCAGCGCTGCGCGTTGGTGTCGTAGGCCGAGAGGCTGATGCCCACCAGCGGCATGCCCGGCTTTCCGTCGAACTCTTCCATGATGACGCGGTCCCAGCGCTTGGTGACGTGGTTCGTCCCGCGCAGGTTCTCTCCCCAGGCGGCGTCCCAGTCGCCGAGCCAGAAGTCGAACTGCGCCGCTTGCGGCGGAACCGGCGGCGGTGCCTGCTGGGCGTGCGCGACGGGCGCGAATAGAACGACCAAACAAACGATCAGTATGATGCGGTGAATCGGGAACACGAGCGGCCTCCGGGGATATCGCTGGCTCGGCGCTGGTTCCAAATCTAGTGCCCCGTACCGCCGGACGTCACCCTCAATCGCTGGCCGTCCGCGGCCCGAGCACGGCGTCGACAAATTCCTGGAGCCGGGCCGCGTGCGTGCCTCTCCAGTACACCTTGCGGCACCGGATGCAGCGGAAATACTCCTGCGGCTGCTCCCAAACTCGCGGCGGCACCTCGTCGTGCACCGTTTCGGCATAGACGGCCGCAAGCTCGCCGTTACACACGGTGCAGCGCGTGAAAGGCCGCGCTCGCGCTCGCAGGTCGAACCGGTCGAGCACCTGCAACACCTGCTCGCGCGGATTGGTGGACCGGATCCAGATGCCGTGCGTGACCACGCGCGCTTTCAGGAGCTCGCGGTCGCGGGTGAGAATGATACGTCCTTCGCTGCGTGCCTGCGCGATCAGGTCGGGATCGCGCACGTCGCGCTGGTATGAGGCATCGAAGCCGAGCAGCCGGAGTGCGCGCGCGAGCCTGCCCAGGTGGCAGTCGAGCGCGAAGCGGGTGATACGAAGCGGGAGCGATCGCAGTCGCTGCAACGGACCCACGTCGAGCGCCTCGAACACCGGGTACACGGCGATCCGATCGCCATCGTGGATGCGATGCCCGAGCCCGACCGATATTCCGTTCACGAGGATGACGTCGATTTCGGGATGCGGCACACCGAGCGACCCGACCACGTCGCGAACCGCCGGCATGCCCTCGAACGCGTGCTCGAATTCGATATGACGTCGCGGCGCGGGCAGGAAGTCGTTGAGCTCCGCGTAGAAGCGGATTTGCACGATATGCGTTGGAATAATCGGCTTCATTTCCGGTTCTCCGCGATATGATAGTCCGCGACGGAACCCTGGCCGTACCGGCCTTCCCGAAAAATCGCGGGTGCATTCCATGAATCTCAATCTTGATTTCATCCGATCCCAGTTTCCCGGCCTCGACACCGACTGGACCCTGTTCGACAACGCGGGCGGGTCGCAGATCGCGTGGCCGGTGGTCCGCCGCATGATCGAGTACTGCCAGACCTCCTTCGTGCAGCTCGGCGGTTCGTACCATCCATCCCGGCTCGCCGACGAACGGCTCGCGGATGCGGTGGCGTGGATGGCCCAATACGTGAATGCCGCCGATCCCTCGGAGATCGTGCTGGGCACATCGACGTCGATGAACATGCGCGTGCTCTCGCTGGGCCTCGCCGAAACCTTCCGGCCCGGCGACGAGGTGATTCACACCAATCTCGACCACGAGGCCAACATCGGACCGTGGGCCGACCTCGCGAAGCGCGGCATCACGGTGAAGACGTGGCGTGTGAACCCGGACTCGTGGCAGCTCGAGGTGGACGACCTGCAATCGCTTCTGAACGACCGCACGCGACTGGTCGCCGTCACCCACGCCTCCAACGTGGTGGCCACCATCAACCCCATCCGCGAGATCGCGCGCGTCGTGCACGATGCCGGCGCCATGATCTGCGTCGACGGCGTCGCCTACGCGCCGCACGCGCGCGTCGACGTGCGCGCGCTCGGCGTCGATTTCTACGGCTTCAGCCTCTACAAGACCTACGGTCCGCACTACGCGCTTCTCTACGGGCGGCGCGAGCTCCTCGAGCGCATTCCCGGCCTCAACCATTATTTCCTCGCGAACGAAGTGCCGTACCGGTTCCAGCCCGGCAACGTGAACCACGAGCTCACGTACAGCCTGACGGGACTGCGGGATTACTGGCGGGAGTTCGCGCGCGCGCACGGCCGCGCGGACCTGGAGCACGACCCGGCCGCGCTCCTGTCGTGGGCGTTCGACGCGGTGGCGGCGCACGAACAGGCGCTGGCGACACCGCTCATCGAGTTGCTGAAATCGAAACGCAACGTGCGCATCATCGGCCTGCCCACCGCCGATCGCTCGCAGCGCATGCCGACCATCGCCTTCGTGGTGGATGGCCGCACCAGCGACGAGATCCCCACCGCGGTCGACGAGCACAGGATCGGCATTCGCTGGGGAGACTTCTACGCGGCGCGCCTGATCGACGCGCTCGGCCTGCGCGAGAAGAACGGGGTGATCCGCGCGAGCTTCGTCCACTACAACACGCTCGACGAAGTGGACCGGCTGGTCGAGGTGCTGGACAAGTTGCTCTAGGACCGCGTGAATTCCGCGCTGGACTCGCGGGCGGTCCTGTCGCAGCATGCCAGGGGTGGTCGCGAACGAGGTGCTCGATGCGCAATCGTCGAATCCAGGCCGTCATCATGGTCGCCGCCGCGTGTATCTGCACCGCTCGAATCGCCGGCGCGCAGAAACCGGATGCGAACGTCGCGGACATCGTCTCGCGCGTCATCGAGGCCTACGGTGGCGAGAAGGCGATGCACGCGCTGCATGGCTATTACGCGAGCGGCAACCAGTGGGCCGCGCAGCGCGACGAGCCCATGCGCGCCCAGCGCTGGTTCGCGCGTCCCGACCGGCTGCGGCTGGACCTCGACTACCCCGACCACCACGAGATACGCATCACCGACGGCGACGTGGGCTGGCTCGGCTCCAGTCCCCAGGACCTGGCCCCCGCCATTCCCGTCAAACTGCTGGCCATGCGCCTGCAAACCGCGCGCCTCGACCTGCCCCTTCGCCTGCTCGAGCATCAAGGCGAGATCGAGCCACGGGGCACGGATCCCCAGGGACGCACGGTGCTCCGCATTCCGATCGACGCGTCGCTTCGCATCGACTACCACGTCGACCCGGCGACGTGGCGCATCACGCGCGTGACGACCGGCATGGCGCAACCGCCGCTTGAATTCGTGGCCGACTACGAACAGTTCCACGCGGTGGACGGAGTGCTGGTTCCGTTTCGCGAGGTCACGTATGCGGGCGGAACGCTCACCGCAAAGTTCCAGCTCACCGAGTTCGTGTGGAATCCGAAGGATCTCGAGCGCAACCTGGACCCCGCGGCCGGCTCCGGCGACTAGCGATCAGCGACGCGCCTCGTACGCCGCGTCGTAGCGGTCGCCGCGCCCCAGGTTCATCGCGACGATCGCCCCCCACCGCTCCTTCGAGAAGATCGGTCCCTGCGTGACGAGCCGGATCTTGCGGTAATAGTCGTTCAACTGCGGATCGTGGATTTCCGCGTCGTCGTGGACGATGCTCTCGTAGTAGCCGGGCACGGGCGCGCGGAAGAAATGCCCGATGCGCCATCGCTGGCGGTCCGCCACGGGCAGCCGGGCGAAGAGCGGGTCGGCGAGACCCAGGCGATCCGCGATCATCACGCGCGTCCCGCACCAGTATCCGAAAAACCCGATCATGTTCGAGTCCGTCAGTTTGTACGGCCCGCGACCGATCTCGTAGCCGCGCTTCGCCGACGCGTGGTCCGGAAAGTACGGCGTTGTTCTTGTCCGCGTGTGCTCGACGTAGGCGTGGATCGACGTCGCCGTGAAGTAGACACCCCGCTCGTCGGCAATGCCGGCGTGCTGCGTCGTGTTGGAGTACCGGCGCCCGCTGTTCACCGGCGTGTGCGGGTACACGAACGCATACGCGAGCAGGACAGCGCCGGCCAGCGCCGGCGCCCCGCGGGTGCGGCGGATGTCCATGCACGAAAGCAGCATCACCACGGCCACGAGGTACGCAAAGGAAAGAAAGCGCCCGAGCATGAAGTCGCCGCCGACCCAGACCACGTACGCAACATTGGCCAGCACGCCCAGCGCGAGCCCGCGCATCCATCGTTCGCGAGTGGCGAACGCCGCGACCACCGCTGCTGCCAGCACCACGACGGCGACCGTGTCGAAGCGCAGCGACGCGACGAGGTAACGTGCACCCTGCCGGATGAGATCGGCGTGCGCGATTCCGGTGTTCAACTTGGCCAGCGCCGGATTCGGGAACAGCGAGCCGTAGTAGACGAGCGCGAACGACGACCACGCCGCGAGCGGCCCGAGCGCGAGAAGCGCCAGCGACACCCATCCGCGCCCGCGCAGCCCGGACCGGTGGACGAGCAGCGCCTGGACAAACGACGGCAGGAGCAACAGCAGGAGATCATGGCGCGTCACCAGCGCGAGCCCGAAGGCCAGCGCCAGCCGCGGCAGAAGCACCGGCTGCTCCGCCTTCTCGCCCCGGAACAGGCGCGCGTACTGGAGCAGGTAGAACGCAATAACGAGATACGCGAGCGGATTTTCGAGCCCCGCCGTCGTGAAGTCCATGAAGCCGTTGCAGCAAACCAGCAACACGACGGCGAGCGCAAACGTCACCTCGTCGCGAAGCGCGCGCCGGATCAGCACCAGCGCCAGCACCACCAGGACAACGGAGACGACAATCGCGTTCAGGTAGACATCGTGCGAGACGATGCGCGGAATC
>DASVAK010000017.1:0-13712 GCA_036376395.1 Candidatus Krumholzibacteriia bacterium
ATGCCCTCGCGCACCTGGCCCGGCTCGAGGTCGCCCATGAGGACCTTCTTGAGCTCCTCGCGCTTCTCCTCGAGCACGACGCGGCGCGACACCACGATGTTGCGGCGGCGCTTGTTGATCTTGATGATCTTGAAGTCCAGCGTCTGGCTGATCAGATCGTCGAGATTGGGAACCTGGCGGAGTGCGATCTGCGATCCCGGCAGGAACGCATCGACGCCGAGCAGGTCGACCACGAGGCCGCCCTTGATGCGCCGCTTCACGCGGCCCTGGACGATCTGGTTGTTGTCGTGGGCGTCCTTGATCTGGCCCCACACCTTGAAGAAGTCCGCCTTCTCCTTGGAGAGAACGACGAGGCCTTCCTGGTTCTCGAGCTTCTCGAGATACACGTCGAACTGATCGCCCACGGCGAGGTTGTCGACGCTGCGGAATTCCTGGAGTGGAATGGTGCCTTCGCTCTTGAAGCCGACATCGACGATCACTTCGTTCTCGCGAATGCCGGTGACCGTGCCACGCACGATCTGGCCTTCTTCGAAGGTGATGATGGTGGCTTCATAGCCGGGTATCAATGCTGCCCCGGCTGCGCGACCGGTTGCTTCGACAGCCGCCGCTTCCGCGTCGAGCGTCTCGAAGAGCGCGTACGCCGGTGAGCGCAGACCCGCACCTCCTTTCGTACTGGTCTGCTCACTGCGGGATGACCCGCTCGTACCGTCTAACATCAAACCGGATCGCCTCCAGACTTCGTGTGGAAAAAGGTTCATTCCGAAAAAGGGGTTTGTGGATAATAGCTTTTCGCGGACGGGGTTGCAACCCCGAACTCCGGCGGGAGATGAGGGCGTCAGGCCGCCCCGTCCCGGAGCGCCTTGATGGCCGATAGGACCATCTCGGAGTGGCGCCGGTACAGCGTCTTGTCGTCCTCGCGCCGGTACGCCTCCGCGAGCTCCCGCGGGATCCGGATCGGCCGTCCCTGGATCACCCGGAAGCGCCGCATCCGGAACAGGCACAGGTGGAGGTGGTTGGTCCCTTCCACGAAGACGGGGACGACGGGCGCCCCGGTCTGGATGGCGAGATACCCCACGCCGCTGCGCGCCGTTCCGAAGTCGCGGTCGCGGATGCGCCCTCCCTCCGGGAAGATCAAAACCGACCTCCCCGCGCGCAGCAACCCGGCGGCGTGCGCCATGGCCTCGCGGTCGAACATCTCGCGCCGGATGGGAAACGCGTTCAGGTAGCGGATGAGCGGACCGAGCACGGGCGTCCGGAACAGCGAGTCCTTGGCCACGAAGTGGACCTCGCGAGGGAGCCGGCAGGATACCGCGGGGGGATCCGAGTACGCGCGGTGGTTGCTCGCAAAGAGATAGTGCTGGCCCGGCTCGGGGCGCAGGATGCGGCGCACCCGCATGCCGAACACGACGTGATAGATGGCGGCGACGAGCGCGCAGATCGCGCGGTAGACGAATCGCTTGCGCTGGGGAGGCCGGCCTGCTTCCTCGCGCTCGCGCGCGGCCGTCTCCCCCAGCTCGATGACCCGCTCGACCTGCTGGTCGATCGTGACCGTGGTGGTGTCCACCACCCACGCACCCACCGGGCAGACCAGCGGACTCGCTTCGCGCGATGCATCCAGCGTGTCGCGCCGCGCGAGGTCGCGCTCCACCTCGTCGACCGTGGTGGATACGCGCGCCGCCGTGAGCTCCGCGAACCGCCGCTCCGCGCGCACGCGCAGCGACGCGTCGAGGTAGATCTTCACGTCGGCCCACGGCAGCACGACGCTGCCGATGTCGCGCCCCTCCAGGATGACGCCGCCGCGCGCCGCGAGCTCGCGCTGGCGTCGCACCATCGCGGCGCGGACCTCCGGGTGCGCGCTCACCGCCGAGACCGCGTCGGTCACGCGCCGGGAGCGAATGTCCTGCGTGACATCGCGTGTCCCCACGCGCACCGCGGCGACGCCGTTGGCGTCCTCGCCGAAGTCGATCGCCAGCTCGCGCGCGAGCGCGCCCAGCCGTGCTGCGTCTCCCGGGTCGACGCCAGTGTCGAGCGCGCACAGCGTGACGACGCGGTACATGGCACCGGTGTCGACGTGGCGCAGACCGAGACGCTTCGCGACCAGCCGCGCAGTCGTGCTCTTCCCCGACCCGGATGGCCCGTCGATGGTGAATATGAAGGAGCGGATGCGGTCGTTCACGAACTCGAACCCTGGCGGGAGACCGGCCGGGCCGTCGCGGGGTTGGAGCCCAGGACGTCGCGCAGCGCGGCGATGAGCCGGTCGTTCTCGTCCGGCGTGCCGATGCTGATGCGGTAGCTGTTGCGCGTGGCGCCGAACTGCCCGAGGCGGCGGACGATGATCTTGCGGCGCTGGAGCTCGGCGAACAGGTTGAGCTCCGAGCCGCCGAGGTCGACAAACAGGAAATTGGTCTGCGACGGCGGACAGACAACGCCCAGCCCGAGCACCTCGGCGCGCACGCGCTCGCGTTCGCCGACGGTCTCGCGCGAGAGCGGAGCCAGTTCGTCATAGCATTGCAAGGCCGCCAATCCGGCGCCTTCTGCCAACCTCGATACATTGAAGGGCTGGCGGACCCGGTGCAGCACGTCCACGACGTCGGGATGCGCGATGGCGTACCCGACGCGCACGCCGGCAATCGCGAAGAACTTCGAGAACGTGCGCAGGATGACGAGGTTCTCGTGCTCGCGGCGGAGCTGCATCGAGTCGGGGTAGTCCTTCGCGTCGACGTAATCGATGTACGCCTCGTCCATCACCACGAACAGATCATCGGGCAGATCGCGCAGGAAGTCGCGAACCTCGGCGTCGTTCACATAGGTCGAGGTCGGGTTGTTGGGATTGCAGAGAAAGATGGCGCGGGTGCGGTCGTTCACCGCGCGGCGCATGGCCGGGAGATCCATGCGGTAGTCGCGGCACGGGACGCCGATGCCCTCGGTGCCGCACACCTTTGCGATCAGGTGGTAGACGATGAAGCTCGGCACCGGGAAGATGACGTTCTCGGCCGACCCGGCGCACGCGCGCACCAGCAGATCGATGATCTCGTTCGAGCCGTGTCCCACCATGATCTCGTTCTCGGAGAGACCGTGGTGCTTCGCGATCGCGCGGGTCAGCTCGGGGCAGCCCGATTCGGGGTAGCGATTCGACGTGAGCATCGCGGCGACGACGGCCTCGACGATGCGCGGATGCGGCGGACGCGGATTTTCGTTCGACGAGAGCTTGATGCAGCCGGGATGGTCCTCGCCGGGTTCGTAGCGCTGGATCTGTCGCACCCCGGGCCGCACGATCCTGTCGATGTTCATGGCTTCCCTTTCGTGAGCGCTTCGAGTCGGTCCAGCTCGCGGCGCTCGAGCGGCCGCACCGCGCCCAGGGGCAGCTTGCGGACGGAAACCGGGCCGAAGCTCAGGCGCTTGAGCGCCACCACGCGCAGCCCGACGTTCTCGCACATCAGGCGCACCTGGCGGTTGCGCCCTTCGAGCAGCGTTACCTTGAGGATCGCTTCCTTCTCGAGCTGCTTCACGATCTCGACCGCGGGGCGCGCCGCGCGCGGCCGGCCCGTCTCGCGCACCCCCTCTTCTGCCATGCGCAGCAGGCGCCGGAACTGCGTGTCGGTCACCTCGCCGCGCACGCGGACCTGGTAGACGCGCGCGATGCCGAAGCGCGGATGGGTGAGACGGTAGCAGAGATCGCCGTCGTTGGTGATCAGCAACGCGCCGGTGGTGTTGACGTCGAGCCGGCCGATCGGAAAGAGACGCTCCTTGCGCGCCACGGGCCGCACCAGGTCGATCACGGTGGGACGTCCCTGAGGATCGGAGACCGTGCTCACGAAACCCTTGGGTTTGTGGAGGAGAAAGACCAGCCGGCGCGGTGCCCTGCCGACCGGGTGGTTGTCCACGAGCACGTTGTGCGCGCCGGGCACGATCTTCGTGCCGAGCTCGCGCACCACCTTGCCGTCGATGCGGACGCGCCCGGCGGCGATCAGCGCGTCGCAGGCGCGACGCGATCCCACCCCGAGCTGCGCGAGGTAGTGGTTGAGGCGAATGCCTCCGTCGTCACCGCTGGGCGTCATCGCCATCCGGGGTCACATCCATCCCGCCGGCATCGGCCTCGTCACTCTCCGCCGGCTCGTCATCGCCGCTGGTGACGGGGCGGTTCAAGGGCTCGTCGATGCGCGGCCCGAGGCTCGCCGCGCGTGCCAGCGCGCGCTCGAGCGCCGCCGGGGCGTCCTCGTCATCGTAGTCGTCCGGATCGAAATCGGGCCGCGGCATGTCAGGCATGCCGTCTTCCGCGGTCGCCACCATGCGATCGACCTCCGGCGCGACCGGCACGCCGTCGCCCTCCACCGCCGCTTCGGCGCCGGCTTCTTTCGCCAGCAGCGCTTCGAGGTCCTCCATGCTGGGCAGGTCGCGCAGCGAATTGAGGCCGAGGTACTCGAGGAACTCCTGCGTGGTGCCGTACAGGAAGGGCGCGCCGAGCACCTTCGCCTTGCCGGTGATCTGCACCAGCGATCGTTCCATGAGATTGGCGATCACGCTGCCGCTGCCGACGCCGCGGATCGACTCGATCTCGGCGCGCGTGATGGGCTGCTTGTAGGTGATGATCGCGAGCGTCTCGAGCCCCGCGCGAGAGAGGCGGAACTTGCGGCGTCCGGCGTAGAGCCGTGATACGTACGGCGCGTAGTCGGGGCGCGTCGCGAGGCGGTAGCCGCCCGCCACCTGCTCGATGCCGATGCTCCACGCCTCGGCATCCGCGCGCGCATTCCACGTGTCGATGGCGGCCTTCACGTCCGCGACGGTGACGTCTTCCACCAGCGCGGCGATCTTGCGCGCGGAGAGCGGCTCGTCGGACGCGAACAGGAGCGCGAGGACGATGTTATCGAGGTTCGGATTCTCCATGGTCGTCTTCCGTATCGCCCGCGGGCGAGTTCAATTCGTTCACTTCTTCAACGGGCGCGTGCATGGCGAGGTCGGTATCGTCGAAACGGGGACCGTCCTGCGGCGTCACTTCGATCGCGCCCGCGGGCTCCGCTTCCCAGTCTACCGATCCCAGCTCGCGGCCGAAATTGGCGCCCTTGTAGATCCAGATGGGGCCGAACGACCCCTCCTGCTCGACGCGCGCCTGGCCGTGCTTGAGCAGCTCGAGCAGCGCCATCAGCGTCACGATGAGCTCCATCCGGCTGCGGCTTCCCGCGAACAGGTCGCTGAAGAGCGCGGGCTCGCGCGCCGTGAGTGCGCCGCGCACGATGTCGATCTTCTCTTCGATGGTGTAGGTCTCCAGCTCGACTTCGCGCACCGGCGCGCCCTCGAACTGCGAAATGACCTCCTGGAAGGCCCGCATGAGCTGGTAGAGACTCAGGTCGATCTCCGGCTCGACGGTGGGCCCCTTCTCCTCGAGCGAGACCGGTCGCGTGAAGATAAACTGCCGCTGCTCTTCCATGTCGCGCAGGCCCTTGGCCGCCTCGACCATCTTCTTGTACTCGAGCAGCGACTGCACCAGCTCCTGGCGCGGATCCTCCTCGGTGTCGTCCTCCTTGCGCAGCAGCATCTGCACCTTGATGCGCATCAGTGTCGCGGCGAGGACGAAGAAATCACCGGCGAGCTCGATCTGCATCTCTTCCATCGTACCCAGGTAGTCGAGGTACTCGCGCGTGATCTTCGCGATGGGAATGTCGTAGATGTCGAGGTTGTCGCGCCGGATCAGGTAGAGAATGACCCCGAGCGGCGCGCGCAGCCCTTCGAGCTCCGCGGTGAAGTGGTTCGGGCGCTGCTCAGCCAATGTGCATCTTCTCCCGGACCAGCGTCATGGTCTCCTGCGCGGCCGCGCGGGCGCGTGCATCGCCGTCGTTGATAATGTCGTCCACCGCGCCGGGTGTCGCCTCGAGCGTCGCGCGCTTCTCGCGCAGCGGCGCGAGATGCCTCGCGATGGCCGCGCCGGCGGCGCGCTTGCACTCGACGCAGCCGCGCTTGGCCGTGGTGCACTCCTCGTAGGTGAGCCGGGCCTCGTCGGCGGTGCCGAATTTCTGCCAGTAGGTATAGATCAAACAGACCTCGGGATGCCCGGGATCGTTGCGACGCTTGCGATCCGGATCGGTGAACGCGGTCATGATCTTCTTTTCGATCTCGGCCGGCGAATCCGCGATGTCGATCGTGTTGCCCAGCGACTTGCTCATGCGCCGGCCGTCGAGCCCCGGGAAGCGCGCGAACTTCGTGAGCAGCCCTTCGGGCTCGGGGAATACCTCGCCGTAGAGACGGTTGAACTTGCGCACCAGCTCGCGCGTGATCTCGATGTGCGGGAGCTGGTCCTCGCCCACCGGTACCGTGTGCGCGCGGTACATCAGGATGTCCGCCGCCTGCAGCACGGGATAGCCGAGGTGGCCGTACGCGAGGCCTTCCTCACCCTGGTCCATCTCGAGGTCCCGAACCTGCTCCTTGAGCGTCGGGTTGCGCTCGAGTCGCGCCGTGCTGACCAGCATCGCGAGGAGCAGGAAGAGCTCGGCGTGTTCCTTGATGTGCGACTGGACGAAGATCACCGATGTCACCGGGTCCAGTCCGGCGCTGACCCAGTCGAGCACCATCTCGCGCGTGTTGCCGGGGATCAGCGCAGTGTGCTCGTAGTCGGTCGTCAGCACGTGCCAGTCGGCCACCATGAAGAAGCACTGGTAGTCCCTCTGCAGGGCCACCCAGTTCTCCAGCGCGCCCGTGTAGTTCCCCAGGTGAAGACGGCCGGTGGGGCGATTTCCACTCAAAATGATCTTCTTCGACGGGGTCAAACAGGCTCCAAGGTGTGCGGTGACACGGCGTTTTGCCGCATTCTAGGCGGCCATTCCGGATGCGTCAAGGAATCGCTCAGTCGCGCCCCGGTCAGCGCCCGCGCGGGTGGAAGGCCCGGTGCGCTTCGAGAAGATGTCGCGTGTCAACGTGGGTGTAAACCTGCGTGGTTGCGATGTCCGCGTGCCCGAGCAGCTCCTGCACGAGACGAAGGTCGGCGCCGCCCTCGAGCAGGTGCGTGGCGAAGGAGTGGCGGAGCACGTGCGGCGTCACCCGCCGTGCAATCCCGGCCGTCGCGGCGTGGTGCTTCAGGTTCTTGAAGAAACCCACGCGCGAAATGCCGCCGCCGCGGGCATTGACGAACACGTACGGTGACACGCGCCCCTTGAGCAGGTGCGGTCGCGCGTGGTCCAGGTAGCGCGCGATCGCCTTCCCCGCCGCGCGGCCGAAGGGGACGATCCGCTGCTTGCCCCCCTTGCCGGTGATGCGGACGATCTGCTGGTCGAGCAGGAGCGAGTCCACGCGCAGGCCGCACAACTCGCTCACGCGCAGCCCGGCCCCGTAGGCGAGCTCCAGCATGGCGCGATCGCGGACCCCGAGCGGCGTGGCTGCATCGGGCGCATCGATCAGGCTCTCGACCTGCGCGAGCGTGAGCACGCCCGGCATCCGGCGCCCGATTTTCGGGCGGACGACGCGTTCCACCGCGTCGCGCGATCCCATGCCCTCCTGCTCGAGGAAGCGGTGGAAATGGCGGATGGCGGAGAGCATGCGGGCCCGCGATGAGGCTGACAGGCCGCGCTTCGAGAGACGCACGGCGTGGAGCTCGATGGCATCGGGCCCGATCCGCTTGGGGTCGGTGATGCCCTGCTCCTCGAGGGTGTCGACCAGGGCGCCCAGGTCCCGGCCGTAGGCCCGGATGGTGTTGGGGAGGAGTCCTTTTTCGATCACGAGGTAGTGGAGAAAGGCGTCCACTGCCCCGTCCATGCTGGTTTTCACGGCGCTTGACGGCCCTCTCGGGGTCTGGTAAATTGCTTCGTCTGATTATTGCAGGAGGAATCTGGAATGCCACAACATAAATCGTGCGAGAAACGACTGAAGCAGGACGAGAAGCGCAACGCGCGCAATCGCGCCTCCATGAGCAGCCTGCGCCTTGCCGTCCGCAAGTATCGCGAGCTCGATGCCGCCAAACGACCGGCCGAATTCGCGGCTTTCCAGTCGCTGCTCGACCGGGCGGTCACCAAGGGCATCATCTCGAAGAACCGGGCGGCCCGCCTGAAGTCGCGCCTCGCACCCGCTGCCAAAGCGGCCTAGCGCCATCCGGCAGACTTGAAAACGCAAATCGGCGTCTCGAACGAGGCGCCGATTTTCTTTTTCCTTTTCGATCGCGCGGGTCCTGTCCGCGAGCAGCCCCCTTCGGACTACGCCGCGCGGCCGTTGCCTGGTACATCAGCAGACTCAACGACTTTACCCGGGCGCGGCTCCGTCCTCGGGGCGCAGCCCCGCTCGCGGCCACCCGCGCCACGACCTCGGTCTCAGCGCACGTCCAAGTAGTAGTCGTGGACTAGTTTCGACACGCGGTCGAGCGGCACGATTTCGCTGCGGTCGTCGAGTCGGTAATATATTTCCGCGTTCCCGTCCTTCAGGTTCCGTTCGCCGAGGGTGACACGCAGCGGCACACCGACGAGCTCCGCGTCCTTGAACTTCGCGCCCGGACGCAGGTCGCGGTCGTCGACCAGGACGTCGAGGCCCATGCGGGCCATCTCGTCGTAGATGCGGTCGCACGCCTTCGTCGTGGTTTCATCCGAGATGTTGATCATGGTGACGATGGCATGGAACGGCGTCAGCGCCTTCGGCCACCGGATCCCCTTCTCGTCGTGGTGCTGCTCGATGGCCGCCGCCACCGCGCGCGACACGCCGAATCCGTAGCAGCCCATGATGAACGGATGGTCCTTGCCCTCCGCGTCGAGGAACGTGGCCTTCATGGCCGCGCTGTACTTGGTATCGAGCTTGAAGATGTGTCCGATCTCGACGCCGCGCTGCGGCTCGAGCTCGCCCTTGCCGCACTGCTTGCAGACATCGCCCGCTTTCGCGGTCGACAACGGCGCCACCGTGCCCGGTTTGAAGTCCTTGCCCATGCGAACACCGCGCGTGTGCATGTCCTTCGCATTCGAGCCGACAATCATGCCGTCGTACGCCTCGAGCAGCGAGTCGGCGAACAACTCGACCTGGTTACCCAGGCCCACCGGGCCCGAGAAACCCACTGGGCCGCCCGTCGCGGCGAGGATCTCCGCCTCGTCGAGCGGACGGAACTCGGGGGTGCCGATCACCTTCGCGAAGCGGACCTCGTTGAGCTCGCGGTCGCCCGGCACCAGTGCCGCGATCACGCGATCGCCGGCACGGAAGAGCAGCGTCTTCACGAGACGCTGCGGCGAGACGCCGAGGAACGCGGCCACGTCGTCCACCGTGTGCTTGCCCGGCGTCGACACCTGCTGCATTCCCGCCGTCTCCTTCTCGAGGTTGCGCGGGCCGTTGCTCTCCGCGCGCTCGTCGTTGGCCGCGTAGCCGCAGTTCGCGCAGCGGAACATGAGGCTCTCCCCCGCGTCCGCGAGCACGATGAACTCGTGGTTCACGTCGCCGCCGATCGCGCCCGATTCGGCCGCGACGCGCACGCCCGCCAGCCCGCAGCGCTCGATGATGGCGGTGTACGCCTGCGCCATACGCTCGTAGGTTTCCTGCAGCGATTCCGGCGTGGCGTGGAAGCTGTACGCGTCCTTCATCATGAACTCGCGCGCGCGCATCACGCCGAAGCGCGGGCGGAACTCGTCGCGGAACTTGGTCTGGATCTGGTAGATGTTCTGCGGGAGCTGCTTGTAGCTCTTGAGCCCGTCGCGCGCTATGTCGGTGACGACCTCCTCGTGCGTGGGGCCGAGCGCGAAGAAGCGCTGGCGCCGGTCGTTCAACTTGAAGAGCAGCTCGCCGAAGTTCGCCAGCCGCCCGGTCTCCTCGTACAGCTCGCCCGGGTGCAGCACCGGCATCTGCACTTCCTGCGCGCCGGAGCGGTCCATCTCGTCGCGCACGATGTCGGCCACCTTGCGGAGCACGCGCAGCCCCGCGGGCAGGAACGAGTACACCCCGGATGTGAGGCCCTTGATGAGCCCCGCGCGCAGCATGAGCTGGTGGCTCGGGATCTCCGCGTCGCGCGGCGTCTCTTTGTAGGTGGGCAGGTAATACTTCGACCAGCGCATGATATCTCCGTGTCGATTGGAAAAAGAAACGGCGGCGAACGCCGCCCGCTGAGGCTAGTAATTGTAGCCGATGAACAGCTCGAAGCCGGTGTCGTTGGCTATCGTATCGAAATCCGTCGCCCACGTAAAGTTGACTCTGAAGACCGGTGCAAAGCCGAGGTTGAGCTCTGCGCCCACGCCGAGCGTGCCCAGCCATTCGGTGTCGAGCACCTCGAACTGGTTGCGGTTGACCTTGCCCGCGTCGAAGAAGAGCGCGCCGCGGAACATGGGGAATTCCACCGGCCCGAACGGGAAGCCCAGCCGCAGGCCGTCGAGCAGCGGAAAGCGGATCTCGGTGTTGAAGAGCTGCATGGTGCGGCCGAAGAATTCGTTGTAGTTGTACCCGCGCAGCGTCCACGGCCCGCCCATGTAGAACACCAGGTCGTCCCCGCCCCACGCGGTGCGGTTGATGTAGCGCAGCGCGATGGCGGCGCGCGGCCCGATCTTCACGTAGTGGCGCACGTCGAACTGGAGCAGCGTGCTGTCGAACCCACGGTTCCGGAAATCCAGCGTGGGACCGCCGGTGACGTAGAACCGCCAGCCCAGAAGCGGGCCGCCGAACGTCCACAGCGTGTTGTCGCGCACCGCCGTCAGGTACAGTGACCCGGTGATACTGTCGCGGTTGCGCAGACCCGCCTCGGTAGCCGGGTTGATCTTCTCGATCCGGCGCACCAGCGTCGATGCCTCGATGCGGTCGAACTTGCTCAGCGGATAGCTCACCGCGAGGCCGCCGCCCGTGCGCTTTTCCTTGTTGGTGAGAAATTGCTGGTCGGTGTACGTGTTCAGGTTGAAGGCGGCCACCGAATAGTGCAGGTGGTGAGCCAGGTTGGTGTACGACGCCGCGATGTTGAAGTCGTCCAGGAGGCGGTCGAATTGGTCGGTGGTGGTGCCGAAGATGAAGTTGATCTGGTGGTTCCCCAGGATGTCGGTCATCACCAGCTGGCCGCCGTTGCCGACGTCGCCCGCGGCGGGATCGATGGCGATCCCCGCCCCGACGAAATCGATGCCGAACTTGGTGCTGTACGGCTTGGTGGTGAAGTCGTTGGGCGCGACATCGGCGCGCGACCACGGCACGCGCAGCGAATCGGGCGGAAGGGCCGCGCGCATCGGACGCGCGTCCTCGTGCAATGGGAACTTGTAGGTGTGGAACTCGCCCCGCTCGTACACGCTCGCAACGAATGACTTGCCGCCGGGCAGGAACGAGGGCACGTTCACCCCGGTGGCGACGTTGGTCTGCCGCGTCACACCGGCGGGCGTGTGCAGGTAGACGTTGGGAATGCCGTCGCGGTCGGACACGAAGAGAAAGGATTTCCCGTCCGGCGACCACTCCGGGCTGCTGTCGGCGAACGGCCCGCCTTCCACCGGGATGATCTCCCGCGTCGGCACTACCATCTCGTAGATGTGGGAGCGGCCCTGGTCATCGCCCGCGCTGCGGTCCGAGGTGAACAGGATCACGTCGTCGCCGGGATGGAAGTCGGGGTCCTCTTCGCTGAAACCATCCTCGGTGAGACGTTCCACGCGGCCGTCAGCCACGTGAAGCATGAAGAGGTCCATCCGACCCAGCGACTCGATCGCGCTGAACACGATCCGTGTGCGGTCGTGCGACAGCGTCGGTGACTGCAGCATGGTCAGGTTGCCAAACGTCCACGAGGCGATCTCCTTGTTCTTGACCCGGTTCCACATGTAGAGGCGGTCGCGCGCGTTGTGCTTGGCGACGAAGAGCAGCGTGTCGCCGTGCGCTTCGAGCTTGCTGCGAAAGGCCGGGATCGACTCCAGCCGGCCGGAGCGCCCGCTCCCCAGCAGCACCTCGGGCTTCCACGTCCCCCACTCATCGAGCACGCCGTCGGTGATCACCACGCGGCCGTCGCGCGCGGATAGCGCGCTGATCACGGTCTGGCCGGCGTGATTCACGGTGGCGGTCGGGCGGCTGTAGAACGTGGCATCGGGGGTGAGCTGCTTTCCCAGGTCGCTGGCAAAGCGGTGCTCGAGGACCGACGGGAAATACTTACGCATCGCGTACTTCTGAAAGCCCTCGTCGAGCTCGAAGAGGGTCACACCGATGCTGCGCTCGAGAATCTGTGAGAAGTCGGGCGATACCCACCAGTTCTCGAGGATGCTGACGACCGCCTCCTTGCCGTAGTTCGTGCCGATATAATTGAGAATCGCCTCCCCCTGCTTGTACATCATGTACGAGCCCTCGATGCGCCAGATCTCATCGAGGTGGTAGAGGCGGCTGTTGAGGAGTGCGTCGCGCACGAACATCTCGCCCTGCGGCGTCTGCGGTGAGTCCGCGATGTATTCCGCCATGCCTTCCGTGAACCACAGCGGCGGGTGGTTGTACGTGTACTTGCCGCGCTCGTCCATCACCTGCTTGAGCTTCTCGAGCATGAACGCGTGCACCATCTCGTGACGCACGACGTGGCGCAGGCTCGAGTACGAGCCGTTCGCGGGCACGGCGATACGCCCCTTCATGAGGTCGGTGAACCCGCCCGTGTATTCCGAGATGAGCGACGGGAGGATGTTGGTCTGCTGGAAGTCGTAGTGCGTGGCGTAGAGGACGAACGGGAGCCGGTGCGAGAACTCGAGGCG
This sequence comes from Candidatus Krumholzibacteriia bacterium, assembly GCA_036376395.1. Classification (GTDB taxonomy): domain Bacteria; phylum Krumholzibacteriota; class Krumholzibacteriia; order WVZY01; family JAKEHA01; genus JAKEHA01. The sequence continues at coordinate 12,630 of DASVAK010000017.1, forward strand.
GAACACCTCGTTGAATTCCTGGAAGGTCGATTCCACCAGCGGTGCGACGTAGAGAATCAGCGTCGAGTCGGCGGCGTAATGGTAGACGTCGACGTGCTCGGTCTGGAGCACGCGCCAGTCGCGGCCCTGGTAGATGACCTTGTTCTTGCCGAAGGGGTACTGCGCGTGCGCGGCGGATCCCGCGAGGCACGCGACGGCCGCAAGGATGAAGCCGACGGAGCGGCGCATCACTCCCGCACGTCGGCGGATCCCGTGAAATTCACGTGCGCCGGGCCGTCCATGCGCACGTGGGTGGCGCCATCGGGCGCGGGATCGAAGGAGATGATGAGCTCGTCGCCGCTGTGCTGGACGACGCGGACCGGGCTCGTGACCCGGCCCTGGTGGGCGAACAGGACCGCCGAGGCCACCGACCCGGTGCCGCACGCCAGCGTCTCCGCCTCGACGCCCTTCTCGTAGGTGCGCAGGTGCATACGGCCGTCGCTTGCCAGCGAGGCAAAGTTCACGTTGGCTCCCTCCGGGGCAAACGCCGGGTCGTGCCGCAGGGTCCGGCCAAACTGGAATACTTCATCCGCAGTGAGACGGGTGACGTCATCCATCGGCACCACCGCGTGCCGGGTGCCGACGATCATAAAATGTACGGCGGCCTTCCCCGGCGCAACCTTGACCGGCAGGTCGCGCTGCATCGCGCGCGCGTTCATCATCGACATGGAGACCCGGTCGCCCGCCACGCGCGCGTCGATCGCTCCCGATCCGGTCATGAAATGGAGCGTCGTGGCGCCATCCTGCGCCCGGCCGAGCCCCAGGCCCGCCGCGAAATGCGCCGCGCAGCGGGCCCCGTTGCCGCACATCACTTCCTCGCCCCCGTCGGGGTTGTAGTAGTGCATGAAGAAGTCGTGGTCCGGCGCGGGCTCGACGAGAATCAGGCCGTCGCTGCCCACGCCGCGCCGCCGGTCGCACAGGTGGCGTACCGCCTCACGCGAGAGGCGAATCCGTCCCGAGCGGTTGTCGACCATGATGAAGTCGTTGGCGGCGCCATCCATTTTCACGAACTCGAGCTTCACGGTTCCTCCTTGCGCCGGATCA